>JAKPPP010000197.1 GCA_029547265.1 Bacteroidota bacterium
AATATTTCTGGTGGGAACCGTGATTACGCAATTTGATTAATTTTTCAGTTAGCGCGGAGTCATCAGTGACAACCATTCCACCATCGCCGATTCCGCCTAAGTTTTTACTCGGAAAAAAGGAGAAGCAACCCATTTTACCCAGTGAACCGGCTTTTTTAATGCCATTTTTCGAGGGATAACTGGCTCCAATAGCCTGCGCGGCGTCCTCGACCACCGGTATATTGTACTTGCCCGCAATTTCTAAAATCGGATCGAGATCGGCACACTGACCGTATAGATGAACCGGAATAATGGCTTTGACCTTTTTTACTTGCTTGGGATTTTTGATAAACCAGTCATGCAGTTGATTTGGGTCGAGATTGAAAGTACGAGGATCAATATCTATAAAAACCGGGCGCGCTCCTAAACGTGCGATGACTCCAGCCGTTGCAAAAAATGAATAAGGCGTCGTAAGGACCAGATCGCCGGGTTTAACATCTAATGCCATTAAAGCAACTAACAAAGCGTCAGTGCCAGAACTCACTCCAACAGCATATTTCACGCCACAGTAATCGGCGATCTTTTCTTCAAGCTCAGCTACCGCTGGACCCATAATGTATTGGGTTGAATCCAATACCGCCGTAATGGCATTCAGCATTTCAGACCGTATGGTAGTTAATTGGGCTTTTAAATCGAGCAAGGGCACTTTCATAGTTACTTCCCAGATAGAGTAATTAATTTCAATGAGATATTAGTCTTTTATTTACTAGCGGTTAGAATTTGGCGCCGAACCTGAGTTACCGATCCTTTCCAAAGGCTCCGCCCCGTCAACTACATTCAGCGACGAGGCTAAAAGAACAAATCCGTCTTAATTTCAGAATATTTTGCGTTAATTACTAAACTTCTGTCGTGACTTCACTCACAAAAGCACGGATTTCGCTATATACTACCGGTAATTACCAACTTCCAAAATCAATAAATGGAAAGGATTTTATGTCATTTTCAGTTATCAATATTCTCGACATATTTTAATATCACTCGTACAATGTAATTTTAAAAATAATATCCTTATTTCCAATATAAAAGTTCCGCATTTGCCCAAAAATATTAGGTATTTGCCTATTAAGTTTTTGATAATCTGAATAATATATTTTTAAATAAGGTGCCAATTTTATCTTTAAATTTGATTATACTCTGAAAAATTCAGACACCGCCTGGCGTCTTAGCCGCAAGTAATTACGCCAGGTCGGCTTCAAATTCGGAGATGTGTAAAAATCCCATATCACAGCGCGGGGCGGAAACATTTGCCGCCATAAATATGCTAATTTTTGAGACAACCTTGGTAAATAAATCAGCGGCAGTAAGATTCGGGCTCGTGCCAGTGAGGTAAACAGTCCCCCTTGCAAGATTACCTCTGCATTTATTTTATGAGACAATCCCGAACATCTTACTTTAGGATATTCAAACAATTGCAGTGAGTCATTCCACAAATCAGATGAAACCCGATTATAGATATTCCATACCCGGGACAGGTCATATTTCTGGATTAGATGTTGTAAATCGGCTCTATCGAAATCAGGTGATTTAGTATTTTGTCGGCAGTCAATAATCCAAATCAACTTAAAATAATAATGCTTAAACGCATGATATAGCAAATAAAGAGCTTGGTGAGATAGATCGAAAGTTTGATATTCACGATCGTCAATCTTAATTATTCTGGAATGCGACCAAAAGTCAGCAAAATCGAAGTGAAACGGGTGCAAGCGACTGCTTAAGCCAGTATGCACATCAATCGCCACCAATGGATTCTTTACCGAAATATAATGGCGGGCAAATCTGTAC
>JAKPPP010000199.1 GCA_029547265.1 Bacteroidota bacterium
GGAATACCTGAAGAAATAGCGTACCATATAAACGAAGGTATTCACGCCGCGACTGAAATGGTTAAATTCCTTGTCGAAAATATAGCAAATGCCTTTTCTAACGCGTGGGAATTATTCTCGGACGTGTTTACATTTATGATCGACTTTAACCCGACGGAAATGTTTGATAATTTTAAATCAATGATAGACGGGCTTATAGAGTTTTTCAACGAAGACCTTGGTTCAATTCCTATCTTTGCACAAACGGCATTAAACCTTGTCAAAGACTTTATCTCAGAAATAACAAAAAACTTGCCGGTAATCATAGAAACAATCGGGAATGTCATTGATGTAGTATTAAGTTTTATTGTCGATAATGCTGATGCAATAGTGAGCGCGTTTTTTAATGTGGTTGTCGCGATTATTGCAAAGCTCGCGGAAAAGTTTCCCGACATCATAGAAGCTTTCATTAAAGTTTTAATGGTAGTGCTCGAAAGATTGACCGAAATAGCTCCGGAAATAGTCTCATCGATAATACAAGCATTGACTGAGGCGTTTGTTGTTATTGCTCAGAACGCCGCATTTATAGCGCGCGCGGTCGGTGAGCTTATTATGGTTATAGCAACAGAGCTTGTCAAGAATTTTCCGATGATTGTAGAAGCACTTGCGGAAGGCATGCCTCAGTTAGCGGTTGCCTTTTCAGTCGAGTTTCCGATTGCAATGATGAAAGAAATGCCTAACTTAATCAAGGCTTTAATAATTGCATTTGCTAAAATGCCGGGCGCAC
This sequence comes from Bacteroidota bacterium, assembly GCA_029547265.1. Classification (GTDB taxonomy): domain Bacteria; phylum Bacteroidota; class Bacteroidia; order AKYH767-A; family OLB10; genus CAINEC01. The sequence goes on from JAKPPP010000199.1 coordinate 767, forward strand.
TTGCTAAAGGATTATATAAAGGGATGCGTGATGCCGGCAAGAACTTATTTCTTGGATTAGCAGAAGGGATAATGAAAGCTCCGGCTCTTTGGGATTCTGTAAAGAAAAAGTTTACTGATTTTATCGACAAGATAAAAGAATTTTTCAAAATGCATTCGCCTTCGCGTGTAATGTACGACATCGGACGCAACTTAATATTTGGTTTAATCAACGGTATTAAATCTGCTTTTTCTTATCTTTACAACATCGCGTCAAGCCTCGGATCGGCATTTATGTCGGCACTTGGTAGTGGTATAAGTTCCGCGGGCGGTTTAATCACTAAATATCTTCTAGATTCTTTACAGTCAGCAGTAAATAGTTTATTTTACAACCTTAAAGACACTGTTTGGGGATGGATTCAGGGGTGGTTTTCTGACATTGCTTCGGGCGTTTGGAAATACATTAAAAGGAATGTCAAAGACATGCTACCGGGTCGTCGCGGTGGCCGTTTCTTCGGCTTCGCAAAAGGAACGCAAGACGCTCCGGGTGGACTTGCGATTGTCGGTGAAGAAGGACCAGAACTCATAGAACTCCCGGCGCATTCGAGAGTCTACACCGCAGACGAAACAAAAGCGATGATGTCAGTCAGAAACGGCATAAGCTCGTTAGCCGGTGGAATGATGCCGTCTTTAACATCAACACCGAATCAAGTTATTAACCTTAACAATAATCTTGTCGCTACAATCGTTGCCGACGGTCGCGAAATAGGAAGAGCCGCGTTTAAATACATAGATAAATTTGCTGGAGCGGCTTATGGATATTAAATGTTTTATCCACGGCGAAGAATACCGTCTTGCAGATACTTATAGTATAACGCAGCAGGGCGGCGCGGTTTCGTCATCGTCTATCGATATTAAAGTTGAATCAGGTCAAGACGTTCCGCGGTCGCTTATGGACGTAACTTTATATTTCGATACAACTCCGTTTTTCTGGGGCATAATTCAGTCAGCGGAAACGATGGAGTTCTCGACTGCGTATGAGCCGATAAGATATAGACTTGATATTTTAAGCGGTGAAACTATATTCAATAATCGTCTTGTGTCGGATTCTTTCACCGGTAAATACACGCATGAAATTATTGAATATTTATTTGATAATTATATTTCCGCTGAAGGAATAACGCTCGGTGCAATATCAGAAACTGAGCAATTATACGAAAATTACAATATATCTTTTCAGCGTCTTTATGACGTGCTCTTTGAGCTTGCTGAAGATGTAAACGCATCTTTCTATGTTTCGGGAGATAAGAAGTTTTATTTCTTAACTCGTGGGTCAATGCCTCAAATGACAGTGCCGACACATATAACACGCCTTAAACTATCGGAAGAAAACGGGGAAATGCGCACTGTGCAGTACGTTACCGGAGCGACGGAAGAAACAAGCACGAAAACAGAGTCTTGTTACTGGGCGGCAGAGCAAGCAGTTTTCCCTACGGGCTATCAGATTAAATCCGTAACCGGTGCAACAATAAATGGTTCTTTAGTCGGCGTTGGGAAGATCGGTGTCAATGAAGACGATCCAGATTTTACTTTTCTTTTTACTATCGGAGACAAGCAGCTGACTCTCAATTCAGCGGCAACAACAAAACCGACAACAGGGGATTTGGTTGTTGTTGTCTATAATGGTTATTATGAGATTGTCGTAAATGCTACTAACGATGTTTTAAAATCTGAAATACACGCTCTTAATGGCACAAGCGGAATTATTGAAAACGTCTTAACCGATGAAACTATAGACAATCTTGATGATGCCGAAGAAAGAGCCGCAAATCTTTTAACCGCATACGGCGAACGGGATCAGACGGTCACTTGTGCGTGTACGGATATATCATCAACCGGGCTATATACTGTTTGGGATATTAACAAGCCGTCATTAAACATAGTCGGTCAATATGTAATTACAGAGCGTACAATAACGAACTTCGGTGCTGGTAAAGTCTGGATTGACTTAGTGCTTAAAAACAAAGGCTATTTTGCGCGCTATGGAACTGTATTGATTGATGCTGAAAAATCAAAAGGCGCAGACGTTAAAGTCTATAAATCATCAAACATCGGCGACAGCTTAACTGCTAATGAAACATGGTCAATAATCGAACTCGGGAACATATATTATCCTACTGATGGAACTGACTTAAGCGATCCAGAACTTGACGGATTCTATCCGAGCGTATAAAGGAGGAAATTTGAAAGATAAATTAAAAGCTTGCGGGGTGTATCATATTGAGCAATGGCAAGACGGAAAACTAATAAAAAAAGAACGCATTAAAAATGTCGTTGTTCAAAACTTTTTTACTGCCGTTTATAATTGTCTTGCGGGTACGTCAACATCAATCCCTATTACTCATTTAGCTACAGGCGACGGAACGGCAACAGCGGCAAGAACTGACTCCGCGCTAGGTAATGAGCTTTTCCGGAAAGCTATTTCAACCGTAACAGGTGGAACTATAAACTTTACTGCTAAGACATCGTTAACTCCTGATGAATCTAATTTTACAATACGTGAAATCGGTTTATTCAGCGATACAACTTTAATATCACGCGTAAACGTAAACATAGCAAAAAACGAAAACGTACAATTGCTTGTAACTTACACACTGGAGATAATATAAATGGCATACGAAAAACAAACATGGATAGCCCGC
>JAKPPP010000204.1 GCA_029547265.1 Bacteroidota bacterium
TATTACTATTATTAAAGATGCTCAACCGGACAGTTCTCAGGATTTTACTTTTACAACCACAGGAACCGGACTTTCCGGTTTTTCACTTGATGACGACACCGACCCGGCTTCTTCAAATACCAAAACATTTTCAAATATTACGTCCGGAACTTATACAGTTACCGAGCAAAATGTTTCAGGTTGGGGTTTAACTAGCTTAACATGTGTAGATCCAACTGGGAATAGCTCTGTCGACACGACTAATCCTTATCAAGCAAATATAAATCTCGCTGCAGGGGAAACAGTTACTTGTACATTTACCAACGAGTTAAAAGGTAAAATTATTGTTCAAAAAGAAACTTTACCGGATGGCTCTACACAGTCATTTGATTTCACTGCAAGTTATGATAGTGATGGTTTTTCATTAACCGATGGCGGAAAGAACGACAGTGGGTATATTAGAGCAGGCACTTATTCGGTAAGCGAGACAACCCCAACAGGCTGGACTCTAACAAGTACTTCTTGTAGCAGCTCACTTGGAGATACTGAGACAGCTTCGAATTTGGAACTGGATGCTGGTGAAACGATTACCTGTACATTTACCAATACTTATGTTCCTTACTGTGGTGATAGAATAAAAAATCAAGATTCTGAACAATGTGACGGAATAGATGGAGTTACAGAAGGAAAAAACTTCTGTACCCCAACCTGTAAATTGGTTCCTATCTATGGTGGAGAAGATAGTTGCCCATCGGGAACGGTAGAAAGTCAACTTTCTTCAACGACCATTTCTTCGAAAGATTATGATGGTGAAACAATTTCTTTAACCGGAGGCAAAACTTACTTATTTGAGGCAGTTGGCGAGTATGGATATGGTGGCGTACCAAAAAATAATGATATCCACCGCGCCGATGCGGGCTACGCTACTGAAGAAAATGCCTCAAGTGCTTGGGCTTCATTAGATCCTCGCTTTGGAATCGGCGCGAATGCAATTTATCGTGGTGTTACTTCCCTGCTTTCCGATTGGGGAACAGGAATAATTGGTCTTGTTAATTGGGGTAACTACAATTCTAATAACCATACTTATAAAAAACTTTATTCAGCAAGCTCCAACGTTAACGTAAAATTTGTTATTTCCGATTGGTATTCTGATTGGTACAACGGTGGTGTAAATAATAATCAAGGCGGAATGGGGGATAACGAAGGAAGCTTAACTTTGAACGTTTACGAATGTAAACCTGCATCAGAGGTAACTATATGCAAAAAAGATAAC
>JAKPPP010000076.1 GCA_029547265.1 Bacteroidota bacterium
CCAATAGGAATTCCCTGTTCATTCAGCGCTTTTATATCTCTATAAACAGTACGAACGGAAATCTCAAATCGTTCAGCAATTTTTTCGGCAGTCGTAAATTTCCTCGATTGTAAATAGGTAAGAATGCCAAGGAGTCGGTCGATGCGGTTCATTTATAAAAAGATTAATCGTTCGATAATTTACTAGATATTTCTACTCTTATTTTCTTAATTATTCTTCCCACTTAACAATGCAATTTTCAATCTCGATTTCCGGCTTTTCATTTTTATTGAAAATTCCGAATACTGCAGCTCCGCTACCACTCATAGAAGCGTAAACAGCTCCTTTTTCGTATAAGTAATTTTTAACCTCGCGAATTATAGGACGATGTTGCATCACCGGTTCTTCAAAGTCGTTAATCAAATGATTTTTCCATTCACTAATCGGCATCTCGATAATTGATTTTAACGATGCTTTCGGTTGCTTTGGAGTAATCCAGCTATAGGCTTCTGCTGTACCAACTGTTGTTGGTGGCATCACAATAACGATGGAATAGGGGCTTAAATCAACCGAAATCGGACTTAAAATTTCTCCTCTTCCGGTGGCTAGTTTAGGCGTTTCTTCGATGAAAAATGCACAATCGCTACCCAATTTGGCTGCCATTTCGGTCAATATTGAGGTCGGAATCGCCAATTTGAAGTGCTGATTCAGCATTTTTAGCATAAAAGCTGCATCCGATGAGCCCCCACCTAAACCCGCTCCCATGGGCAAAATCTTGTGTAAATGAACCGAAATAGGAGGTAAGGGATGCTCGGCATTAACTATGGCCAATGCTTTGTACAGCAGGTTGCTTTTTAAGTCGCCGGAGATGGTTAATCCGCTGATATTCAAATTGAAAAAATCGGTTCCACCTTCCGTAATTTCTAAAATATCTGTCCATTTTACTGGATAAAAGATGGTTTCGAGGTTATGAAAACCGTCGTTTCGGCGCTCCGTAACGTGGAGCCCTAAATTAACTTTACAATGAGGAAATGAAATCATATGAGTATCAATAACAAGAAACTTTGCCGATGCGAATCTACTTTTTTTTATTTTCGGGTATCTTTGTCACCCTAAACAAATCTCAGCATGAGCAACGCGCTGTTGGATTTCGAGAAACCCCTGGAAGAGTTGCAGGATCAGTTGACGAAAGCTAAACAAATACAGGAGAAAGGTAAAGTGAACGTTGATAGCGTCATTAAAGACCTTGAATTAAAAATTGAAAAAACCAGAAAGGACCTATACAGTAATCTTTCTGCATGGCAACGCGTACAGTTATCGCGCCATCCTGAACGACCATATTCACTCGATTATATCAACGCAATTACCGACGGACATTTCACTGAATTATTCGGTGATCGTCAGGTGAAAGATGATAAAGCGATGATTGGCGGGTTTGGTGAGATCAACGGACAAACAGTTATGTTTGTTGGCCAGCAGAAAGGTAACAATACCAAGATGCGTCAGTACCGCAACTTCGGTATGCCAAATCCTGAAGGTTACCGTAAAGCGCTTCGCCTCTTTAAATTGGCGGAGAAGTTTAATAAACCTATCGTTACCTTGATAGATACTCCGGGTGCTTATCCTGGACTCGAAGCAGAAGAACGCGGACAAGGCGAAGCCATTGCACGTAATCTCTACGAGATGTCGATTTTGAAGGTTCCTGTAATCTGCATCATCATTGGTGAAGGTGCATCGGGCGGAGCCTTAGGAATCGGTATCGGCGACAGAGTGCTGATGCTCGAGAACACTTGGTATTCTGTAATTTCTCCTGAATCATGTTCAAGTATTCTTTGGAGAAATTGGGATAACAAAGAAAGAGCTGCCGACGCATTGAAATTAACCGCTATCGACATGAATAAATTGAAGTTGATCGATGGTATTGTTCAAGAGCCTGTAGGTGGTGCACATTCTAATCCGGGAGAGATGTTCGACACCGTTAAGGCTGAAATTATCAAGCATCTTGGAGTATTAAGCGGATTGTCTCCTGAGGAGCGTGTAAAGCGTCGCATCGATAAGTTCTGCTCGATGGGTGTTTACAAAGAAGGATAATCGTATATTACCTGAATAATAATGCGAAGCCGGTATTTTAAGGATGCCGGCTTTGTTGTCGATAAAATAAATCACTGAACAATAACTGCATCCGTTTTTGTTCGAAAATAATTCGTGCACAGCTAAGATCCGTGTCGTAAATTTGAAATATGAGCGCCGAAAAACCGATTACCAGAAGAAAAGCCACTTCTAAGCAAATTGTTCCTCAGGATTTAATGCCGGGAAAGTTACCTCCCCAAGCAGTTGACCTGGAGGAAGCAGTATTGGG
>JAKPPP010000248.1 GCA_029547265.1 Bacteroidota bacterium
CAACGTAGTACTTACCTACCAAATGATCGCCTTTCATGCCTGATGACTCGGGAGTCTCTCCGTTGCCCACCTTCTGCCAAGCTATCATCGACTTACAAATATGGATACCGCGGTCGTTAACCAGGTTTACTTTCTTTACAGGATGTCCCGCCGCTTTCAAGATCTCCGCTACCGAATAACCCAATAAAATATTGCGTAGATGTCCGAGGTGGAGCGGTTTATTCGTATTCGGACTACTATATTCCACCAACAATGGCTTCTCAGAAGGATTATTCAGAGGTAAAACGGGATAGCCGGATGACGAAAAAGACTGGAAGGTAGACAACCACAATTCTCTTTTCACTACGAGATTCAAAAATCCTTTAACCACGTTAAACGACGAAACGGGAGCCGCCGACTCCATGATAGCTGCCCCTAATTCATTCGCCAGCTGATCGGGACTTTTGCGGGCTTGCTTCGCCAGATTAAAAACTACAACAGTCAAATCACCATCGAACTCCTTGCGAGTGGCGTTAATCGACACCTCCTGAGGAGTTAGCGTGATGGCATATAATTTCTGCATGGCCTCAGCAACGGCCACTTTAATTTCCGGCTCAAATAACATAATTCAGATTATTACTGCAAAAGTCGTTTAAAATAAACGATTCTCAACCTCTAAAAAATTTAAAATTCAACAAGTGAAAGTTGACAATGAATTTTGCGAAGCCCTGCAGTGTGTCGTACGGAAATTGTTTTTTGAATATGACTATATCGACTCTACTGCAGGGGATTTAGGATTGGGCAACCATTGGTTTCATCAATCATAACGAAATTCAGATTAGAACACGGATGAAAGGATTTTAAAATGGATTTTAAAGGATTGCTAGCACCGAAGGTGGCTGACGCCGTTGGAATGGGCGGATACGTACTGACATTTCGACGAAGGAGAAATCGTCAGTACCGCTGATTTTTATAGTTATTATGATTTAGTCTAAGGTTTTGTCGCTTGTTACGGTACAGGTATGTATTTTTTTTTGCAGCGATTAACTTAAGTAAGTTTTAATCAAATCCAACGTTGCGCCCGCTGCTAAATCGCTGCCTGACACCTCGGGGCGTTTAAACATCTAATTAGTCGACGATACTCTTCCTCTTGTCGAAGACAAGATCATAACAAACCCGCCTCACGTCGTTAGACGAGAACAGCGCAATCTGCGGCCCATATAGTTTCTTCAGTTGATTAAAAACAAAATGGGAGAGCAATCATTCAATCACTCTCCCGTTCTTTAAGTTTTTGATTACAATCTCAACCAATCCTGAATAAGAACTAAATTTCAGACAATATTTTTGAAATTCCTGTCACAAAAACCTCCAAATCATTTTCTATAATTGTCCAAACAATGGAGTAATCAATACCCATATAATCATGAACTATTCTATTTCTAAATCCCCTAATGCGAAACCAATTTATATCAGGATATTGCTCACGAATTTCATCAGGTAAACGATTCGCCGCTTCTCCAATTATTTCAAAATTCCTGATAACTGCATCACAAGTTTTTGAATCTGCTAAAAAAGACTCAAAATTATATCCATCAACATAGATTCTAATTTTCTCTATCGAATCTAAAATATCATTCAACAAAAGTTTTGCTTCTCGTCTAGACATATTCTAATTCACTTTCAATTGACTTAAAATATGCATCTTTCACACCTTTTTTTGATACTAAATCAACCTTAAGTTTCAAAATCTGCTCTAATTCATCGGCTAAATCAACGAACTCAATTCCAATTGGTTTCTTAAAATCAACCAAAATATCTACATCACTATTCTCTATTTGTTGACCTCTTTGATATGACCCAAATACAGCAATCAAAGAAATGCCATATTTCTTAGTTAGCCTTTCCTTATTCGCCAAAAGAATTTTCTTTATGTCAACGAGACTTGTCATTTTACAAATATACTAATTGAATAACGAAAATCAATTCAGTCATTCAGTCATTCAGTCATTTTTCCCAACCCGGCTTCGCCGTATCAGCGCATCGTCGCATCGTCGAAGACGATGTTTATCCTCTTGTCGAAGACAAGATCATAACAAACCAGCCTCTCGTCGTTAGACGAGAACAGCGTAATCTGCGGCCCATTTTTTTGACTATCGTTTAAAAACAAAATGGGAGAGCAAACATTCGTTCTCTCTCCCATTCATACATTCAATCATTCAGTCATTCGGTCATTACCTATAAACTCCACCCATACCGAATCCAAAATTCAAAATTCAAAATCCACTAAGCTATCTGCGCCACTACTCTCTGCAAGATCTCAAAGGTGTTTTCCGCCATGAGGTTTTCTTTGTCGAGCGTAGGATTTACTTCGGCAATTTCGAAGCAGCATACTTTCTCGTTTTGTATCAATCGAACGCATAAGGAACCCGCTTCTTTTTCGGTGATACCGTTGCGAACAGGTGTACCGGTTCCTTTGGAAATGGAGCTATCCATACTGTCGACATCAAATGAAACGTAGATCAACTGACAGTTATTTAAGTAAGCTAAGGCATCACGAGCGATCTTCTCTACCCCGTGACGTTTTACGTCGTTGGTAGTAAAACTCTTGATCTTATGCTTCTTCATTAGGTATGTCTCTTCCGGCTCTACGTCGCGAACTGCGATAAAAACTAAGTCGCTATAATTGATCTTCGGAGATATCCCTCCTACCTTTTTCAACTTATTCCACAACTCCACCGCCTCTTTATCAGGCTTGTTCATTTTGTTGGCACTGTTGTCTTCGTTTAATGTCGCAGCCAATGGCATACCATGAACATTACCTGTCGGCGTAGTATAAGGTGAATGCAAATCGGCATGTGCATCAATCCAGATTACCCCCAATCGGGCTTTCGGATGCGCCATTTTTATCCCGGCAATTGTTCCACCCGCAGTACTGTGATCGCCGGCTAAGATGATAGGGAACTCCTTTGCTTTATAAGTATCTACCAAGGTTTTGCCAAGGCGCTCGTATATATCAACGATAGGTCGAAGTCGCTTAGCATAGGGACTCCCTTGAGGTTCGAATAATAACTTATTATCGACAGTTACTTCAGTTGAAGGTATCTTGTTGAATAAGTTCGAGCCATAGTCGAATGCCGCGATTTTCACTGCATCCGGGCCTAAACTGGCACCGCGAGTTCCGGCTCCAAGCTCCGATTTAACTTCAATTATTCTGATTTTCTTATGCATAAAACACTAATTTATCTAGTTATACTATTGATATTCAATTATTAATCCGCAATTACCGAAACTGTTTATTCAAGTTTCGACTTAATGGATTTTCAGGCAATTACACCTAAAACATTATTTTAAATTCTTCTTTCTTTTGAAATCCAAGTTACTTACATTCGCATAAATTTTACAAAGTAACTCACTTGGATTTATGAAGAACCGCTACGTTGACCTAATCGAACAGACCTTTGAATTCCCGCAAGAAGGATTTGAAGTTGTTGATAATTCCCTTCATTTTAATGGTGTTCCTTTAATGGACATCATTGAACAGTACGGAACTCCGCTTAAAATCACTTACTTACCAAAGATCAGTTCTCAGATCCAGAAGGCGACACGCCTTTTTAATGTAGCGATGGCCAAAGCCGGGTACAAAGGTAACTATATGTACTGTTACTGTACAAAAAGTTCCCATTTTGAATTTGTACTTAACGAAGCTTTAAAGAACGATATCCATTTGGAGACTTCTTCGGCTTTCGATATTCCTATTATCCGCGAACTTGCCGAAAATAATAAAATTGCGAAAGACCGCTTCATCCTTTGCAACGGATTTAAGCGTGAAAACTATACCGATGGCATTATCGATTTAATGAACGACGGATTTACGAATGTAATCCCTATCCTCGATAACAAGGAAGAACTCAACTATTACCGTGATAACTATACCGGTAAAGTTAAGATCGGAATCCGCATTGCTGCTGAAGAGGAGCCAAATGCCGAATTCTATACGTCCCGTTTAGGTATCCGTTACAACGAGATTATCGAATTCTTCAAGACTCACATCAAAGACAACCCGAATGTTGAGCTAAAGTTACTCCACTTTTTCATTAATACCGGAGTTAAAGATACAGCATACTACTGGAGTGAATTGCAAAAGAACATCAACTTATACTGTGAGTTGAAGAAAATTTGTCCTGAGTTGGAAATGCTCGATATCGGAGGCGGATTCCCTATTCGTACCAAACTCGACTTCAACTACGACTATCAGTATATGGCCGACGAGATTATCCGTCAGATCAAAATGGCATGCGATCAGCGCGAAGTAGAAGAACCAACCATCGTTACTGAGTTCGGTTCGTTCACTGTGGGCGAAAGCGGGGGGATTCTATTCTCGGTTGTGGGACAAAAGCAACAAAACGACAATGAGGTGTGGAGTATGATCGACAGCTCGTTCATCACCACCCTACCCGACACCTGGGGTATAAAACAGAAATTCATTCTCCTAGCCATCAACAATTGGGACGATGAATACCAACGTGTGAACTTAGGAGGAATTACTTGTGATAGCGATGATTACTATATCATGGAATCGATTCGCAGCCGCGTATTCTTACCGAAAGCTGCAAAAGACGAAACTCAATACTTAGGATTCTTCCATACCGGCGCCTACCAAGAAAGCTTAGGAGGCTACGGCGGAATACAACATTGCCTCATCCCTGCACCAAAGCACGTCCTAATCGACCGCGACGAAGACGGAGAATACACCACACGCCTCTTCGCTAAAGAACAAAGTGCGAAGAATATGATGAAGATATTGGGTTATTGATTAATTGAGAATTTTGAATTTTGAATTTTGAATTTTGTCCCGATAGCTATCGGGATTGAATTTTGGAATGCGAGCGCATTTATTTTGAACGCGGATGACAGAATTTGAAATGGATTTTAAAGGATTTTTTGTTGCGTTTAACCCTGATAGTCATCGTCAGGGCGGTGTTCCGTACGGCTTTTATTTTTTGAAGATGACCATATCGGCTCTAAGCAGGTGATTTCTGATTCAGGAAGTGAAATTCCAACTTACTGACATCTCGCCTCTCGCATCGCGAAACCTTGAACCTCGAACCTCGAACCTCGAATGTCAGTGCCTGAAATACGTTGACCGTTTAAAAGGGAACAAAACCTTAAAAACGATAAAAAATGGCAACGAAACAACAGTACAAATTAAGTCAAGAAGAACGCCGTCGCCGGGTGTTTAGTGATGAATTTAAGTTGAAA
>JAKPPP010000079.1 GCA_029547265.1 Bacteroidota bacterium
GAAACAATATGCGATTTCAAGTTGAAAATGGGATTAGTAGAATGCAGCATTATACAAATTTAGTGCTTTTGGAATTACTTTCGAATATCATTGCATTAGCACTTTAACCGGTGCAGCAGGTGTTTTTTTTAATTAGACAATAATAAAATTACTAATAAAACATACATCCGCAATCTCCGGTTTAAAAAAAATCTTCAAGCCTCGCATGAGAGGATTTTAGAGGTCGCCTTAAATAAAAAAAGGCGACCCAAACGGATCGCCTTTTTTATTTCTTCAACTTTCAATTTATTTAATCTTCACCAATCTTGTTGTTGCAGTAACTTCTTTAGTTTTTACTTCTAACAAGTACATGCCTTCTGCTTTGTCGGAGAAGTCGATGCTGATATCTTTTCCTGAACTGATCATTTCTGTGCTCTTGAATACAATTTTCCCGAGTGCGCTATAAATAGTTACCTCTGCTTCTTGTCCGTTTAACACATCACTTCTAACATTGAATACATCTTTTGAAGGATTCGGCACTACGTGTAACATTGTATTGCTGTAAACATGTCCTACACCCGTAACTGTTACACATCCGTTCACAATCGTATTCACCATTTCTTCGTAATCTGAATTTACCGATGAATATATTTGACCAATACAAATTGTATTCGACAATAAAGTTGAATAGTAAACGCGGAAACATGGAATTAATGCTGTCTGTTTCACCAATGATACCTCATCAATTGCTAAGGCTGCTATTCTTCCTGTTGTAGGATTTGCTACTACAGTAGGATTAAACCCTGCAATTAAATTGGTAATTGAATCAATCATCAATCCTGTTATATTAAAGTCAACCGCTAACATACGCGCATCTGCATTCGCTACTACTATATCAACGTATTTGTCAGTTGTATTTACAGCAGATATCCCTAAGCTCAAATGGTGATTTATATTAATTAAGTTACTTGGGAAATTACAGTGTGTATGCGACACATTCGTACTTCCCGGATGTACGTGCGTTCCTGCTGAATCACGAACACATCCGTTTAACTTAGCTGCATCTGTAATCGTTAATGATCCGTCGCCGTTTAAGTCGTTGCAAGGAGCTACCGCCGCTGCATTGATAATATCCGATAAGTAAGTTACTAAGTCAGATGAGTCACGATCAGCATCAACATCTAAGTCGCCACTTAATCGCGTACCGTTGCAATCACCTAAACAATCTTTTTTCGCAATTCCGAAAGTAACTCCTGCACAATCAATAATTGGTGTACAAGGAGTTGTAATAACAGTAGCTACTGCACTTCCTGTTGCTCTCGATAAATTGAAACAAACATAACCGGTATTATTCGAGAAATTAGTTTCAACATGTCCGAGTTTATCAGGTGAATGATCCCAGTTTACTTTTACTACTAACGTATATCTTCCGTCAGGAACATCGGTAATATCAACCCACTGACAAGCTAATCCCGCACCATATTCATCGGCGCAGCCCGCAGTAATTCCCATATTATTACAGCCATATTTTGCTGTTCCTGTAAAGCACATTAAATCGAGTACGCAGAATCCGTTTTTGAATCCTACTCCTAATTCATTCTGCAATGAATCGTATAATTCATACTTCGCATATCCTGCATAATGCCAGTGCCCGTGGCAATTATCGAACACAAATTGTGAGTTCCCTGTAACCGGTTGTCCGATGAAATAATCTTGATCACCATCGTTACGAATACGCGTACTAAAATTGATAATATCTCTTTGTCCGTAGCCGGCAATACATCCTTCCCCAATTAAACAAACATCATTACCGTTAATCGTTCCTGTGTAGAGTGAGCTACTCAATACATTTTGATCAACTACTAAATCGGGACCATGATTACAATTCGGATCGCCGGGATAAATACAAGTGTTGTTATCAATCACAGCCAAAGGATTAAAGTTACACGCTGTGGAATCCATACAACCAACTACAGGACCACCATAAGTGATTTCCCAAGAGATTGTATCGTTAGAGCAACTAGGGTCGCCACCAACACGAATGTAATATGTTAATCCTGCTTGAAATCCTGCAGGCAAATAAGCTTGAATACCGCAAGCATCATCGTTAAAATAAGTAGTACCATAGTACAATGAATCCCAAATTAATCCTGAGCAATGATCATACACCCACAAACGAGTATTACAAACATTATTAGGGAAACAAGTACTGATATTATACATACCCGTTGAGTCGGGAGTAAATGAATACCATGTAGAAGAACCTACAGCAGAAAACACTGAATCGGTAGTAGCTACAAAAGGATCACCGCAAGAAGTTCCCGGAGGACAATTCACATATTGCGTTTCGATATGTCCGAATGACCCGCCGCCGACTGCAACAGCTCCGTTCACAAGGATTTCGTAAGAACCATTCCCATAAGCGCAGCAGATACCGTCGCCATAAGAATCTTGAATTTCAAACTTCACGCAAGTTCCGGTAGGTACGCATACTGAATCTTCGTAAAAAGTTGATCCGGCCATACCCGGAACACTAGAGAGCAATAATACACCTGTATTGTCGAACAAACGCCAGCTGGTTTCCTGGGGATAAGTGTCGGTAGTAAGGTGAATTTTAATCTGATCGAAGCCGGGAATTCCACATTGAGCCTTCCCATACTGTGGAAGCATCATCGCAATTAAAGCGATGAGTACTAAGTAAATTCTTTTCATAGATAGGTTGTTTTGGAGGAATAAAGAAACAAAAAATAAGTTATTAAAAAAACAGAAAAGTAAATTTCTGAGCCTTGCCCCAAAAACACTGATACTGACTACTTAGGAAATATCGCTTTTCAGGTCGATTCGTTGAAAAAAAATATCCGACGGCACGGGAGATAGGATTATCTTTGCGGGTATGTCAGGTTATTTAGAGAAGCTTAACGAAGTTCAAAGAGAGGCAGTATTACAGTCGGATGGAGCTGTAATGATCATTGCCGGTGCAGGTTCAGGAAAGACACGCGTACTCACCTACCGTATTGCTCATTTGATTGAAAAGGGCATCGATCCCTTCAATATATTATCACTTACCTTTACCAATAAGGCTGCCCGCGAGATGAAAGAACGTATCTCCAAGGTGGTGGGCGACGAAGCCCGTAACTTATGGATGGGCACTTTCCACTCTGTTTTTGCAAAAATCCTTCGCATGGAGGCCGATAAAATCGGATTTCCTACCAATTTCACGATTTACGACAGCGACGATAGCAAGGGACTTATCCGCGATATCTTAAAAGAACAAGGACTCGACGATAAAATTTATAAGCCATCGTTGGTATTAAATCGTATTTCATCTGCCAAGAATAATTTATTCAACTGGCAGGACTACAAAGAGAATACTGAACTCATCAACGACGATCAGCTGAGCGGGAAACCGAAGCTGGCCCTGTTATTTGAGTTGTACAGCAAGCGATGCTTCAAGGCGTCGGCTATGGACTTCGACGATATCCTTTACTACACCTGGAAACTCTTGCAAGAACATCCTGATGTATTGTACAAATACCAAACGAAGTTCAAGTATGTGATGGTTGATGAGTTTCAGGATACCAACTTCGCGCAATACATCATAGTGCGCAAGCTTGCGGCTCAACATCAGAATGTTTGTGTGGTGGGTGATGATGCACAAAGTATCTATGCTTTCCGAGGTGCCAACATTCAGAACATCCTCAATTTCGAGAAAGACTATCCGGAGATAAAAACCTTTAAGTTAGAGCAGAACTATCGCTCTACGAAGATGATTGTTCAAGCTGCTAACAGCGTAATATTGAACAACAAAAATCAGTTGAAGAAAGACGTCTGGACCGACAATCACCACGGAGAAAAAATCAAGGTGATGCGCGCGCTGTCCGACAACGAAGAAGGAGCTATGGTGGCGAGTTCTATTTACGAGGACAAAATGAACCACCAGCTTCACAATAAAGACTTCGCTATTCTTTATCGCACCAACGCGCAAAGTCGCTCGATGGAAGAAGCCCTACGCCGCCTAAACATTCCTTACAAAGTATACGGCGGAGTATCGTTCTACAACCGAAAAGAAATCAAAGACCTCCTAGCCTATTTCCGTTTAGCTATTAACCCTAACGACGAAGAAGCGGTAAAGCGAATCATCAATTATCCCGCTCGCGGTATCGGCAAAACGACACTCGACAAAGTGATTATGACGGCTGCTACTTCGAATGTTTCACCATGGCAAGTGATTAGCGACATCAATCAATTTGGTGCAGGAATAAACTCCGGCATCAGAGATAAAATCGCTGAATTTGCTACGATGATAAAAAGCTGGCAGATCATGATGCCGAATCAATCGGCGTATGAGTTAGCGAGTCATATTGCGAGTGCCTGCGGACTCCTCACCGAGCTTTACGCCGACCGTACTCCTGAAGGAATTAGTCACTACGAAAACGTTCAAGAACTCTTAAACGGGATCAAAGAATTCAGCGATAACGGAGCAGTTCCATTGGAAGCGCCTTCGGCGGAGCAAGATTTAACGGGACTCAGAACCCTCGATTTATACCTTCAAGATATTGCCTTGTTAACCGATGCCGACAACGACAAAGATCAAGACAATAACAAAGTGATGATGATGACCATTCACAGTGCGAAAGGACTGGAATTTAAGAATGTGTATGTGGTAGGACTCGAAGAAAATCTCTTCCCTTCACAGATGGCGATGCAGTCGAGAAATGAGTTAGAAGAAGAACGCCGATTATTCTACGTAGCCATTACGAGAGCCGAATCAAAACTTACATTATCATATGCTGCAAGCCGCTATCGCTGGGGAAATCTGGTGATGTGCGAGCCGAGCCGCTTCCTCGATGAAATCGACCAAACCTGTCTCGATATTGCTGCTCCGAAAGAAGCCAAGCACTACGAAGACGACGATACCCGAGGATCGTGGGGCAGCGGAAGTCCTTTTGGAGGAGCCAATCGTTACGGCGGTGGAAGTCAAAGCAACTACCGCAAACCGGCTGCGGGAGGAAATAGCTCGCGACCGGCTGCGGGATCCACTTACGGGAAAAATGGTCCTGCGCGACCTGCACCAAAGCCGACAAGTAGTCCGGCGCCGGCAGGCTTCAAAAAAGTGGGACAAGCTCAGCCTAAGCCATTTACGCCTGCGGCCGACTTCAAAGCCGACGATCCGAGTTTGATAGTAGTAGGTATGCAAGTAGAACATCAACGCTTCGGAAACGGAAAAGTGATCAGCATAGAAGGACGCTTCCCCGACAACAAAGCCATCATTTTATTCGATAATGACGGACAGAAGCAACTGTTGCTTAAATTTGCGAAACTTAAAATAGTGAACTAAGCAGATTTTATCTTAAATTGCCTGTTCATATTTGTTTAGCACCTGCCCCAAAACCGCTCGAAACAATTTGTAGATTCGTAGCAGTGCAGGTCATGATAAAGACCCAATAAACGCGTCGGAAGATCCGTTATCACATCTAGAGAACTTTAATTATCCTAATGGAATACAATACAGCCCGGGAGGCCCTTATTATCCCTGAATACGGAAGAGCGATTCAGGAAATGGTGCAATACGCCATTCAGCTTCCTACCAGAGAAGAAAGAACACATGCTGCAAAAACTATCGTACATGCAATGTCGATATTAAATCCGCAGCTGCGCGACATGACCGACTACAAGCACAAGTTGTGGGATCATATGTTCATCATCTCTGACTTTCAACTCGACTGCGACTCACCCTACCCTATGCCGGATCGTGAGGCTACTAAGAAAAAGCCTGCTCGCATTCCTTATCCACAGAAAAACATTCGCATGCGTCACTACGGAAGTATCGTAGAATCGATGATTGTAGAAGCGAAAAAGTTGGAAGAAGGAACAGAGAAAGAGCAAGTAGTAGAATCGATCGCCAACTTTATGAAGATGAGTTACCTCACATGGAATAGAGATACGGTGAGTGACGAATTGATTCGCGATCAGCTAAAAGAATTTTCGGGAGGATTATTAGAATTGAACGAAGAAACCAAATTGGCTACTAAGTTCATCGATTTGCAAGACACAGGCGTGAAATACCGCAATCAAAACAATAAGAACAACTACATCAACCGTACGGCTAAAAAACGTAATGGATTCAACAACCGTGGCAAATAACCCTACTGAAACCTCTACCGCAACGGGAGGAAGCTTCGAGATCACAGGCGGCACCAAATTATCGGGCAGCATCGAACCGCAGGGAGCCAAAAACGAAGCGTTGCAAGTACTTTGTACCGTATTACTTACTTCGGAGCGAGTAATCATCGAGAATGTACCGGAGATACGTGACGTACTCAAGCTCATAGAACTATTGGGCAAGATGGGCGTTATCGTAGAGCGACTAAAACCGAATGTTTATGCCTTCGAAGCGAAGGAAGTAAACATGGACTACCTGCAAACGAAAGAATTCACCAAGTTAGCAGCATCGTTACGCGGATCGATCATGATTGTTGGTCCGTTGTTAGCACGTTACGGAAAAGCGCATATTCCTAAGCCGGGAGGCGATAAAATCGGACGTCGTCGTTTAGACACGCACTTTATCGGATTCCAGAATTTAGGAGCGAAATTTAACTTCGACACCACCGAAAATTTCTTCACTGTAGAAGCGCCGAAGCTTAAAGGAACTTATATGTTGCTCGACGAAGCATCAGTAACCGGAACAGCCAATATTGTGATGGCAGCGGTGATGGCTGAAGGAACAACAACGATTTACAATGCAGCTTGTGAACCATATCTGCAACAGCTTTGCAAAATGCTGAATGCGATGGGAGCGAAAATCAGCGGCATCGGATCGAACCTATTAGTGATTGAAGGAGTAACATCGATGCATGGCACTACACATCGTATCCTGCCGGATATGATCGAAGTAGGATCGTTCATCGGGTTAGCAGCGATGACACAGAGTGAAATCACTATTAAAAATGTGGGATTACAACACTTAGGAATCATCCCTGCAACGTTCCAACGATTAGGTATTAAAATGGAATTCAGAGGCGACGATATTTATATCCCTGCTCAAGAAAAATACGAAATCGATACGTTTATTGACGGATCGATATTGACGATTGCCGATCAGATTTGGCCGGGATTCACGCCCGACTTAATCAGCGTTGTATTGGTAACGGCAACGCAAGCGGTAGGAACGGTATTGATTCACCAGAAGATGTTCGAAAGCCGCCTCTTCTTCGTCGATAAGTTGATCGATATGGGAGCGCAGATTATACTTTGCGATCCGCATAGAGCAACAGTTATCGGATTAGGAAGAAAGCAAGCATTAAAAGGTATCCAAATGACCTCTCCCGACATTCGTGCAGGGGTGGCGTTGTTGATAGCTGCAATGTCAGCAAAAGGAAAGAGCGTAATCCACAATATCGAACAAATCGACCGTGGATACGAAAGAATCGACGAACGTTTAAATGCGCTGGGAGCTCAAATTCGACGCATCTAAGCAAACCACGACACAACTAGTAGACATCGTCTTAAAGGAAATAAAAGTCCAACAAAGTACCATAACCACTTAAAATTATCGCCGCCAAGAACATGAAAAGACGGTGAACGAGAAAAAAATTGGTATTATATTTGCTTAGCCCAAACTTCTATTAAAAACATATTCAGCATTATGAAAAAATCATATTTAGTAGCCTTAATGACGGCATTTGTGATCCTAACCGGAGGATTCATTTATACTCAGGCACAACAAGGAGGAAAACAAGGAACTCAGATTGGCGATAAAGCAGTCGACTTAGCGTTCACCACTCCTGAAGGAAAGACTTTAGCACTTTCATCATTAAAAGGAAAAGTAGTTTTACTTGATTTCTGGGCTAGCTGGTGCGGACCATGCAGAAGAGAAAATCCGAATGTGGTTGCTTCTTACCAAAAATTCAAAGACAAGAAATTCGTAAACGGAAAAGGATTCACAGTTTACAGTGTATCGTTAGATCAAAACAAAGATGCATGGACAAAAGCCATTGCAACTGACAAATTAGAATGGCCAAATCACGTAAGTGACTTAGGCGGATGGAACAGCCGCGGTGCTGCGATCTACGGAGTAAATTCAATCCCTACCAACGTACTAATCGACGGTAAAGGTGTTATCATCGGAAAGAACCTCAGAGGTGCTGATCTGGATGCAGCTTTAGAAAAGATAGTAGCGAACTAATAAAGTTTTGCGAAACGATAAGATCCCTGTTCAAAAAACAGGGATTTTTTTTATGCTGAATGTCATTTAATAGTAAATAATCGAACATCGCAAGAATACAATTATCACAATCAGTATATTTATTGAATTCAAAGCAGGGATAAGCGTCTCCCCTAAATTGAAAATCAATGGCATAATATCATAGTCATTTCCGTCGACACACTTTAATCAAATCAATTTTCAAATTAATGAGAAAATCAATTTACGTCCTTTTAGCTTATTTAATGATAAGCCAATTTTCCCAAGCACAAACACCTGAATTATGGGGATCGATGTCGCTAGGTGGCACCTACGGCATCGGAGGGATATTTAAAATCAATGGTGACGGCACCGGATATTCATTGCAATATGCATGCGCGGGATCAACAAACGGAGGGAGCATTCAAAGTAATTTCATTCCTTATAGCCAATTATTGTTTTACGGGACATCAGTTTCAGGAGGAACTCATGCGAAAGGGGAAATATTCAGCTACCAAACAACATCACATACATTCAACTCTTTATTCAGCATGGATTCGCTTCCGGGATATTATCCACGGGGACCGGTTTGTGTAACGTCGACGGGAAAAATTTACGGCATGACGAATAATGGCGGCATCAACAACAAAGGAGTGATTTTCGAATATACTATTTCGAGTAATCAATACAGCAAAGTGCATGAATTCAACAACTCCGACGGACAACTTCCTAACGGAGGAATGATACAATCATCATTAAACAATAAAATTTACGGCATGACCACTTCGGGAGGAGCAAATAATCTCGGCGTGATTTGCAGTTATAATCCGCAGAACGGAGTCTTCGCAGTTGAACATGACTTTACCTTCAGCGAAGGAGTAACGCCATTCGGAACGTTAATACAAGACAATAGCGGAATGATGTACGGACTAGCTTTTGGTGGGGGCACCGGAGGATATGGAGTCCTATTCAGTTTCAATCCTACGAACAATAACTACACTGTATTACATCATTTTTCAGGCACAGATGGAGCAGCACCTATGGGACAATTGCGAGTATATAATGGAATGTTATATGGAACAACATCGCAAGGAGGCACATCAAACAAAGGAGTTATTTTCAGTCATCAGTTAAGCAATAACAGCTATACCAAACTATATGACTTCGACGGAACTAACGGGTCGAGTCCTTTTGGCTCGGTGATAAAAGCTAATGACGGAAAACTTTACGGCATGACATTAAACGGAGGACTTAACAGCATGGGCGTTATATACTCATATGATCTCACCTCATCGACCTTCACGAAAATCTATGACGGCAATTTTACTACCGGTGGACTTCCTTATGCTGATTTGATTCAATACTCAACGGCGACATCAATAAATGAAAATGAGGAATCCGACTTCAACATTTATCCTAATCCGAGTAGAGGAAATATAAAAATACAAAACACACAAAATTCAAAATCCCGAGATCTAGTTATTCTAAACCCAATTGGTCAAACAATTTTGGAATACAAAATATTACCTGGTATAAACGAAATAAATATCGAACTTCCATCAGGATTATATTTTTATAAGTCAAAAGAATCAAATCAAATAGCGGGAAAATTAATAATTCAATAAATGAATGTAAGTTGATGTAAAACACATATCAGCTTGTCGCTTCATCAGAATAAACCATCAAAAAACTTCGTTTTTTACTTCTCAAGGAGATAATTCCATTAAAAAACGGAAATTTGCATTCCGATTAGGAATAACTTACTCAATAGTCGGCCCTCACCTGTAATTAATGAAAAAGAAAATAGAAATACTTGCTCCTGCCAAAGATCTGATACAAGGCATGGCGGCTATCAATAGCGGAGCGGATGCAGTATATATCGGAGCACCACTTTTCGGAGCTCGTTCGAATGCGACTAACTCAGTAGAAGATGTAGCGCAATTGGTGAGCTATGCTCATCTCTTCAATGCACAAGTGTATGTGGTGATAAATACCATTTTGTATGATAACGAACTTGAGACATGCAGAAAGTTAATCTGGGAACTTTACGAAATCGGCGTAGATGCATTGATCATACAGGATATGGCTTTGTTAGAACTCGACTTACCTCCTATCCTACTTCATGCAAGTACGCAAGCCAACAATCGCGATCCGCTTAAAATAAAATTCCTGAAAGATGCAGGAATGAAACGCGTAGTATTAGCACGTGAATTAAATCTGCATCAGATAAAAGAAATTAGTGATGTTGCAGATGTAGAACTAGAATTCTTCGTCACAGGAGCATTATGTGTATCCTTCAGCGGAAACTGTTATATGAGTGTTGCGAATGGAGAACGAAGTGCGAACCGCGGATCATGTGCGCAGAACTGTCGTTTGCCATATAACCTCATTGATGGAAACGGAAATACATTAATCAAGAATAGCCATTTATTATCGATCAAAGATTTTGATGTAAGCAATCAGATTCCCGAATTAGTAGAAGCCGGAATTTGTTCTTTTAAAATTGAAGGACGATTAAAAGACATGGCGTATGTAAAAAATAATGTTTCCTATTTGCGTCAGAAATTAGATGCGTTTTTAGAAGGAAACGACAAATACACTAAAGCATCTTCGGGTAAATGTACTTACACCTTTGACTCTGCATTAAACAGAACATTCAACAGAGGATATACCGATTACTTCGTAAATGAACGAAATGAAAAAATCGGGTCGTGGGAAAGTCCGAAGTCGAGAGGACAATACATCGGAAAACTAATTCGTACGAAAGGCAATGCCTATGAAATAGAAAACGGGCATTTGTTGAATAACGGCGACGGACTCTGTTTCATCAACAATGAAAACGAACTTGACGGAATACATGTCAACCGCGCTGAAAACGGATTCGTTTATCCGAATGTGATGAAAGAAATTAATAACGGTGTTGAAATTTACAGAAACAACGATGCTGCTTTTATCAAATTAGTAGAACGCGAAGACAGTGCAGTAAGAAAGATCAGCAGTAAGTTACATCTCACCGAAAACGAAAACGGATTTGTATTAACTGCTACTGACGAAGACAACTACACGGCGACAATTACATTAGAGCATCCCAAAGAACGCACGAAGAACAACGAATCGATAGAAGAGAATATTAAGGCTCAACTAGCGAAAACGGGATTCACTCCTTTTACGGCAGATGAAATCACGATTCAATTTTCAGAAAATTGGTTTATGCCGATATCGAAGATCAACGAAATGCGACGCAATGTATATGATCAACTAACGGCAACCAGAAAAGCAGGATATAAGCGCATAGAACGTCCGATCGTAAAAACAGATCATCCTTATCCCGAAACCAAACTCGACTTCACCTATAACGTCGCTAATAAGCTTGCGCGCAAGTTTTACGAGCGCCACGGAGTGACGGAAATCGAAAAAGCCTTCGAATTACAATGGGATCCGGGAAAATCGAGAGTCATGACGACGAAGTACTGTATCAAGTATGAACTCGGAAAATGTCCAAAGTACCACAAAGACACCCTCGAAGTAAAAGTAAAAGAGCCATTGGTTTTAAAGCAAGGCGAACTCGAATACAAATTAAAATTCAACTGCAAACCTTGTGAGATGGAAATTTGGGAGAAGGATGCGGAGTTTGAGATTGAAGAGGATAGCTGGTGATTTGAAAATTTGAAAATGGGGTTGATTTGAAAATGGGAACGAAGTTCGGGGGAATATAGAATGGGCCGCAGATTATTATGATTATTATGGTAAGTTATGATCATTCGCCAATAGCGAAGAAAGATTTATTATGTTATTGTCTACAACAATATGGCCTAACGGCAGAGAACACCCCGCCGGAACAAGTGGATGAAAGCTGTTAAAAAGATTCTTTTGTTTTACTAAAATACAATCTGATCTATTCGAAGGTTGAATAAATATCTTTTTTTAAGTGTAATAACAACTAATGTGCGATTATAATTTTCGTTGAGAACAATTTACCATCTGCATTTTTTATTTGTAAAAAGTAAAATCCATTGGGGATATTATTGCAATTGAATTTAACTTTTTTGCCATTCAATTCTTGTTGAGATGTGATTAATTGTCCGAGGTGGTTATAGATGAAAAGGGTGGCTTGATTTAGTTCTTGATTAAGTTCTAAAACAGCATCGGCAGTAATCGGATTCGGATAAACATGAATCGAATTTTCTAATACTGCTTGATGTTCGTTGAGGGAAACAGTGCTGTTAATTCCGCTGTCAAATAAAATAGAACCATTCTCTCCTGCCATCCAAATATGATTTAAATCGATATGGCAAATTGATTTTATTACTCTGTTATACGGAGCACATTCATCGGGATTCCATGTATTTCCTCCGTCGGTTGTTTTAAATATGGAAGGTGCGAACCCTGTTACATATCCTGTTAAAGAATCTGTAAAAACAACAGCATTAAACTCAAAAACATCTCCTGAAATATTTATTACTTGTTGATTCCATGTTTGTCCGCCATCATTGGTATATAAAATCATAGAGCTCTCTCCTACTACCCAACCTTTCAATGGAGAAATAAATTGAACATCATTTAATGCATCTAAAAATGCGATGCTCTGAACATTCCATGTTTGTCCACCATCAATAGTTTTAATGATTATTCCTCCATCACCCACTGCCCATCCTTCATTCGGATTCACGAAATAAACAGAGTTTAACTTTTGAGTGACATTTGAAATTAAT
>JAKPPP010000287.1 GCA_029547265.1 Bacteroidota bacterium
AAACGATCAATGAAGAAGGCATTATGAATGCTGCCTTTTTACGTGTGCATATCGAGTGGATCGCGACTTTCTTCGCGGAGAAAGAAGTCGATGAAATCTGGATCACCTTTCCCGATCCTCAGCCTCAGCTTACGCGAGAGAATCGCCGATTGACCAATAAGAAGTTTCTGTCGATTTACAAGCAGATACTGAAGCCGGGAGGCTGTATTCACCTGAAAACCGATAATATCGGATTATTCGAATACACGCTGGAAGTGCTGGCCGACGAACCAGGAACGATGGAAGTTTGCACCAAAGATTTATACCATGATAAGCCCGAAGGCTTTAATTTGAGCATTCAAACAACTTACGAGAAAAAGTTCATGGCCGAAGGCTTTAAGATCAATTATCTACGTTTCAGAATCTAATTTGAGGTCGTCATAAAATAAAACCCGACCGTCATCGTCATTATTTCTACATTTGTAAAAATCTAAAACCACCCGCTATGAAAAAATCGTGGATTGTTATCGGAGTTATTGTTGTACTTGTATTTATTCTTTACCGCTTCTTTGCCGGATCATACAATGATATGGTGAACAAAGAGCTGGAAGTAACAAAACAATGGGCTCAAGTTGAAAACGTTTACCAACGTCGCCTCGACCTTATTCCGAATTTGGTAAGTACTGTTAAAGGTGCTGCCGACTTTGAAAAATCTACATTAACTGCAGTGATCGAAGCACGTGCCAGTGCCACTCAGGTAAAAATTGATCCTAAAAATTTAACTTCAGAAGAATTGTCGAAGTTCCAAGCAGCGCAAGGCGGATTAAGTCAAGCGTTAGGAAGATTGATGGTTGTTGCTGAACAATATCCTCAGTTAAAAGCTACTGAAGCCTTCCGCGACTTAACAGTTCAGTTAGAAGGAACAGAAAACAGAATTACTGTTGAGCGTCAACGTTTCAACGATGTTGTGCAAGATTATAACAGCGCAATTAAAGTATTCCCTCGTAATATTCTTGCAGGAATGTATGGCTTCAAAGAGAAAGCATTCTTCACTGCTGATAAAGGTGCTAACAAAGCTCCGGAAGTAAAATTCTAATAGTAATATGGCAGCCACGGATCTCTTCTCTGATCAGGATCGTTTGCAGATTAAAAATGCAATTGCTGGTGCAGAACTTCTGACATCGGGAGAGATCCGTGTGTATATCGAAGATGAATGTAAAGGGGAAGTCCTCGATAGAGCGGCTTTTATTTTCGAGGAGTTAGCGATGCATAAAACCGATGAGCGTAATGGCGTATTGATTTATCTCGCTACCGATTATAAAAAGTTTGCTATCATCGGTGATGTGGGCATTCACTTGAAAGTAGGCGACGAGTTTTGGAAGTCGATTAAAGAAAAGATGGTTGCGAATTTTAAAGCCGGAAAATTAACTGAAGGACTTTCTGTTGCAATCAATGAATCAGGAGTTGCGTTGTCGAAATATTTTCCTCGCAAAGCCAATGATAAAAATGAATTGTCAGACGATATCGTATTCGGGAAATGAAAGCTAAAAATATATTTCTGTTAATTGTCTTCGCTTTCATATCGTTAGTGTCTAACGCTATCGACTATCCGAAACGTCCCGATCCTCCTCATCTTGTTAACGATTTTACAAAGACGCTTTCTCCTTTGGAGATGGAATCGTTGGAGTCGAAATTAGTGGCATTCGACGATTCTACTTCTACTCAAATTGCAGTAGTGGTGATGCGTTCTACCGACGGATATCCGATTAGTGATTATGCTGTTGAGTTAGCGCAGCAGTGGGGCATCGGACAAAAAGATAAAAACAACGGAATTCTTTTTTTAGTAGCACTCGATGATCATAAATTATGGATCTCGGTTGGCTACGGACTCGAAGGTGCATTGCCTGATGCATTGGCGAAAAGAATTATTGAAAATGAAATCAAACCTTATTTTAAAGAAGGTCAATATTACAAGGGTATCGACAATGGCGTAAATACGATCATGTCGGCAGTGAAAGGCGAATACAAAGGCACGCCCAGAAAGCGAAGCAAAGATGTAGGCTTAGCGCCTATACTTTTGATCATTGCATTTTTTGTGCTGGTAATAGTCTTTAAGTCGATGAGTGTACGTCGTTATGCTTCAATGAACAATATCCCTTTTTGGGTAGCTTGGCAACTGTTAAATGCAGCCCGCGGACGACAAACAGGTCGCTGGAACGACTTCAACCGTGGTGGCGGAAGCTTCGGCGGATGGGGCGGCGGTAGTAGCGGCGGCGGCGGCTTTGGTGGCTTCGGCGGCGGCTCATTTGGCGGCGGCGGCGCGGGGGGGAGTTGGTAAAATTCAGCGGAGCTGAATTTTAGGTTTAGGGTTTATGGTTCTTAGTTCTTGGTTCTTAGTTCTTGGTTCTTGGTTCTTAGTTCTTGGTTCTTGGTTCTTGGTTCGCGAAGCGGGTTTGGGCTGACGCGATTTGGCTGAAGCAATTTAGCTGAAGCACTTGGCTACTAAATCCAAAATTCAAAATCCCTTAAATCCATTCAAATCCCTTCATCCGCGTTCCCCTGCTGCTATTCAAAATCGTCGAAGACGATAAATCAGCGTAAATCATAAAGACCATAAAAATCTGCGGCCAATCGAGGATTTCGTTTTGAATGAAGTAACCTATGGGCTACCAAATCCAATCCCGATAGCTATCGGGACAAAATTCAAAATCCCCAAATCCTTCCCATTCAACACACCTATCTACTTGTTCAGAACAATTAAATTGTAGGGTTTTGAGGAGAATTCTAGCTTAGCTTTTAATTATTAATAGTGGTTGTTTTTCACACATCTCTATTAACCATAACAGCCTATGAAGAAGCATCCTCGAATATTATTCGCTGCTCAAATAAATTTTTTGGCTCTTGTGATTGTTGCTTTTTGTAGCGGGCTAGCTGTGGCACAGAATGTAGTTGTGAATGGTGATTATGAAACGTATTCTACTCTTCCTAATAATTATGCGCAAGTATGTTATGCTTCTGGATGGGCTAGCCCTTCAGCATGTTGTTCTTTAATTCCCGGTACGGGTAGTCCCGATTATTATCACGCTAATGGAAGTGGCGGAGCTAAGTCGCCTTCTACTTGGTGGGCAACAGTCTCTGCTCATACGGGCTTAGGATTCGAAGGCTTCGCAGCTTGGTATAGAACATCTACTAATTATCGTGAGTATATCAGTAAAGATTTAGTAACAGCGTTAGTTCCCGGAGCATCTTATGAAGTTTCGTTTTGGTTGAATAACGGAGTTTCAACATTGCATTATAATGGCATTAAAGAAGTGGGAGCTTATTTTTCAATGACTCCTCCAACGCAAACATTGGGAGCGCCTATTTTAGTTACACCTCAAGTGGAGATGACTTCGGTGTTGTATACTCAAACATGGACAAAAATCACTTTGTACTTTGTTCCGACACAAGCCTATAAATATATTACTATCGGGAATTTTCATAATGATGCTACAACAACTGTAACCCTGAATGGTCCCGCTACATCATCGGGTGCATATTATTATATTGACGATGTTGTTGTTCAGCCGGCCACTCCACTTCCTGTAACATGGTTAAGTTTCGATGCGAAAAAGAATGATGAGCATAGTGCTAAAGTAACGTGGACAACTGCCGATGAAATAGATAATGATTATTTTACTGTTGAACGCTCAGCGAATGGTGTTGATTTTACCTCTATCGCTACTGTGCAAGGCGCAGGGACATGCACTAACATTCATAATTATAATGTGGTTGACAATGATCCTTTGAATGGAGTGAATTATTATAAAATACGACAAACTGATTTCAACGGAACAAATTCGTATTCAAATATAGTTTCGCTAAAGTTCAACGAGCGAGCAAAAGATTTTGTTTATCTCGGAACTAATAATAACAATGAAGCAGAATTAATACTAAAGAACGATATGCGAAATGTGCAAATCGAATTAGTAGACATGAACGGAAGAATATGCTCATCTTTTAACTACGCCGATTTACACGAAAACGAAATAATCCAAACGCCCTTGATGAATTTACCATCGGGAATTTATTTGCTTCGAATCAGTAACTCCGCTCTCAACGAATCATTTAAAATCCTGAAAAAATAAATCATCATGTTAGCACTAATCATCGCCCTTTACATCAAACTCAGAAAAAAGATCTGATTTGTTCCAAACATTTTCTTGAATCAAATCAACTCCTTCATTCGCTCATAAAAAAAGCCGCAGTCGAGATATAAATCCCACTGCGGCTTTTTAATTATCGGTTTAATATTTTTTCAGTCAGTAGAAAATTAAAAAATCAAATCAATTTTTTTTTACACTGCCATAATATTAGCCTTTAATAAGATCATAACAAATCATAAAAACCATAAAAATCGGCGGCCAATCAAGAATCGCGTTTTAACCGAGAACCTCAAATCGGCTTCGCCGAACTTCGAACCTCGAACCTCGAACCTCGAACCTCGAACCTCACTTCAAATGCTCCTCAATCTCTCCCTTCGGAAAATACCCCGTGCCTGTCCAAACAATTTGTTTGTTTTTATAAATCATGATGGTAGGGATTTCGGTGATTTGTAATTCTGCTGTTAGCGCTTTATTTTGATCGGTATCTACGCGAACGATTTTTACTTTACTGCCCATTTCTTTTTCAATGGCATCTAATTCAGGTTTTAATTTTTTGCAAGGCCCGCACCATGTCGCGAAGAAATCGAAAACGATAAGGTTATTAGAAGCAATTAATTTATCCATGTCCATTTTCGACATCCCTGTTGCTGCAGGAGCAATAGCTACACCTGAACTAACTTCATCGGGTAATCCTGCGGCTCTCCATTTCATTATTCCTCCTGCAAGTTCATAAACTTTGCTGAATCCCATGGTGCGTAGTTTAGCAGCAGCACTCGCACTGCGTCCGCCGCTAAGGCAATACACAAACAAAGGTGAATCATGATTCAAAGTTTTCGCTTGTGCTTCAAAATTATCTCCGTTCCAGTCGATGTTTTGTGATTTAGCGATATGTCCTTTTTCATATTCTCCGGGAGTTCTTACATCGAGTAATATGCCATTAGGAGTTTCAGCAAATTTCTTTTGGAAATCAACTGCGCTTAGATTTACATTGCCTGAATTTTGTCCGTTGCTGCATGCGTTTGTTAATGCAACAATAAACATGATGAGTGCAATATGTATAGTTTTCATTTCGATATGATTGTTTTATTTGTTTTAGTACACAATTAATT
>JAKPPP010000293.1 GCA_029547265.1 Bacteroidota bacterium
CCGCTACTACAATTTCACTGAGCTCATGGCTGAGACAGTGCCCAGATCGTTACACCATTCGTGCAGGTCGGAACTTACCCGACAAGGAATTTCGCTACCTTAGGACCGTTATAGTTACGGCCGCCGTTTACTGGGGCTTCAATTCAATGCTTCTTCTTGCGAATGACATCTCCTCTTAACCTTCCAGCACCGGGCAGGTGTCAGGCCTTATACATCATCTTTCGATTTAGCAAAGCCATGTGTTTTTGTTAAACAGTCGCCTGGGCCATTTCACTGCGGCCCCGCTTGCGCGGGGCACCCTTTTTCCCGAAGTTACAGGGTTAATTTGCCGAGTTCCTTAGCCATGGATCACTCAAGCACCTTAGGATTCTCTCCTCGACTACCTGTGTCGGTTTACGGTACGGGTAGCATAAGTATAAGTTTAGAAGTTTTTCTCGGGAGCCTGATTAGGGTCATTATCCACTTGTCCGAAGACTCGCGGTACTATCACCTTCGACAAACTCTGCGGATTTTCCTACAGAATCTATATCTACGGGCTTTAACGTACATATCCGTCAGTACGCAGACCTTTCACTTCTCCGTCACTCCATCACTACTTATGCTAGTACAGGAATATTAACCTGTTGGCCATCGACTTCGCCGTTCGGCTACATCTTAGGACCCGACTGACCCTGATCCGATTAGCGTTGATCAGGAAACCTTAGTCTTTCGGTGGGCGGGTTTCTCACCCGCCTTATCGTTACTTATACCTACATTTGCTTTTCTAACCGCTCCAGTATGCCTCACGACACGCCTTCAGCGCTGTTAGAATGCTCCCCTACCACTTATATTTCTATAAATCCATAGCTTCGGTAGTGCACTTTATGCCCGATTATTATCCACGCCCGATCGCTCGACTAGTGAGCTGTTACGCACTCTTTAAATGAATTGCTGCTTCCAAGCAAACATCCTAGCTGTCAATGCAATCGGACCACGTTTTAACAACTTAGCACACATTTAGGGACCTTAGCTGATGGTCTGGGTTGTTTCCCTTTCGCCCTTGGACCTTAGCACCCAAGGGCTCACTCCCGTGTATATGTCGTCAGCATTCGGAGTTTATCTGGGTTTGGTAGGCGGTGAAGCCCCCTAGCCCAATTAGTAGCTCTACCTCTGCGACACTCGACCACGAGGCTGTTCCTAAAAACATTTCGGGGAGTACGAGCTATTTCCCAGTTTGATTAGCCTTTCACCCCTACCCACAATTCATCCGAGAACTTTTCAACGTTCACCGGTTCGGACCTCCATGGCGTGTTACCGCCACTTCATCCTGACCATGGGTAGATCACAAGGTTTCGCGTCTACCCCCACTGACTATACGCCCTATTCAGACTTGCTTTCGCTGCGGCTCCATCCTTCAAAGGATTTAACCTCGCCAGTGAGGAGTAACTCGTAGGTTCATTATGCAAAAGGCACGCCGTCATCCCTAAGGACTCCGACCGCTTGTAAGCGCATGGTTTCAGGTTCTATTTCACTCCGCTGTTCGCGGTTCTTTTCACCTTTCCTTCACAGTACTGGTTCACTATCGGTTTCTTGAGAGTATTTAGCCTTACCGGATGGTGCCGGCAGATTCCCACAAGGCGTCTCCGACCTCGCGGTACTCAGGATACTTCTATCAATGCAATCGTTACGCTTACGAGACTATCACTCTCTATGGTGTATCTTTCCAGATACTTCAGCTTCAAATTACATATCATGTTGAAGTCCTACAACCCCGCTTCTGCCTTAACAGAAACGGTTTGGGCTCTTCCCTTTTCGCTCGCCACTACTCAGGGAATCATTATTTATTTTCTCTTCCTCCAGGTACTTAGATGTTTCAGTTCCCTGGGTTTGCTCCACTATGGGTCATCCAACTTCATTGGATGGGGTTTACCTATTCGGAAATTTTCGGATTAACGGTTATTTGCACCTCCCCGAAACTTATCGCAGCTTATCACGTCCTTCATCGCCTTCAAGAACCTAGGCATCCTCCATGCGCCCTTAATAACTTTTTTGTTCGACATCATAATTAGATGTCAAGTGTATTTTCTTTCAATATGTCAAAGAACTTAATTCCCGAATTAAATCGGAACTCTGTGGAGAATAACGGATTCGAACCGTTGACCCCCTGCGTGCAAGGCAGGTGCTCTAGCCAGCTGAGCTAATTCCCCAAGAACGGTTTATGAGTAGTCCCGAGCAGATTTGAACTGCTGACCCCTACATTATCAGTGTAGTGCTCTAACCAGGCTGAGCTACGGGACTATACTTGAGAACAAGTAATGCGTAGCCTCAGTGGGCCGAGGCCTACCCGAACTCGTTTTGGGAATTCTTAATGGTAGAAGTAAAGGAGGAAATAATAAGCAGATAATCTGCTCTATAAAGGAGGTATTCCAGCCGCACCTTCCGGTACGGCTACCTTGTTACGACTTAGCCCCAGTCATCGGTTTTACCCTAGGCGACTCCTTGCGGTTATCGACTTCAGGTACCCCCAACTTCCATGGCTTGACGGGCGGTGTGTACAAGGCCCGGGAACGTATTCACCGCGTCATTGCTGATACGCGATTACTAGCGAATCCAGCTTCATGAGGTCGAGTTGCAGACCTCAATCCGAACTGAGATCGACTTTAGAGATTAGCATCATGTTACCATGTAGCAACCCGTTGTATCGACCATTGTAGCACGTGTGTAGCCCTGGACGTAAGGGCCGTGATGACTTGACGTCGTCCCCACCTTCCTCACTGTTTGCACAGGCAGTCTGTCTAGAGTCCCCACCATTACGTGCTGGCAACTAAACATAGGGGTTGCGCTCGTTGCGGGACTTAACCCAACACCTCACGGCACGAGCTGACGACAGCCATGCAGCACCTAGTTTCGTGTCCTTTCGGTCTCTCGCGTTTCTGCGAGATTCACTAACTTTCAAGCCCAGGTAAGGTTCCTCGCGTATCATCGAATTAAACCACATGCTCCTCCGCTTGTGCGGGCCCCCGTCAATTCCTTTGAGTTTCACCCTTGCGGGCGTACTCCCCAGGTGGATTACTTAACGTTTTCACTTAGACGCTGACTGTGTATCGCCAACATCGAGTAATCATAGTTTAGGGCGTGGACTACCAGGGTATCTAATCCTGTTTGCTCCCCACGCTTTCGTGCCTCAGCGTCAATTATAGCTTAGTGAGCTGCCTTCGCAATCGGTGTTCTATGACATATCTAAGCATTTCACCGCTACATGTCATATTCCGCCCACCTCAACTACATTCAAGACTAACAGTATCAATGGCAGTTCTACAGTTAAGCTGCAGGCTTTCACCACTGACTTATTAATCCGCCTACGCACCCTTTAAACCCAATAAATCCGGATAACGCTTGGATCCTCCGTATTACCGCGGCTGCTGGCACGGAGTTAGCCGATCCTTATTCTGTA
This sequence comes from Bacteroidota bacterium, assembly GCA_029547265.1. GTDB lineage: Bacteria > Bacteroidota > Bacteroidia > AKYH767-A > OLB10 > CAINEC01. Next base: position 3,434 of record JAKPPP010000293.1, read on the forward strand.
GGTACCATCAGCCTCGTTCACGAACGAGGGTTTTTTCCCTACTAAAAGCAGTTTACAACCCATAGGGCCTTAATCCTTCACGCGGCATGGCTGGATCAGAGTTGCCTCCATTGTCCAATATTCCTTACTGCTGCCTCCCGTAGGAGTCTGGTCCGTGTCTCAGTACCAGTGTGGGGGATCATCCTCTCAGACCCCCTACCGATCGAAGCCTTGGTGAGCCGTTACCTCACCAACTAGCTAATCGGACGCATGCCCATCTTTAACCACCTGAGTTTTGACAATAATGAAATGCTTCATCATTGTATTATGCGGTATTAATCTTCCTTTCGGAAGGCTATTCCCCAGTTAAAGGTAGGTTGCATACGCGTTACGCACCCGTGCGCTACTCTCATCCAGATATTGCTACCCGAAATCCCGTTCAACTTGCATGTATTAGGCCTGCCGCTAGCGTTAATCCTGAGCCAGGATCAAACTCTCCATTGTAAAATTTTTGTTATCTACACTAAGTAGAAATGATTTGCTCAGATTTCTTACCATCCCGCCGGTGGCGGGACAGGCTTATTATTTCCTTCCAATCCTTCAAAGAACGTTTGCAACTTATGCGATACTCCGCATCACTCGTTTTACTTGTGCTAAACTCTGCACTATATTACTTTACTCGTTACAATCTATTTTAGAACGCTTCCCGTTATTGTTATTTGGGGGTGCAAAGATAAAAACTCTTTTTTTAACCACCAAATTTTTTTCAATCTTTTTTAGAACTTTTTTTCACAGCTCGTTTCGGATATCCGTTAACGGGAGTGCAAAAGTAGTACAGCAATTCATTCTGACAAATAAATTCCATGAAAATATTACAAGAAATGTGTTATGCTCAGATTATCAGTACATTAAGTTTTAATCTTTTTTCTTTAATTCTCTCAAATCACCCCATTTTACCCTATTTCTTCTGTTTTCACTACTTCAACTTTCTTCAAAATCACCCCAAAACACCCCTTTTTAGGCCCAAAAAATCTTTACTTTACCTTAAAGTTTTTTAAAAAAGTTGCTTTTACCCCCGCTTTTTGCCCAAAATCGCCGCTTTTGAACCTCCACTTTTTTGCATTTTTCTTTTCAGGACGTCATTTCGACCTTCATTTTTTTGATTTTTCCTTATTCCTCCCATTTTAAAGCCCTCCATATTCTCGCATTTTTCTTCATTTTCCCGTTTCCCCTACCCTTCTTTTTTCCCTTTACTCCTTTATTTGGGTCAGTTTTTTTGCGCTATCAGCATCCGATTGTTAATGATTCGGCCTTCCTACCCTTCTTTTATGCTTCCTACTTCGGTACTTTCGTCACTAATTCATCCCAAGATTTGGCCTACCCGACCATTTCTTTCTTATTTTTATTCTTCTATTAAGCGTTTACTATAGTATTATGAGCAATATTCTTGAGGTTAAGGAGGTCACTAAGACTTATTCTTCTCACACCGCCCTCAATAATGTAAGCATTTCTGTCCCTAAAGGGGCCGTATTTGGCTTACTGGGACCAAATGGCGCCGGCAAAACGTCGCTGATCCGTATCATTAATCAGATTACCGGTCCCGATAAGGGCTCGATCTTACTCGACGGTCAGCCACTAAACCCTTCTCATACTTATAATATAGGCTACCTCCCTGAGGAAAGAGGCTTATATAAGAAGATGGAAGTGGGCGAACAGGCTATCTACCTAGCTCAATTAAAGGGTTTGTCGAGGGCGGAAGCCGTTAAACGTCTCAAGTATTGGTTCGAGAAGTTCGAAATCAAAGGCTGGTGGCGTAAGAAGGTGGAAGAGCTTAGTAAAGGTATGCAGCAGAAGGTGCAGTTTATCGTTACTATAATACATGAACCTAGCCTCCTTATATTAGATGAGCCGTTTTCAGGCTTTGACCCTATCAATGCTAACTTGATTAAGGATGAACTGCTCGCTCTTAATAAACAGGGTACTTCTATTATATTAAGTACGCATAGAATGGAGTCGGTAGAGGAGCTTTGTACCGATATCGCTCTCATTAATCTTTCCCATAAAGTCCTGGATGGCTCTATTAGTGAAGTGCGTCGCTCGTTTAGCACGAATGAGTATGAGGTTATCCATGATGGAGAATTAGGTGCCGCTTCTACTCTATATAGTATTAAGTCTAGCGGACCTTATCACGATATGACTAAGTCGGTTATCACTCTCGGAAGCAATTCGTCGAACGATGTCATTCGCTCTATATTAACTAACACTACTATTCATTCATTCAGAGAGCTTATCCCTTCTATGAATGAAATCTTTATTCAATCAGTTACTAATTCACGAAATCATGAATAAGATATTTCTCATTATACAGCGCGAATACATTACTCGCGTCCGCAAAAAGTCGTTTATCGTTATGACCATCGTTGGTCCTTTGTTGATGGCTCTATTGATGCTTGCTCCTGTATTGATTCATAAGTTCTCGAAGGATAACCATTATAAGATTAAGGTTATTGACGAAGCTCCAAAGGTTTTTACTACTCTTATGCCTGGCAGCGAGCAATTCCAGTTTGTTAATGATACTATCTCTCTTATCGAAGCGAAGAAGGCATTTGATCCCGATATAGATTATGGTATATTATATGTGCCTGCAGACTATATTAAGAATGCCGGAGGAATTGTTCTGATTACCGAGAAACAGGCCAACGTTGAGGTTAAGTCTTATATTGAAGATGCCCTTCAGAAGCAAATCGAGAATGAAAAGCTGAAGTCGAAGGGTATCGATCAGTCGACTTTGGAGTCAATTAAAACGAGTATCAATCTGAAAACACAAACGATTGGAGGACAAAAGAGCAATACAGAACTTACTACCGTTGTCGGATTTATAGGCGGTATTCTCATTTATATGTTCATTTTCCTTTATGGTGCTCAAGTTATGCGAGGTGTAATTGAGGAAAAAACGAACCGCATTGTGGAGGTTATCATTTCTTCCGTAAAGCCTTTTGAGTTAATGATGGGTAAGATTATCGGGGTAGCTTTAGTAGGATTGACTCAATTCTTGCTGTGGATTGTCCTTACAATGACAATCTCTGCCGGTGTTTCTTCTGTTTTTGCGAATAAAATGTCGGGCGCCGAAATTGTAAAAGCCCAAGTTCATACTTCTAATGTAGCAATTGACGGTCAAGGAGAGGAGAAGCTTTCGAAGGATGATATGATGTCGATATTCGAGAATATGGATTCAATCAATTTCCCTCTCATAGTAGGTTGTTTCATCTTCTATTTCTTAGGTGGATACTTATTATATAGCGCACTATTCGCAGCCATCGGTGCGGCAGTAGACAACGAAACAGAGACCCAGCAGTTTATGCTTCCGGTTACAGTTCCATTGATTTTCTCTTTTGTGGTAGCTCAGTCGATCATTACTAATCCAGATAGTCAGATGGGCTTTTGGTTCTCTATTATCCCTCTCACCTCCCCTGTAGTAATGATGGTTCGTATCGCTTTCGGTGTTCCTACCTGGGAAATTGCTCTTTCAATGTCGCTCTTAGTTGTTGGATTTATCTTTACTACATGGATCGCAGCGAAAATTTATCGCACCGGCATCTTGCTCTACGGCAAAAAAGTGACTTATAAAGAGCTTTCAAAGTGGTTATTTTATAAGAGCTAAGGGATATTAATGCATAGAGTTGCTGTTATTGATTGCGGAACAAACACGTTTAATCTGTTGATTGCAGATGTAAATGATGGAAAAATCCGCTTTCGTAAGCGTACTAAACGAGTTGTAAAGCTGGGATCGGCGGGAATTGGCAACAATTTTATTGGCGATCTTCCTTTTGAAAGAGGTATTAGTGCGCTTAAAGAGTATTCCGATATCATCAAAAAAGCTAAAGTAGATGCTGTTTTGGCTGTTGCTACTTCTGCAATTCGTGATGCCAAGAATAAAAACAGCTTCGTAAAGGCTGCGAAAAATCGCTGCGGACTAAATTTAAAATGCATAAGTGGCGAAAAAGAAGCCGCATTAATTACTAAAGGTGTTCATTCGGCCTTAAAAAAAGACGACAAAACTTCGCTGATTCTTGATATTGGCGGAGGAAGTGTTGAGTTTATTATTTGCAAAATGGGTAAAATTCTATGGAAAAACAGCTATCGATTGGGAGCTGCGCGATTAATCGAAGCATTTCCGTTGAAAAATAAAGTGTCGAAATCGGTAGAAAGAAAAACAGAAGCTCATATAAACAGTGTGATCGTCGACTTTTTCGATGCTTTTAACCGTTATAATCCCGAACAATTGATTGGCAGCAGCGGTTCCTTTGAAACTTTTCAGTCGATTTTATCGCTGAAAGACGGACAAAAGCCAAATTATAGCAAGAAAATTCAGTCATTAGATGTGAAAAAATACAAGATCCTTCACACAGAATTATTGAATAGCTCTTACGAAGAACGATTACAGATGCCGGGAATGCTCAAGATGCGAGCAGATATGATCGCTGCCGCATCCATTATAGTTACATTTGTGCTCAAGAAAACGAAAATTAAAGACGTTATACTTTCGAATTATTCATTAAAAGAGGGTGTTCTTTTCGAATATCTTCAAAAAAACAAGCTTATTTAAAATACCATGGCTAAAATATTAGTTATCGACGACGAGAGAAGTATCAGAAATACCTTAAAAGAGATCCTAGAGTATGAAGGACATGAAGTAAAAGATGCGGCTGATGGTGCTGAAGGATTGAAAATCGCTACCGAAGAGAAGTTCGATGTGATACTTTGTGATATCAAAATGCCAAAGATGGATGGAATTGAGGTGCTTGAAAAGGTAATTGAGCAAACTCCGGATGTTCCTTTTATCATGATTTCTGGGCACGGAACGATAGAAACTGCTGTGGAGGCGATTAAAAAAGGAGCTTACGATTTTATTTCTAAGCCCCTCGACTTAAATCGCATGCTTATTACCTTAAGAAATGCGATGGATAAAGGCACTTTGGTGAAAGAAACAAAGACTTTAAAGAAGAAAATCAGTCGCTCGGGAGAGATAATCGGCGAGTCGGAGCCTATTATTAAGATTAAAGAATTAATCGACAAAGTAGCTCCTACTGATGCGCGAGTAATGATTACTGGAGAAAACGGTACAGGAAAAGAGCTGGTAGCCAGAAGAATTCACGAACTAAGTTCGCGAAATGATCATCCGTTGATTGAAGTAAACTGCGCAGCTATTCCTTCAGAACTAATTGAAAGTGAACTCTTCGGACATGAAAAAGGAGCTTTTACTTCAGCCATTAAACAACGTCTCGGGAAATTTGAACAAGCACACAACGGCACGTTATTCCTCGATGAAATTGGTGATATGAGTTTATCGGCTCAAGCGAAAGTGCTTCGAGCATTACAAGAAAATAAAATCACTCGCGTAGGTGGCGAGAAAGAAATTTCGGTGAATGTTCGCGTTATTGCTGCAACGAATAAAGACTTACAAAAAGAAATAGAAAAAGGACTTTTCAGAGAGGATTTATACCATCGCCTAAGTGTTATTTTGATTCATGTTCCTTCTCTTAACGACAGAAAAAACGATATTCCATTGTTAGCGGATTACTTCGTAGAAATAGTTTGCAACGAATATAATATGCCGGTAAAAAACTACTCGGCAGATGCGTATGAGGAATTGAAGAATATTAATTGGACAGGAAATATTCGTGAGCTACGAAATGTGGTTGAGCGTTTGGTGATTTTATCAGATAAAACAATCACAGGCGCCGATGTTAAAGCCTTCGCTTCTAAATAAAAAATCATAATCATAAAAAAAGCCGTTGTGACGTGTATTAGTCTCAACGGCTTTTTTCGATTTTAGTGGCCGTGGCCATCCTTTTTACAACAATCTTTCAGCTTATTATAAGCTTTTGGATCAGCGGGAAGGCTATCGGCATCGTAACCTAATTTAGTAACTGCCTTTCTTAATGCATCAAGGGTTGTTTTCTTAGAGTCATATTGAACAGAAAGGTTCTTAGAATCGATATCAAAACTCACGGATTTTACTCCTTTTTCGAATTTCATATTATGCTCTAAGGTCTCTTTACATGTTTCGCAATTACCGCTGGTTTTAATTACAGCTTTTGTTATTTGAGCATTTGCACCGAATGATATCAGTGAAAGAATGCATATCAATTTTATGAGGTGATTTTTCATTTTGTTTTTTAATTAATGGTAAGTCGAATACCTACATAAACTTTAGGTCCCATAATCGGGCCATAAATTCTGGTGGCATCAAATGTAGATGAAAATGGGTCTTCTGCACTGATAATCGGGTGATGTTGCATCACATTCAAGAGATTTTCGCCTCCTAAATAGGCTTCCCACTTTCTGAATTGTTTAGTAACCTGAGCTTGTAGCAAGAAATAATCAGGCGACTTACCGATTGCATTTTCAGATGTGGGGTCATGAATATGCGCATCTGCAGCTACCGGTAAATTCTTACTTCCCTCCCACTGCAATGTAGCATCGAACTTCCAAATATCATTCGATGTTGCATAGCTTAAGTTCATCAATGCTTTATTATTTGCAAGCAATGGTTTTTGCATCGACTTCACGGTGAGGTAGTCGGTATTTACATCATCAATTTTATACGAAAGTCGGAGGTTTAATCGATCGATGATCTCGTATGTCAATGTTGTTTGCAAGCTACTTGCTGTAGACGAACCATTTAAGTTGTAATATAGAACGGCATCAGACTGTGAATATTGATCCATTATCAGCTGATTATTAAAAGAAGTGTAATAATAATCGACCGAAATGCTCGCTTCATGTCCCGCTAAACTCGTTTTCCCTGTGATATTTGCACCACCGTTCCATGCATCCTCCGGTTTAGGCGATTCTAAGACGATTAACTTTTTGCTACTTACGAATACACCCATGTTATCGGCATAGACGTTCGGGGTACGATAACCTCTTCCGCCTGAGACTCTTACGATTAAATTATCGGTAAAATTATATTTTACGTGCAATCGAGGTGTAAACCACCATCCGTAGGTGTTATGGTAATCGGCTCTGGCACCGGCAATAACACCAAGTTTACTATCATCGCAAGAGAAGGTATATTCAGCATAAACTCCGGGAACTGATTCCATTCGAGTGAATGCCGAATCATTTAGGTTCTCGTTATAATAATCCCATTTATAATCAGCTCCTACTTTATACTTGTGGTCAGTATTTCCCAAAATATTGATGTAGCTATAATTAGAATAGAAGGATTGTTGCTGCGCATTATAAGTTCTCAAACCGTAAAATGATTGCTGATCATGGATAGTTCCAGACAGTTGCAATCCCATTGACTTCCAAGGAGTAGCAGGGAATACTAATCCCGTTTTCGTATAAACTTCTGCACGCTTTGTAATTACCTCAAATCCGTATGCATTCGTGGTTCCTTTATCGACAGCCTTTATAAATTTCGACTGGCCTCCACTACGATCTTCGTATAAAGTTTTTACTCCAATTTGTCCCTCGAGATTTTTACCGCTATGGTATAAAAATCGGTTATACATATTATACGACTGCAGTAAGGGTTGATCAAGGAATCCGTCGCTATTATTATCGAACTTCATGCTTCGATTACTGCCATTAAGCATGAGCATATACTTCCATTTATCCGACAACTTAGCATTGGCAACGATATTAGCTTCCACTCTAGCCTCATCATCTGCAAAGACGTTGAGAAAGAAAGGCTTAGTGGTCTCCGGTTTTTTAAACTCGACATTAATTTGTCCCGTCATGGCTTCATATCCATTAGCAACAGAACCGGCACCTTTTGAGATTTGGATCGACTCCATCCAGGGCCCGGGAATAAAATTCAATCCGTAAGGAACTGCCAATCCCCGTAAAGTAGGAATTGCCTCCGCCATCATTTGAGTATAAATGCCTGATAATCCGAGTAATTGAATCTCTTTTATACCGGTAACGGCATCACCATAAGATACATCAACTGAAGGATTAGTCTCAAAACTCTCAGAAAGATTACAGCAAGCCGCCTTTAAAAGTTCAGCTTCGCCTAAGATTTCGACGGAGCGAGTTTTGAGAGTTGAGATTTCCGTGCTTTGACGCTTTCCCACTACTTGTATTTCTATTCCTAGAACTTTCGACTCCCTTAAAGTAAATTTAATTGGAGAGGAAGCTTCACTCACTAATAAAGTATCGGGGATTAAACCCACATAAGAAGCGATCAATTTTACGGGAAAATGCGACAAAATCGACAGAGAAAACCGTCCTGAATTATCGGTAATAGCACCATTTGTGGTACCTGACTCTACAACTGTTGCACCCGGAAGCGATTCTGTAGATCCGGAATTAACAGAAAACACCGCCCCATGCACGACAGTTTGAGCAATAGAACTCATGCTCCAAAAAGCCATGCAAAAAGACAGCAAAATATTTTTTTTCATGATATATTTCTTTATTAAGATGAATAATTACGAATGAACGCAAAAAACATCTCAAATAAGAAACTTTTCTATACGAATTAAAATATCACAACCCTGTAATTTATCAGGAGGGTCATCTGAATTAAATGCAGAAACGAAACACAAAATATCACTTTTATTTTCAGTGAAAGAATCACACAAAAAGCACTGAATTAAAACGGGATTAATATCAATTAATTTAACCACTCCATACACAGGAATATTAAAATAAGCCGATGTTGTTTTACAACAAGAAGGTTCGCTTTGGGCACTTGCTTTTTCAGCCACCGGCTCATCTGAGCAGCAGCAATCATTTTCAGGGGAAACGCTACAAACGGGTTCAGAGGCATTCATCATGCAAGAATGGACTGAAAACACACCTCCGGTGATCCCTGTAAGCAGCAGGAGTCCCACAATAAAGATGCGCAGATAGCCTATGAAGTTCATAACCAAACAAAAATACGGAAAAGGGATTGAAATAAAATGAAAATTCCACTAGAAACATTTCAAAATCCAACAAACATCATGATTCACTGAACTATGATTAATATCCTCACAAAAATGAATTTTATCCTTTTGAGAAGAGGAAGATTTCTTAATTTTACCCAAACAAAACAAACGTTACTTTATATGAGCTTAATAGCAGACCTACATGCGAGGGAAATTCTTGATTCTCGCGGAAATCCAACTGTTGAAGTGGATGTAATAACACAAAATGGTGTCTTAGGAAGAGCCGCAGTTCCTTCGGGAGCATCTACCGGCAAGCACGAAGCAGTAGAAATGCGCGATAATGATCCGAGTCGATATGTAGGAAAAGGTGTTACAAAAGCGGTTCATCATGTAAATACGGTGATAGCAGAAGAAGTAAGAGGCTATACTGTTTTTGATCAAAAGGGCATCGACATGGCGATGTTAAAATTAGACGGCAGTGAAAATAAAGGAAATTTAGGCGCGAATGCCATTTTAGGAGTTTCAATGGCGATTGCGAAAGCAGCAGCTATTGAATCAGGAATGTCGCTTTACAAATATATTGGCGGTGTAAATGCACATTTACTACCGTTACCAATGATGAATATCTTAAACGGAGGGGCACATGCTGACAACCGTATTGACTTTCAGGAATTCATGATTATGCCTACTGGCGCCGACTCATTTGCGGAATCGCTAAGAATGGGAACTGAAGTATTCCATGCTTTGAAAAAAGTATTGAAAGACAAAGGTCTTAGCACGAATGTAGGAGACGAAGGCGGATTTGCACCGAATTTACAATCGAATGAAGAAGCTATTCAAGCAGTAATGCAAGCGATAGAAAAGGCGGGGTACAAACCGGGAGTAGACATGTTCATAGCTATGGATGCTGCGAGTACAGAATTTTACGACGAAGCGACAGGAATGTATGTGTTCAAAAAATCAACAGGCGACAAATTAACATCGTCGGAGATGGTGAGTTTTTGGAAGAGCTGGTGCGACAAATACCCTATCATTTCAATTGAAGACGGATTAGCTGAAGACGACTGGAAAGGATGGGCAGAAATGACTAAAGTTTTAGGAAATAAAATTCAGTTAGTTGGAGACGATTTATTCGTTACGAATGTAAAACGTCTTCAAAAAGGAATCGACGAAAACACTGCAAACTCGATTTTAGTTAAAGTAAATCAGATTGGTACACTTACAGAAACAATCGACGCTGTAACATTAGCGAAAGAAAATTCTTACACTGCTGTAATGTCGCATCGTTCGGGAGAAACTGAAGACTCAACAATAGCTGACTTAGCAGTAGCATTAAATACCGGACAAATCAAGACCGGATCGGCATCACGATCAGATAGGATTGCGAAATACAATCAATTATTGCGCATTGAAGAAGAGTTAGGAACCACTGCAGGCTTCAATGGAAGAAATTTTAAATTTATTAGATAATTTTTTTGAGAAATGAGTGACGAAAAGCCACAACCTGACTACGACGAGGAAGATGACGACTCCGGAGAACACGAAGGAGAAATCATTGAAGAACATCTGGAAGGAGGAAGCGGAAAGAGAAGAAGAAGAAAAAAGATAAAAATCAGAAAAAGAGTAAAGATAAAGCGCAAAGCTAGTCCGAAAAAGAAAGCTAAGAAAGCTCTTGAGACATTAACTTGGGTTATAATTGTAGCAGCATTTATCGTAACACTAATTATCCTGATTCTTCAACTTGACCTCAACACAAAAAACAGAAAAGCAAAAACCGTAAGCGAACACATTGAAAACGTGTTTCAAAACCATGATATTCATCAAGAAGTGTAACAATACACTTTGAAGATTGTTATGAGAATGATTAAATTCGCTGACATCAAATACACCCCTTTGCAATTATTAAAATGGATAAGTTAAAAGAAAAATTTGCGCAGAAAGCGCTTCCACTGGCGGATGAAATCAAGACTCTTATAAAAGAGCATGGAAACATAGTGCTGGGGAGTTATACACTTGAGCAAGTGTATCATGGGATGAAAGGAATGATCGGTATGGTTACCGAAACCTCTAAATTAGATCCTGAAGAAGGAATTCGTTTTCGTGGATATTCTATCCCCGAGTTAAGGTTAAAACTGCCTAGAGGAGCCGGTGGCGAGAATTTGCCTGAAGGAATTTTCTATTTACTACTTACCGGAGAGCTTCCTACTGAAGATGATGCCAGAGAAGTAAGTAATGCTTGGGCACGTCGCTCGCATGTTCCAAAGCATGTATTCGACATGCTTGACTCATTACCAATGGCTACCCATCCGATGACTCAGTTCAGCTTAGCGATTCTTGCTATGCAAACTGAGAGCAACTTTGCAGCAGCTTACCGTAAAGGGATCAACAAAAAACAATATTGGGATCCGATGTTTGAAGATGTGATGAATTGCATTGCACGTCTTCCTCGTATCGCAGCATATATTTACCGTCGCACGTACAAAAACGGAGTTCACATTGAACCTAATCCGAAATTAGATTGGGGTGCGAACTTTGCGCACATGTTAGGATTCGAAGATGAAGGAATGCATGCATTAATGCGTCTTTATCTAACAATCCACGTTGACCACGAAGGAGGAAACGTATCAGCACATACTACACACTTAGTAGGATCTGCGTTAAGTGATGCTTACTATTCATTATCGGCAGGTATGAACGGATTAGCAGGTCCATTACACGGATTAGCCAACCAAGAAGTAGTACGTTGGATTTACGATTTACGTCAGTTCTACGGCGACAAAATGCCGACTAAAGAAGATATTGCAGAATACGTAGAGAAAACACTTGCTGAAGGTCGTGTAGTTCCGGGATACGGACATGCTGTATTACGCAAGACAGATCCACGTTACATTGCACAAATGGAATTCGCTCAAACGCATCTTGCTGACGACGAATTATTCAAGATCGTGCAAATGCTATATGAAGTAGTACCGGAGATTTTAAAATCGACAGGCAAGATTAAAAATCCTTGGCCAAACGTAGATGCGCACTCCGGAGTACTATTGATTCACTACGGATTAACAGAATACGATTTCTATACTGTATTATTCGGCGTTTCGAGAGCTATCGGGGTATTGACTTCATTGCTATGGGATCGTGCTTTAGGATCGCCGATAGAGCGCCCGGGTTCGGTTACTAGTGATTGGATGAAGGCGCAGGTGGCTAAATCTAACGCACCCGCATAGGAAAAGGACACAAAAAACCTCTCATACGTCGTTTTGCTAAAATTTTAAAATCCTCGATTACACTCTGTAAACTCCGGTTTTAAAATTTTACCAGGCCTCGTCTGAGAGGTTTTTAATGTCCTTTTTTTTAATTGATGTGACCTCTCATACGTCGTTTTGTTGAAGTTTTAAAATCCTCGATTACGCTCTGTAAACTCCGGTTTTAAAATTTTACCAGGCCTCGTCTGAGAGGTTTTTTATTGTCCTTTTTTTTTATTGATGCGACCTCTAATACGTCGTTTTGCTAAGTTTTAAACCCTCGATTACGCTCTGTAAACTCCGGTTTTAAAATTTTACCAGGCCTCGTCTGAGAGGTTTTTTATTGTCCTTTTTTTTTGATTGATGTGACCTCTTATACATCATTTAGATGAAGTTTTTCACTCCTATTTCTCCGGCAAACTACAGTTGAAATTAAATCAGAGATTCCATTTGTTTTTTTGTAATTTTATTAGTGCAATAAAAATTCTAATTCTGCATTTAAGAGCAATTCATATTCATGACAAAAACTATAATCAAATCTAAAAAGATTTTAATAGTAGTCATATCACTAATTACAATTCTTTTTTCGAGCCAACACTGCTTTTCTCAAAGGATCAAGGGAAACATTGTATTCGGCTTTATTAATAAAAATGCTAGCAAAAAGGTTTTAACACCATTGAACGGAGGAAATATTAGGCAAACTGCATTAACAAAAGCCACCGACATATTTGTTTATTACAACACACCTTTAGGAAAAAATCAAATCGCAGAAATTAATTATACAATCTCATTTTACCGCCGGAATCTTGATCCAATTGAAATCACTAACTCAGGGACGTCATTAGAGGATAATAGTAGAGTCGCAGAGTTTTTTCAAGATGATAATTTCTTCAATAAATTATATCGCATAGAAATTGAAGTAAAAGACATTAAGCTAAGTTCGGGAGAAATAATTTCCGGCCCCGCCTTTTCAATGCCTCAAATCAAAGACAAACCCAATTTAGTAGTCTACACAATTACGAAATAATTCCATTGACAGAATAGCACTGAAACATAATACAAATAAATACTACTGCTTCACAAACGTTGCACGTTGATTGCCTGATTGCAGGAGATACATTCCGGATGGAAGATTTTGGATGTCGATATCTGGGTTAGCAGAAGTAATTATTTTTTCAAGAATTAATTTCCCGTAGATATCGAAGAGGCGTAATTGTGCTTTGCCATTTTCCAAATAGATTCCGTTGATATTGATTTTACTTTGCGCAGGATTCGGATAAACCAATAATTTTCCTGGTGAAGATTGCGATGACAATCCTGTTATAGTAACTACAACTGTTTTTGCTGTATTAGTAATCACAGGTTCATTAAAATCGAAATAGATGGCAGCATAATTAGTAATTGAATCACCTGCATATAAATTGGTTTTGGGCTTTATGCGATAATGCACAAACCCGTGAGAGAGCGGTTCATTAACATTGCTATCAGGCAACAGAATATTATCAAACTTAAATTCCATATTACGTTGATAATTTATCCAATTGAGATTCACAGGATGCGAAGAGTTTACAAACTCGATTGTAGAAATATTCAGTTTGTTGGTATCGATAGGATTGAGAATTTTCACAGTGAAAGCTGTATCGTTACCCGTGTTTTGGAAACGCACAATGTAATCGAGCCAAGGAGCTGAATTTACTTGAGAAGTAGTTAATGTATCTTCACTTACGAGGATATCATTTGGGTCGAAAGCGCCAATAGTAAACACTTCCCAACTTGCATTATTGTTGCTTTGATTAACGTCTGAAGCAAAAGGATCAATATGTACATTTGAGATTAATGAAGTGCCGATTGCCAAACCCGTATTAACATTTACGTTTACAATTATACTACCATTTTGAAAAGGTGAAATAGAAGGCAAAACCCAAACCACTGAATCAGTTGTGATTTGATTAGGCATTACACTTGCAGATTGATATGAAATATTATTATCAGGACTAAACACGATTGTAGGAGTAACTGTAGTAGTCCCTTCATTACTATAATTTATCATGTATCCAGCATTGAACCCGCTTCGAAAAACAGATAAAGGAGTAATAGTAACAGCAACTTCATCGAATGCACCTTGAGGTTGAAATGCGAAATCATTAAGGCTATCTTTTAGATTTATTCCTGGAAAATAAGAAGAATGAGTTGCAGGATATGGAATATACAAATTAAGAGGTGTTGGATAGGAAAGGAAACTACCGCTATCCAATACAGACAATGAGTAATTCCCATTTTGATCAGTAAAAGCAATCCTTCCGGAATTTTGCTCAATCACCATCCTATCCGACAAAGATGGTTCAAGAGTATCTTGAATTGAATTATTGTTTAAATCAGCAAAAAGACGTCCGGAAATGATATTGTATTTATTGGTAAGTTTTACAACCCAAAAATCGTACATGCCTATACAGTTTTCTGTTTTATCACCTGAAATGTTGGATATTGAGGATCCGCCCAAAAGACAACTTTCATCAGAGGTTTTGGTTATATTAAATAATGATTGGAATGCGCTCCCTCCAATTGTATTTTGCCATTTTACAATCCCTAGTGAATCAGTTTTTATAACCCACATATCAGTATTACCAATTGATTTTTCTGTTTTATTTCCTGAAATACTCGAATTTGAATCCCCTCCTAAAATAAACCCACCATCATTCGTCTGCACTATAGAATACAAATCATCTTCCTTATCTCCACCAATTGTGTTTTGCCATTGTATATTTCCTACTGAATCAACCTTAACAATCCAATAGTCTGAAAACCCAAAACAACCTTCGGTTTTATCTCCCGAAATATCCGAACTGGAATATCCACCCAAGATATACCCACTATCAATTGTTTGTTTTATTGACCTTAGCATATCAGATGAATTACCTCCAATCGTATTTTGCCATTGAATATTTCCTACCGAATCAATTTTTACGATCCAAAAATCAAAGTCTCCCAAACTAGTTTCAGTTTTATCTGCCGAAATATTTGACTTGGAACTCCCGCCCAAAATAAATCCTCCATCATTAGTTCCTGCAATTGAAAACAATAAATCATCGGCATCTCCACCAATTGTATTTTGCCATTGAATATTTCCAGCTGAATCAAGTTTTACGATCCAAAAATCTTCCCCACCTAAACAATTCTCTGTTTTATCTCCTGATATATTAGAAATCGAATATCCACCCAAAACAAATCCTCCGTCATTCGTCATAATAAGGGATGTAAACCCTTCATATGTATTACCACCAATAGTATTCTGCCATTGAATATTTCCAATCGAATCAATTTTCACGATCCAAAAATCATTCCCACCCAAACTATTCTCAGTCTTATCACCGGAAATATCAGAATAAGAATCTCCACCCAAAATATATCCACCATCTTGAGTAGCCTGCAATGACTTTAGGTCATCAGCATGGTTTCCTCCGATCGTTTTCTGCCATTGAATATTTCCAACCGAATCAATTTTGATAATCCAATAATCGTCTCCTCCATGACTATTCTCTGTTTTATCACCTGAAATATTCGAACTAGAATAGCCACCTAGAACATATCCTCCATCTGCAATTTGTTGACAAGAATACAAATAATCATATGAACTCCCCCCAATCGTATTCTGCCATTCAATTTCTTGGGAGAATGCGTCGGAAAATATACCAAAACAGAGGGCTAGAGCGATTAAAAGAGGTTTCATAGCGGTAATTTCCAATAAAAGTAATAAAATATTTCTATATTTTACCGTAGTCGTATATTATTTAAAACAAAATATACCGCCGGAAAAGAACTCTCTCACAATGCCAATGGGACAAGAAGGTGTCACAGCTATTGAGGATATTATATTGAACTAAGTGAAGGAGAATAAAAAAAGGAAGACCTATTAGTCGACCTTCCTTTCCTATTTATCTCTCGAGAAATAATTAAAACATTAATACTAGGTATTCTCGCTAAACACTCTATTGAGCCATTTAAGCATTGAAAAAATGATTGCTGCAGCAATGGCCAACAGTACGAAGTTTACTAAGAAGAAGCTTGCCTTATGCTCATAGCCATCCCACATTCCTGCTAATACTCCTGATAACTTATTCCCTATTGAGGTTGCTAAAAACCATCCTCCCATCATCACGGCAGTGAGTCGCGGAGGACTGAGTTTCGATACTAATGATAATCCCATCGGACTCAAAAACAATTCTCCGAATGTCACTACTCCATAGCAACCGAACAACCATAACGGTGATGCTTTTTCTGCTCCATTATGACAATAATAAACTGCTGCAACCATTACTAATGTCGACAAGGCGCTTATCACAAGTCCCCATGCAATTTTAGCAGGTGTCTTTGGTTCTTTTCCTTTTTTATTCAGCATCCTGAAAAAGGCAACTACCACGGGAGTAAGAACCACCACAAAAAACGGATTAATAGATTGATATAATTCCGTTGACACCAAATTCAGTTGTTGTCCTTGTATCGGATGTTTTTCTTGAGGTACATTTATTAAATATGGATGTTGCGTTAAGCCTTTTACAACTTTTCCATCGACTTTAGTTGTGCGAAATCCGTTATCATAAATTGGGAAAGAATCTTTTTCTGATGTTACATGCTGCGACATTTTCAATGTTTCCATCGGACCTTCAATTAATGCAGGAGCTGATCGATCAGTGTAAAATTCGGCCCATGTAGTGAGTGCAGTTCCATTCTGTTTAAAGATGGCCCAGAAAATAATCACCACCGCAAATATGGCTAACAATGCACCTATAGGTTGGCGATCTTCTTTGGATGCTCTTGCAAACAACGAAAAATAAAATACCAGTACCGGCAACGATCCAAAGATAAATGCATCGGTTGAATCGGTACCAAATATTGCTCCCGGTATCATCCACCCTACTATACCTGCAATAAATGCAGGTAATATAACGGTACCGAGTATCCGCGCAAGCGACATATCTTCAGGCTTAACAGGCTTTTTCACGTCGGCGTGACGATAATGACGCATTCCGATCCAGAATATAGCCACACCAATAAACATGCCCACACCGGCTCCCATAAAGGCAAATCCCCAGCCGTAATTATGACGCAGATATGCTGCAAAGAAATTACAAATAAAGGCACCGATATTTATACCCATGTAAAAGATATTGTATCCGCTGTCTTTCGAATCTTTATATTCTTTTTCGTTGTAGAGATTACCCAACAAAGTAGAAATGTTCGGCTTGAAAAATCCATTTCCAACAATTATTAAAAGGAGCGAAGTATAAAAAGCCGTCATGCCCGGCAATGCTAATCCCATGTACCCTAACCCCATCAGCAACCCGCCAATGGTAATTGCTTTTCGCAATCCCAACACTCTATCTGCAAGCAATCCGCCAATAAACGGTGTAAGAAACACAAGGGCAATGAATGTCCCAAAAATATCGGTGGCAGTAGCACGATCCATTGCCAATCCCCCTTTTTGAGTATCGGTCATGTATAGCACGAAAATTCCGATCATTAAATAATAACCGAAACGCTCCCACATTTCTGCGAAGAATAGATAGGGCAAACCGGAAGGATGTTTTTTCGACATAAGGTAAATTGATATACTACGAATATACCAGAAGAATTAATACTATAAAACAATTGCGCAAAAAAAAGCCTCCCATTAAGAGAGGCTTTTTACTTTTATATGATTGACCGTAATTAACTATCTACAATCTAATTCAATTTTCAGAACATCGACTTCCCTTTTTCCATCGCTGCTTTTAATCCTTCAGCATTTTTTCCTCCGGCTGTCGCATAGAAAGGTTGTCCGCCGCCACCGCCTTGAATTTCTTTAGCTAAGTCGCGAATAATATTTGTAGCGTTAAGTGATTTCTCCGCTACTAAGTTCTCGGCAATGATTAACGATAACGACGGCTTGCCATCAACGTTAGATCCAATTAAACAGACTAAATTCTCGATTTGATTTTTCAATTCGAAAGAGATATTCTTAACTGAGTCGCCCGGAAGATCTACTTGTTCAACGATGAGATTGATTCCGTTTACTGCTTTCACTTTTGTAAGCAGTTCTTTCTTGATTTGTTGTGCTTTCTCGTGCATCACGGCATCGAGTTGCTTGCGCAGTTTAGCCGTTTCTTCTAATGCTGATTCAAGGCCTTTTACTACATCCTTCGGATTATTCAACAACTCTTTCACCTTACGCAAGGTATCGATTTGATTGCGTAAATAGTTTTCTGCATTATCGGCAGTAATCGCTTCTATACGACGAACACCGGCAGCTACTGCACTTTCTGCTATCAATTTAAAGTAACCGATTTCTCCTGTAGCTTTTACGTGTGTTCCTCCACATAATTCAACAGAATAATTTCTATCGAATGTAATGATGCGAACAAAGTCGCCATATTTCTCTCCGAACAGTGCCGTTGCTCCCGACTCCATCGCTTGTTTAATAGGAACATTACGTTGTTCATTCAAGACAATATTTTCGCGCACCTTTTGGTTAACGATTTGCTCAATCTGCATCAACTCTTCATCCGTCACTTTCGCGAAATGCGAAAAGTCAAAACGTGTTTGATCGGGATTTACAAGAGATCCTTTTTGAGCTACGTGATTTCCTAATACTTGCTTTAATGCAGCATGCAATAAGTGAGTCGCACTGTGATTTTTAGTTGTATTCGCTCTTCTGCCTACATCAATACGTGCATTAATATTACCTTCAACATTCTCAGGCAATTGATCTGCATAATGAACGATTAGATTATTTTCTTTTTGTGTATCTGTAATTCGGATAGCCTTACCGTTAGCTTCAAGAACACCGGTATCGCCAACTTGTCCACCACTCTCAGCATAAAAAGGAGTACGATTCAATACAATTTGATATTGCTCTTTGCTTCCTTTCTTAATTTTACGATACTTGATGATTTCTGCTACGCATTCAAATTCATCATACCCGATAAAATCAACTGCTTCGTCTTCATTCACGATTGTCCAGTCGTCGGTACTCATCGCCGTAGCTTTACGAGAGCGATTTTTCTGTTCAGCCATGCATTTATCGAAGCCTTCCATATCGACCGACTTATTATTCTCACGTGCCATCAGCTGCGTTAAGTCGATTGGAAATCCGAATGTATCATACAATTCAAAAGCGAAATCACCGGCGATTAAATTCTCCGAATAAGCTTCGAACTTTTTAATACCCATGTCGAGTGTTCTCAAGAACGACAATTCTTCTTCTTGAATTACGCGCGCGACAAAATCGTGTTGAGCATTTAACTCAGGGAATACATCTTTAAACTGAAGAGAGATAATATCAACCAACTTATACAAGAATGGTTCTTTAATATTCAAGAATGTAAAAGCATAACGCACTGCGCGACGCAGGATACGACGAATAACGTAACCGGCTTTATTATTTGAAGGTAATTGTCCGTCGGATACAGCAAAAGAGATCGCACGAATATGATCAGAGATCACTCGCATAGCGATATCTGTTTTCTCATTTTTTCCGTAAGCAATGCCTGAAGCTTTCTCAATGAAATTGATAGTAGGAGTAAACACATCGGTATCGTAATTCGACACTTTACCTTGCATAGCCATACAAAGACGCTCGAAGCCCATACCGGTATCAACGTGACGAGCAGGAAGCGGTTCAAGAGAACCATCTGCTTTACGGTTGAATTCCATAAAGACATTATTCCAGATTTCGATCACCTGAGGGTCCGACATATTTACGAGATCCTTTCCATCTACCTTTTGACGTTCGGTATCGGAACGTAAATCGATATGAATTTCAGAACATGGTCCGCAAGGTCCCTGCTCACCCATCTCCCAGAAATTATCCTTTTTGTTACCGCGAAGGATACGATCTTCAGCGATCCACTTCTTCCAAAAATCATAGGCATCCTGATCGAAAGCTAAATTTTCTTTAGCATCTCCCTCAAAAACAGTCACATACAAACGATCTTTCGGTAACTTATAAACGTTAGTGAGCAAGTCCCACGCCCACTCGATAGCTTCTTCTTTAAAATAATCGCCAAACGACCAGTTACCAAGCATTTCGAACATCGTATGGTGGTAGGTATCCACTCCAACCTCCTCAAGATCATTATGTTTACCCGAAACACGCAAACATTTTTGGGTATTGGCCACCCTTGTTGCGAAAGGCGTAACATTACCGAGGATGATATCCTTAAACTGGTTCATACCGGCATTGGTGAACATGAGAGTCGGGTCGTTTTTCACGACGATTGGGGCCGACGGAACGATGGTATGACCTTTAGATTTGAAGTAATCGAGGAAGCCCTGACGAATTTGTGCTGAAGTAAGCGTGCTCATTTGGTATTTTACTATTGAAATTCTGCTATTTTTGTGAGAACAGGCAAATTTAGGAAATAAGACATGCCGAAAGCAAAATATTACTTCAATACTGACTCCTTAAAGTACGAAAAGGTGGTAGTTAGCTTCAAGAAACGCTTCTGGCGGGTCATTGGATGGCTATCGAGTGCATTAGTTTTCGGGTCGATTGTACTTTTGATAGCCTATAACTTCCTCGATTCCCCGAAAGAGAAGCAGCTAAAGCGTGAAATCAACGAGATGGAGCTGCAATACGACCTTTTGCAGCAACGGATGAACTTGGCGGATGCGGTATTAAAAGACCTGCAGCAACGCGACGATCAAATTTACCGAGTGATTTTCGAGGCGGAGCCCATTCCTGCGGAAGTGCGAGAAGCGGGATATGGCGGAATTAACCGCTACAAAGAATTGGAAGGCTACGACAATAGCGAGTTAATGACCGAAACATCGAGGAAAGTTGATAAGTTAAGTCGACAGATTTATATCCAAAGTAAATCATACGACGAAGTTTTTGAGCTGGTAAAACAAAAAACGGTGATGTTAGCGAGCATTCCGGGCATTCAACCGGTATCGATGAAAGGTCCGGCAAGAGTAGCATCGGGATTCGGATATCGTATTCATCCAATTTATAAAACACCGATGATGCATGAAGGAATAGACTTCACAGCACCAATAGGAACAGAGATATACGCAACAGGAAACGGAGTCGTAGCAAAAACCGAATATAACGGTCGCGGCTATGGGAACAATGTAGTAATCAACCACGGATTTGGTTACAGTACTTTATACGGTCACATGAGTCGTTTTAATGTTCGTCCGGGACAAAGAGTAAACCGAGGCGACGTTATTGGATATGTTGGCAACACAGGATCATCGACGGGTCCTCACGTTCACTATGAAGTAATAAAAGGAAGTTCGAAAATCGACCCGATCAATTTCTTCTTCAACGATCTTTCACCTGACGAATATGAAATGGTAAGAGAAAAGGCATCACAGCAAAATCAATCGTTCGACTAAACAAGAATCTTATGGCAATAATGGACTTCGACAAAGAAACAGAAAAGCTCTACTATACTATAGGAGAAGTTGCTGATATGTTCGCCGTAAATTCATCGTTAATTCGTTTTTGGGAAAAAGAATTTGAAGTACTAAAGCCAAAGAAAAACAAAAAAGGAAATCGACTTTTCACTGCCGAAGACCTTAGTAATTTAAAACTCATTTTTCATCTTGTAAAAGAAAGAGGATATACGTTAGAAGGAGCGAAGAAAAAGCTCAATGAGAATAAAGAGAACGTTGAAGAGCAAGTTCAGATTAAAGAAACTTTAGTAAGGATGAGGCAGTTTCTTAGCGAGCTGAAGGACAGTATTTGAACAGATTAATTATTATTCTTCCTCCCCATTTTGAAAGAAAAAGATTTGTGGATAAGAAAGCTTAGCATTCCAATAGTAATTGCAGAAGTTCCTCTGGCAATTGTTGGGAACCATCCGAAATTATTTATGAGGAAATGCATAAAGAAATAATTCAGCACCAAAATAAATAACGCCACTAATACGAAGCGAAGTAACTGTTGATGTGTTGCTAATTCCGATTCGTTAAACACTAAGAACTTTGTAATTAAAAAATTAGTGATTAACCCCATAGTGTAAGACAAAATTAGTGAAGCTGTAGGTGCGGACACAGTATACACACCAAACAAATCGATATTTGATTTTTGGTAGATATAGTTAAAGGCCACAAAGTACACAGTAATATCAACCCAAGTAGCAATACCGGCGGAGATGAAATACCTGAAAACTTTCGATTTTAAAATAGCTTTAACCATAAACAACTTAATAATAATTTCCTGTCATCAAATAATTTTTCACATAATCGGTAACACCTTCCTCTAAAGAATGAAAAGGAGTGTTATAACCTTGAGCAATTAACTTCGACATATCTGCCTCTGTAAAATACTGGTATTTATCTCTTATATCTTCAGGGATATCAACGAACTCAATATTGGTATCCTTATTCATTGCATTAAAAGTAGCAGCAGCAAGATCATAGAACGAGCGCGCCTTTCCGGCTCCTAAATTATAAATACCGGATGTCACTTTGTGTTGCATTAAGAACACACAAACGTTCACTACATCCATCACATAAACGAAATCGCGCAACTGCCATCCATCTTTATAATCGGGGCGATGAGAGCGAAACAATTTTACTTTTCCAGTTGCATTGATTTGATTAAAAGAATGGAATATTACAGATGCCATTCTCGCTTTATGAAATTCATTCGGGCCATAAACATTAAAGAATTTCAATCCTTGCCATTGCGGAGGAGTAGCATCTTGTTCTAAAGCCCAGATATCGAATTCCTGCTTCGACCATCCATATGGATTGAGTGGTTTAAGATCCGGAATTTTCGATTCATCATCTTTATATCCCAACTCACCGTCGCCATAAGTTGCAGCAGAAGAGGCATACACTAACGGAATATTAAAGCTGGTACAAACTCGCCAAATGGCCTTAGTATAATTTACATTCAGCTTATCGAAAATCTCTTTATTAAACTCTGTAGTATCGGTACGTGCACCAATATGAAACACAAAAGAAACTTTATCAGCATTCGCTTCAAACCAAGGAAGGAAAGCTTCGCGATCAATTTGACGTCCGTATTTTTTATCCGCTAAATTCTTCTGCTTAGTCTGCGACGAAAAATCATCGACCAATAAAAGATCATTAAAGCCCAATTTATTCAATCGACCTGTCAACACACTTCCGATAAACCCTGCGGCTCCTGTTACTACTATCATGACTCAAATTAAATTTATACGAACACCGGATGAACTAATTCGGGCAAAATACCGGCTTTTTGCCCCTCATTAAATAACTCAGAAATAGCATTACGCCCTTCCGTCCCCAAATCTATTGAAAAATCGTTGACGTACAGGTTAATATGTTGTTGTTGCACCTCCTCGCTCATCTCTTGGGCATGAGCTTTGATATATGGTTTTGACAACTCGGGGTAAGAAAAAGCAAACTGAACAGAGTTTTTTATCTGATTTTCAATTACTTTCATCTCTTCCTGGGGTAAGCTTCTTTTTATTGCAATGCAGCCAAGGGGAATAGGATTTCCTGTTTTTTCTTCCCACAAAGCACCCATATCGGCCACTTTATGGAGGCCTTTTGCTGCATAAGTAAATCGGTTTTCGTGGATGATAAGTCCAGCATCTACCTTACCGGAAAGGACAGCCTCTTCGATATCGGAGAATAGCATTTCAACTTTACCCTTACACTCCTTCACAAACATCGACATTAACAGGTGGGCGGTAGTATGCTTTCCGGGTATAGCGATAACAGCATCCTTCAAATCATCGATATTCATTGGAACTTTGCTGATAATCAATGGTCCGCAGCCACGACCTAAAGCGCTACCGGCGGCAAGAATTCGATAATGATTTGAAACAAAAGCATAGGCAGCGAAACTCAATTTAGTAACATCAAACATATGATTAGCAGCGTTTCTATTCAATGCCTCAACATCCATCAGATGCACATCCCAGGTGTCTTTGTAATCGGCTAGACGACCATGGATCATTGCATCAAAAATGAAAGTATCGTTTGGGCAAGGAGAAAATGCCAGAGAGTAATTCTTCATTAAAGAAATCTTTGCTACAAAATTAGCATTCTAAGCTCATAAGAAGAGGTAACGACGAATAAATTAGTTTATTTTGCAACGGATGACTCAACAAGAACAAAAAAAGGCTCTGGGGGCCGGCATATTGCAGAAGACCATATTATTCCTTAATGTGTTAGCTGCATTAATTTTGTTGATAGTTCAAATTACTCCCCGATTTAGCCCGAAGGTATTTTGGATTTTCGAACCGATATCATATACCTATCCATTTTTCCTTCTAATAAATATTGGGTTTATTATTTATTGGGCTATTT
This sequence comes from Bacteroidota bacterium, assembly GCA_029547265.1. GTDB lineage: Bacteria > Bacteroidota > Bacteroidia > AKYH767-A > OLB10 > CAINEC01. The sequence continues at coordinate 27,831 of JAKPPP010000293.1, forward strand.
CACGAAATCGCTTTGTATTTATATCAATTTTTATAATCATACTTGGGTACGACAAACTCCAATTGTTTTATCGCCCCTCCTTTTTAGTTATAGAAGAACCCGAAACAGCAAATTCGATAAAAGTAATGAGTTACAATGTTCGTCTTTTTGATTTATACAATTGGAGCGGCAACAAAAAGACCCGAAGTAAAATCTTCGAATTATTAACAAAAGAAATGCCCGACATCACTTGCTTTCAAGAATATTATCATAGTGACAAACCCGACTTCGCGAACAATGATACGTTGAATAAATTATTGAAATCACCTTACAGACAAATTCAATATGGACTTACATTATACAATGATTTCCATTGGGGATTAGCGACTTATTGCAAATACCCAATTATAAATAAAGGATTAGTTTTTTTCAAAGAAGGAAGTACTAATTTCGGAATGTTCTGCGATGTGCTTTACAAGGGAGATACAATTCGAGTGTATAATGTACATTTACAATCGAATCACTTCAAGAAAAAAGATTACGAGTTTATAGCGAATCCCGATTCAGGATCGAAAGAAGATATTGTAAATGGAGCGATGTCGATTATTACACATATTAAAAAAGGGGTAATAAAACGCACTGAGCAAGTAGATATCCTTAGTGCTCATATGGCATCATGCAAATATCCGATTTTAATTTGCGGTGACTTCAATGACCCACCCTATTCTTATGCCTACAACACCATCAGTCACGAATTAAAAGACTGCTATACAGAGAAAGGCAAAGGATTTGGTATTAGCTACAACGGATCCTTTTTACCATACCGAATCGACTACATTTTACACAGCAAATATTTTGAGTGTTTAAAATATTCTATGGTAAGAAAAAAACTCAGCGATCACTATCCTGTGGTAGTTACACTAAAAACTAAACACAAAGACTAGTTATTGATCAACAGCAACGGCTCCTCCTGCATATAATTGCTTGCTGTATTTTACCGAAGGAGAAGGAATAAAATCACCTAATCCGAGTTTACCCCAAATTTCATCAATACGTTTTACAGTCTTTTCATCAGAAGCTAAAATATTCGGCCAATCGCGATCAAAGCCATCAAACGCTTTTGTTTTACGCGTGCCATCGAACACAACATGATCTACTTCATTCGCACGAGATGCTTTTACCATGGTATGATCACGACGAGGGTCGACATTATTAGCGAAACGCCAAACAGCATCGGCAACATCAGAGATATCCATATTATCTTCAAGGAAAATCAGGACTTTCACTAAAGAGAAGGCAGGATCATTAAGCAATGTTGTGGCCATTTCATTCACATGACCTTTGCGATTTTTATGAATAGAAACGAACACAACAGGAATTCCCAATGACAACAGTGATAAATTCAAATCTTTTAATTCATCATGCTGTTTAACTGCAGAAGTAATTGCAGGCAAACTTGACAACAACGCATCAACATTTACTTTATCGGCAAGTGCAGATGGATCTATTTCCTCTTCTAACTTAGCAGTTGCATCAATTCCCATTTTACCTCCGAAAGCCATTCTTGAACAGCTGTGATCGAGTACATCGGAAGGACCTTGACTAAAGAAAATATCACGAGCAACGTTTACGTGACTTGAAATATGTTTTGCAACGGCAGCATTATCATGGATATTCACATCACCATCAACAACAATCATCATTTTCGTAAACATCATTTGACCTGCGCCCCACATTGCATTCATCACTTTTAATGCCTGTCCGGGATAATCCTTTTTAATTTTTACGATCACGAGATTGTGAAACACACCTTCAACAGGCAATACCATATCCACAATTTCTTGAACTGCGGTCATTTTTATCGGCGCTAAGAAAATACGCTCAGTAGCTTTTCCAATCCATGCATCCTCTTGAGGAGGAATTCCAACGATAGTTGTTAAGTACAAAGGATTCTTTCTATGTGTGATTGCCGTGACATGAAAACGCGGATAGAAATCTGCTAATGAATAATATCCTGTATGATCACCGAAAGGACCTTCAAGAATAAAATCTTCTGTTGGATCAACATAACCTTCAATTACGAAATCTGCATCTGCAGGAACTTCTAAATCGATAGTTAAACATTTCACCAACTCCACTCTTTTCTTACGAATAAACCCTGCTAACATAAACTCATCAACACCATCAGGTAGTGGAGCGGTAGCAGAATAAGTATAAGCCGGATCGCCACCGATACTAACGGCAACGGGCATACGAAGTCCTAGTTTTTTATATTCATTAAAGTGGCGTGCAGATACCTTATGACGATGCCAATGCATTCCCGTCATCTTTTCATTAAACACCTGCATACGATACAATCCTACGTTTCTAATTCCGGTATGAGGATCTCTAGTTTGTATGACAGGCAACGTAATAAAAGGACCACCATCTTCAGGCCAACATTTCAAAACAGGCAATTTGGTGACATCAGGATTCTGCATCACAACTTCTTGGCATGCACCTCTACCACTTATTGATTTAGGCATCCATGATGCTATTTCACCAAGTTGAGGAAGCATCTTCAACTTATCGAACATTGAATGTTTCGGACCTGTGAGTGTTTTAAAAAGAGATTCTATCTGCTCACCTAAGTCATCGAGTTTTTCAACACCCAATGCCATGGCCATTCTCTTCTCAGTCCCCATTGAATTAATAAGCACAGGAAAATCATATCCTGTATTTTCAAAAAGCAAAGCGGGACCATATTGCTTAGAAACACGGTCGGCAATTTCAGTAATTTCTAATTCAGGATTAACATATTCTTTAATCCTAACTAATTCGCCTGCATCTTCGAGCAACTTCACGAACTCCTGTAAATTTTTAAATGCCATGACTCAATTTTTATTTACTACAACAAACAGTAATGTAGAAAGTTATAAAAGGAATTAATTAAAGTAAGAATATTCGTAACGATATGAAAGATGCGTATCTCTACCTGCTCTGGTAAGGTCGGTTTCATAAACAATCTCACCTATCAGTTCACCCTTCTCATTGTATTCGAAGTTCGATCGCGAAATCACGAATCCATTTTCATCACTTAACGACTCTTCAACAATTCTTCCCAATTCATCGTATTCGAAATTAGATATACGTGTATAAAATCCGCGAGAAACTTTACGAACTATTTTACCGATTTCATTGTAATCGGAATCTACTTCAGCGGTTTTCTTGCCTTGATCGTTATACTGAAGTAATTTGGTTTCTAGTCCATCGTTATTGTAAGAATATTCATGTCGGCCAACCGATTTATTGTCGGCATCAAACTCTTCTGCAATCACTAACAAATTCTTTTCGTTGTATTTAAAGACTACCTTTCTGTAAGGGCGATCAGCATTAGGCGCTTCGATAATTCGCTCCAGCATATTACCATGAGAATCGTATTGAATTTGCTCGGAAGAATCCAATTCACCATCGGCATCATACTGAATAATTTTCAGTGGTTGTCCCGATTCATTGTATTCATAAATTGTTTTCTCACCCGGATCATCGCCATACATTTTCACGATTGTTATCGGCCAACCATTCACATCTCTTACAGTGATGAAAGACTCCTCAATACCATCTTCCGGGAGTGAAACTTCATGTAAAATCATATGCCCCTCATCGTTATAAGAATAGCGATGATGTTCTTCCACTTCCCCATCGGCAAAATACTTCAATTCATCTAGTTGGAGGCCTTTATTGTTATAGTTAGTTGCCCACGACAAATACTCAACGGCATCTTCATTAGAAGAACGCAAAACGGAACGAATTGGAGTAGCGTAACGAGCTACAGACTTTAAATTAGGAGAGACACTCATTTTCTTGAATTTAAGCAGCAAAATTACCTTAAATCCACGATTCGCAATAAAATTAGTGGGTGATATAGAGCAAATAAGGTTAAAAAAGACTTAAAATTCTTGAAATACTGAATAGTTTAATCAAAAATACCTTTCTTAGCTGCATTGCCAAAACAAAGCAATCTTTCAAAGCCTTGCATCTGAGCTTTTCAGTAGGCAAGGCTTTTTATTTGCGTTTCAGTATTTTCTCATACATTTCGATCCATTTTTCAGGCGAAATTTTCGAGGCTAATTTCCCAAACAGTTCAAAAGGAATCATTTCCGGCTTCTTAAAACGAATACAACTTTTGCCCATATCGGGTTTCTTTCCAACAACTTTAGTGTATTCATCAACAAACCAATCAAGTAAAGCAGAATCACCATAAATACCCATGTGATATACCGCCACAAAATTCTTTTGCGAAGCAATATTCATAAATGGCAAGGGCAATTCGGGAGTACAATGATAACCTGGAGGATAAATAGAATGCGGCACTACATATCCTATCATTCCATAACCCATTGTTTCCTTAAACCCTTTTGGAAGATTTTTCTTAATGACCTTCCTTAATGAAGATATTGCCGCTTTCCTATCATCGGGAAGTGTTTCAAGATATTCATCTACGGTAGTTGCATCAGAGCGCATAGTAATGGTTTTAGAAAAACAAAACTACAAAGACTTTTGATTATCTCACAAGGCTAACACGTCCGGAATATTGATGCGGCTCATTGTCGAATGAAATAATATCGAACAAGTAAACATAAATGCCTTCTGCGCATGGTGCTCCCGATGTAGAGAAAGTACCATCCCAAGGTTTACCCAGCGAATCGGAAGTATAAATTAGCTCACCCCAACGATCGAAGATTTTGAAGCTGGCCGATTTAATTCCTACTCCGTAGCCTGTAAATCCTTCATTATACCAATCACCATTTGGAGAGAATGCATTCGGAATAAAGACTGAGAAATCAGGCATCACATGAATTGTTTCATAGGCAGTATCTCTACACCCATGCTGACTAATAGCGATTAATTGAATTTGGTAACTACCGGTATCGCTATAAGTATGAGTAGGACTATACTCAACTGAAGAACCATTATCGCCGAAGGTCCAATTAAACATTGTTGCACCATTACTATGATTTAACAAAGTAACCTGAGGAGTTAATATCTCAACAACAGATTGATCGGCAGAGAAACCGGCAGTAGGCAAATCATATACAGCAACAACATCATTTTTTGAAATCGTAGCAGAGCATCCGTATGCATTTGTTACTGTCAATGCAACATCATAGACACCCGGTGCTCCATAATAATGATGTGGTGAACTTCCGGTTCCTGAAGTATTATCACCGAAAGTCCATGAATAAGTAGAACCTGTAGTAGTTTGAGAATTTGAAACAAACACTGCAGTTACCGGCATACATTGCTTAATGCTATTCGGGATGAAATCAGGAACAGGAGTAGGATTTACAACTACTGTTTGCGCTAATTGAACAAACGGAGTGCCACAGCCATCGGTCAATATTACTGAATACGCCGAAGTCGAATCAGGACTAACAGTTTGCGAACTACCCGTAATTGAATTATTCCATTGATATGAATAAGGTCCTCCATTCCCCCCTGTTGCAACAGTGTTCAACAACACCGATTGTCCTTCACAAATAGTGTCGTTCGAAACCGACAACGAAAGTGACAATGGCGGATATACGTTAACGTTAGTATTAATTACCGGCACAACACAACCGTTTGCATCGGTTACTGTTACAGCATAAGAAGTAGAAAGAGTAGGGTTAACAGTTACTGTATCGGTTGTGGCACCATTACTCCATTGATAATGATAAGCAGGTGTACCACCTGAAGTATTGACTTGAAGAGTCACAAATTGTCCTATACATAAAGTTGGAGGCATAGCGACCACCGCATTTAGAATTGCGGGCTGCGTAATTTGAGTTGCAATTGAAGATGTGCAACTATTGGCATCGGTGATGATAGCTGAATAATTTCCTGCATTCATTGAAGTAGGAGTAAATCCAACGACTAGACTATTATTCCAAACAATTGAATAAGGAGCAACTCCTCCCGTAGGAGTTACGACAACAGAACCTGTAGGTTGACCTGCACACCGAACATTAGTAATGGCAGTGTTAACATCCAAAGTGTCGGGTTCAAATACTAATGCAGTTATTGTATCCGCGCAACCATTATAGTCGGTAACAGTAACAGAATATGTACCTGCATATAATTGTTGCAATGAAGAACTTGATGCACCCGACGACCAATTGTACTGATAAGGCGAAGTACTTCCGGAAACATTTAAAGTAATAGCACCGGTATTATCTCCGGCGCATTTTACAGAATCAACAACAGCATTTACAACTAACGGTGATGGCTGTACTAAACTTAGA
>JAKPPP010000310.1 GCA_029547265.1 Bacteroidota bacterium
CCTGCGATGGTAACATTGTCGTCGCTTGTTTCATCGTGTTTATCGAAAACAGGGCTGTCGTTGCCTATAAACCTGAAGGCGGATTTCACAAGTGTAGTAGGTAATGAGAACGTCTTTGCAAGTAAGGTAATTTCACAAAGATTCACTGACACGAAAGGACGAAATATTTCTTGTTATGATATTCTGCGATCGATACTTGTCATGACAAACTCGGTCGTCGTACAACGAAACGGACAATGGTACGTAGCGAACAAGATACAGATTGAGCAAGGCACTGCACTGCCGACGACGCAATACGTCGATTTCGATGAGGTGTCGGTAGGCGCACGAAGGCAAATCATGCCGGTAGCGTCGGCGGTAGGCGTGTATCACGAGTTTGGCGGCGGAAGGAAACACCCGCAAAACTTTGATTTCTCTGAAGCATTAAGCGGATGGACTGCGGTAAACGGTTTCATTGCGCAGGTAAACAACAAAGAAATAATAGGGTTTAATTACAGCGATACAGAAATAACTCCTATTTTCGGATCAAACGATACGTTGCCGTATTTGTTGAGTGTAAACACTAATCCTGCAAATAAGCTTGTATATACTAATCCTGAAACAGGTTGGAATTTTGAGGACGCACCTTATTTGAAAGCTACTTTTCCTGTTGTATCTTTAAACGATAATATTGTTAACATTAATTTTGATGTTGGAGTTATCGGTGTATTTAGTAGTTATTATCCTTTTGTTATTATCGCAAGAAACAGAAATGATGCTAACGACATATACGCGTTGAATAAAAGCGGTTTATTCACTGAATACGATTTTCATTCAGACGATTTTATGTTATCGTTAAATTTAGGAGGCGATAATTATACATCTGCAGTTCCTGGAGCTCGAAAAATATCTGGTAAGCTTGAAGTTGACAACGTAACTAATTACGACATAGAAATACGTATTTATCAGGCTTCAATAATAAAGCCTCAAGGCTACTTCGGTGATGTTACTTTAGCAATAAACTTTTCATCTGTTACATTCAACAATGAAACAGAGATTCCTAAAGGCAACATCTACAAAACCACACAAGGCGACAATTTTACGAAGGTTCATGAGACTGACACGACGGTTATCGGCGATTACAGGACAAGCGGCTTGAACGGTTACGGCTATCCGTATCCGATTGACGACACCTCATCACTTCTGACTTCGACAGGCTTATTAACTGAAAGATGGACAGCGCCTGACAACACTGACGAATTGCCTATCTTGCAGCACGTTACACGGCAGCGCTCGAAGATGTTTTCGATAGCGCACGACTTGTTAACGGCCGAAATAGACAGCATCGTGCTTGATCCTTTAGCAACTTTCAGAGATTGTTCTGGTAAGAAATACGTCATGGTTTCTGGAAGTCAGGACTTCTTGAGAGGAACGATAAACGTTGAGATAGAGGAAATAGCGTACAGCACGACGATTTGGAAACAGGACTACATATACAGCTACTTCGGAGAAGGAGAAGAAGGTATTTCGTCCGTTGGCGGAATATCGGAATCTGCACCGTCGGCTGGAGGTGGAGGAATGACACCT
>JAKPPP010000320.1 GCA_029547265.1 Bacteroidota bacterium
CAAAAAAATAATGGTAGTTACGGCATTTTTAATGTTTTGCGGCGCACTCGTACTCGTTTATTACACTCATCTCGATCATCCTTCCTTTATTTGGCCTCTTTATGCTGTCATTTTTATGGTTGGAATGGCTAGAGGATTTCATACTCCTGCACAAGCCGCGTATTGGGCACAAATATTACCGCGCGATCAATACGTAAACGGGTCGGTATGGAATAGCAGCCTTTGGCAAATTGGGGCGGTAACGGGACCTGCACTCGGGGGATTGTGCTATGCGCAAATCGGGCCATATTTCTCAAGTATTATCGTGGCATCGTTCATATTGTTAGTAACTCTGCTTTATACCGCTCTGCAACCAACATCTATTCCACCTAAAATCGAAGGAGAGTCAATTGCAGAGTCACTCAAAACCGGCCTTCGATTCTTCTTTCGACAACCCATTCTGCTTTCGGCAGTTACACTCGATTTATTTGCAGTATTATTTGGCGGGGCGGTAGCTTTATTGCCGGCTTTTGCCGATCAAGTACTTCATACAGGACCCGAAGGATTAGGCTATTTGCGTTCTGCACCGGCATTGGGAGCAGTAATGATGGCTTTAGTATTGGCATTCAGGCCGCCACATAAAAATGCGGGTAGAAAAATGCTTATTTGCGTGGCCGGATTCGGCATATGTATGATCGGATTTGCTCTCTCGACGAGCTTCCTTTTATCGTTTGTTCTACTGATGCTAAGTGGAATGTTCGACAATGTGAGCGTAGTGATCAGATCCACTATACTTCAATCGTTTACACCCGACGAAATGAGAGGGAGAATAGCCGCAGTAAACAGCATTTTTATAGGAAGCAGTAATGAATTGGGAGCCTTCGAATCAGGGGTTACCGCGCGACTGCTCGGTTTAACAAACTCGGTGATTTTCGGAGGTGCGATGACGTTAGTAGTGGTGACGATAACCAATAAATTGGCACCGACACTAAAAAAACTTGATTTATAAGAAAATTAGTCGTTGAATAATCCCCAATTATCGGGAATATCTTTACTACGATCGAAGCCTTTTACCCAAGCCACAAAAAGAACCCTGAAATCTTCAATTTCACTTCTGAGCAAGTCCAAATATTGAGGTTCACTCAACCCAAGCATCTTCATGGCAGAAGTTTGATTCAGCAAATTACGTGCAGCAACTTTAATAATTACCGCATTTTCCATCCTAAAGGTGTAAATATCAGCACCTTCCGCAGCGGCGATTTTTGGTGCCAGCACAATAGCGTCTTCAATTAAAATACGCTTATAATTAGCTGACATATCGTCATCCGGTAAAGTTTCGATCAAAGCCTCCACTAATTTGAAGATTTGACCGGCTGTTTTCATGAGCGGTAGACTACGGATGCGTTCATCCTCCTGCTTGATTTCCCTCATGGCCTGCTCATTGGCAGACTCATTCCCGTCGAAATCGGAAGCATCGAACTCATCATCATCATTATCCCAGTCCAACATAGAGTGACCTTGTTTATTAGTTTTGGTTTCTGTCAAAAATACGTTCGAAACCTATGCCTGTCAAGTGGTAGACTGACAATTTTTCACACAATCCTGAAAAAGAGCAAAATGGAGTGCTATTTGACTAGTGTTCGTCTCATCAATTAATAGTACCTTCGCACACTCTTGAATTACCCAATATGTTAGAATTTGTAAATGGCTTACTGAAGAAATTCTTCGGAAGCAAAGCGGAAAGTGATCTAAAAGGACTTTCGCCTTATGTTCCTTTAGTGAACAATGAATATCAGCAGTTATCATCACTGACTAATGATCAGTTACGTAATCGCACATTCGAATTCAGAAATAAAATCAACGAGCATATTGCTTCAGTTGAAAAAGAGCTACAGGAATTAACTGAATCTGCTGAGAATAATCCTGAGATGGATTTACAGGAGAAAGAAAATATTTTCAGTCGTGTAGATCAATTAAAGAAAGATCGTAATGCTAAGATCGAGGAAGTATTACTCGAGATTCTTCCCGCTGCTTTTGCAGTAGTGAAAGAAACAGCACGTCGTTATAAAGAAACACCTGAATTAGAAGTTACTGCTCTCGATCACGATCGTGAAGTTGCAGTAAAACGCAGCAGTGTTGTTATTCGCGGCGATAAAGCTTACTACCAAAGCACGTGGATGGCTGCAGGGAACCAAATGACTTGGGACATGTTACATTACGATGTTCAGTTAATTGGTGGTACTGTATTACATCAAGGTAAAATTGCCGAGATGGCTACAGGGGAAGGTAAAACATTGGTGGCAACACTACCTATTTACCTTAACGCTTTAGCCGGACGAGGAGTTCACGTAGTAACGGTGAATGATTACCTCGCGAAACGTGACTCTGAGTGGAACGGACCTGTATTCGAATTCTTAGGATTATCTGTAGATTGTATCGATAAGCATCAACCAAATTCTGCCGAACGTAGAAAAGCATATATGGCTGATGTTACGTACGGAACAAACAACGAATTTGGTTTCGACTACTTACGTGATAACATGGCGAGAAGTCCGGAAGATATTGTACAACGTGAACATCACTTCGCTATCGTCGATGAGGTCGATTCAGTATTGATTGATGATGCACGTACGCCGTTGATCATTTCAGGACCAACACCAAAAGGAGACGATCAAGAATTCTTCCAGTTAAAACCACGTATCGAG
>JAKPPP010000336.1 GCA_029547265.1 Bacteroidota bacterium
CCAGTCTGGGATATTGCGCATAATATCGCTAAGATTGAAGAACATCAATATGGTGGGAAAAAAATCAAGGTTTGCGTTCATCGCAAAGGTGCAACCCGCGCCTTCGGTCCCGGTAATCCTGAATTACCAGAAATTTATCAAGCAATTGGTCAACCGGTACTAATTCCCGGTGATATGGGCACGGCGAGTTATTTATGCGTTGGGACAGAGATTGCTATGCAAGAAACCTTTGGTAGTGCCTGCCACGGGGCTGGTAGAATTTTATCGCGGCATCAAGCCAAAGCCAAAGCCCGCAGTCTTGATTTATATCAGGCATTAGCGGAAAGTGGAGTCTATGTAATGGCGGAAGAAAAAGGAACTATCGCCGAAGAAATGCCATTTGCATATAAAGATGTGGGCGAAGTGGTTGATTCGGTAGATGCGGCCGGTATCGTTCGTAAAGTCGCCCGCTTCAAACCACTGGGCGTAATCAAGGGATAGAAGTGACAAACCTAATTCCACCAAGTCATTGATTTAGTGAGTGATGGTAGCATTTCCATTGACATTGCGATAATTCTTGAGTAATATAGGATTGGTGGCTATTTAATAACGAAAATGACTTATTCTCAAAAATTTGTAACAATTGTCTCAAAAGGGCACTGTTATGTTAAAGTTGAGAATTAGCGTCTTTGCCGTTTCTTTATTTCTTATCAGTGTTACTCTAGCGCAGGATTCTGAATTAGATGAATGGCTAGAAATGGATTTAAGTGATTTGATGAATATCAAAGTCACGACTGCTACCAAGAGGGAGCAACTCATTGATAAAGTGCCTGCTACCGTTCGGATCATTACCGAAAAGGAAATTCAAGAGCGAGCCTACCACAGTCTGGAAGATGTTCTAAAAGATCTGCCCGGATTTCAATTTCGCGATATATTAGGTTTTAACAGCTATTCTTTTCAACGCGGAGCACCCAGTCAGAATAATCTAATTTTAGTGATGATTGATGGGGTCGAGATCAATGAATTGAATTCGGGAGGATTTTACGGTGGTTATCATTATAATTTGCAAAATATCAAACGAATAGAAGTGGTTTATGGACCTTCATCAGCCTTATACGGAACGAACGCCATTTCCGGAATAATAAATTTAATCACCAAAGATGCGGAAGACGGACCGAAAGCCGAAGCGAGCCTAACAGCCGGTTCATTTGGGACGCTTTTCGGCGATATCAGTTTGCGTCTAAAGCCGGAAAA
>JAKPPP010000090.1 GCA_029547265.1 Bacteroidota bacterium
GCAGTATCGGCGTAATCTTCGTAAAAACCGCAATAATCAGTGCCAAGATCATCCGCAATAATTAAAACAACATTTCTTTGGGCTAATAAAAACTTGGGGAGAAAAATTAAACATAAAATACAGATAAGGTTTTTCATATAAATGATCGGTTAGGAAGCAGTATGACTGTCTTAAATCGATAAAGTTTAAAGGGACTCAAAAAAATATCTGACAAAGGACAAATCGATAATTTAATCAAGTAACTTATTTTCCATAGCATACTTCAGCAGACCAATAACTCCCTTAATTTTAGTTTTCCTGAAAATATTTTTACGATGTGTTTCAACTGTTCGCTCGCTGATGAAGAGTGTATTTGCGATTTGTTCGTTGCTATATTCTTTTGCAATAAGTCGCACAATCTCCACTTCACGCTGAGTCAATTTAACGGATGTATCTTCTTCTTTCTTTCTGCTACTTAAAAGTGATTTTGAAAGCTGTGCTGCTACTTCAGGACTAAAATAAACCTCCCCGCTAACCACTCTTATCAATGCTTCCCTTAATTCTTCCTTTCCGGTATTCTTAACTAAATAACCGGAAGCACCAGCATCAAGCATATCGCTAATTAAAGATTCTTCGGCCGACATACTTAATGCAATAATTTTAATGTCCGGAAAATTCTTCTTAACCAAACGAGAAAATTCAATACCATTCATATCAGGCATGTGAATATCAGTTAAAATAACATCAGGCTTGCAAATACTTATCATCTCAAAAGCATCTTTACAGCGAGTTGACTCTCCGGCTATTTCTATCACTTTATCCTGACCCAATAATGCTTTTAAACCATCAAGAATAATTTGATGATCATCTACTAAATAAACGCTTATCTTATCCATCATTTCAATTTTATGCTGTAGGAACAATAATTGTTACCACGGTACCACTACCGGGACGAGTATCGATCTCTACATCCCCTGAAATCAAATTTAGTCGTGATTTTATATTATACCAACCATTTCCTGATGTTGAATTCAGAATCTCTTTATCAAAACCTTTCCCATTATCTTCAATCATCATCGTAAACATCGAATCTTCCACTATCAATTGGATTTGCACCTCGGTAGCTTCTGCGTATTTGAGAATATTATTAATCAATTCTTGCGCGATACGGAAAATCTGAATTTCAATTTCCGGAGATAAACGTCCGAAGTTATCATCATGATCTATAGTTACAGAAATTTTTCCTGATTGATTAATTCGATCGGTAATTTCATGCAAGGCCGCAGGTAATCCCGATTTCTTCAACAATGAAGGCATCATATTATGTGAAATCTCTCTTAGATCAGAACAGCTTTTATCAATGAGATCGAGAGAAGTTTTAAGATGACTATCAGCCTGATTGGATGCTGCAAGATTTACGCGGGCAGCAGAAAGTACTTGTCCCAAGCCATCATGTAATTCGGCTGCGATACGCTGGCGTTCGGCTTCTTGGGATTCAATCATCGCCTTTAAACGAAGTTTCTCTTGTTTTTGAATTTCTTCGGTTAAGATGCGTTGTTGGTTCAACTTGTTTTTATTGTGAAACAGCATCGCACCAAAAACTCCGAATAAAAGAATTCCGGCCATAATAGCAATCTGAATACGTTGTCCGGCGAGCTTTAATTCCTTTTGATTATTAGATTGCAACAACTCAATATTTTCCTTGGCCTTTTTTTCTGTTTCGTACTTAGTTTGAATCTCTGTGAGTTGCTCGTTCTTTTTTAAATTAAACAAACTATCATTTACAATGATATAATTGTTGAGATAATCGAATGCGGCTTTATAATTCCCTTCTCCTGCGGCGCAATTGGCCATCATTTTCTTGTTATAAGAAATTAGGTCGCTGAACTTCATTTCTTCTGCTAACGCTAAACTTTTCGCATAATACGGCTCTGCTTTCTTAAATTGATTCATAGCGGCATATGCTTCGCCGATATTCACTAAAGAAACTGCCATCGATTGTTTCTCCCCTAATTGTTCGCGAATTTTATATGCTTTTTCGAGGTAATCGATCGACTTTACGAATTCGTTTTTATAAGCATAAACGATACCCAAATAATCGTAACTATATCCCATTCCCGTGAGACTATTAAGAGAAGAATAGTAGTTCAATCCTTTTTCGTAATGATAAATAGCGGAATCAACTTGACCCATAAATTCAAAAGTCACTCCAATATTGTTATTTGTATTAGCTAATCCGTCAACATCGTTCAACTGAGTATAAAACGATAATGCGCGGTACAAATACGTTCTTGCTCCTTGGTAGTCTCCATGCTTACGAAGCATGTTGCCCATATCATTGCAAAGCAGAGCTTGACCATTTAGATCTTTTAATTGTTCATATAATTTGAGTGAGTTAACAAAAAGTTGGGCTGACTTATTATAGTCACCTTTATAATAATACACCAAACCGGAGATTTCTTGCGATTTTGCATAGCCTCTAATATAATTCACTTTCTTTGCCCATTTAAAGGTGCTGTCGGCTATCAATTTGGCTTTATCAAATTCCTTCAAATAAACATTCTTAGCATATTCATTCAAAACATCAATAGCAACAGTATCCGGTTGATTTTTCATCTTTACTGCTACCGAATCAGGCACCTTAAATTGTGCCAAACAAAATTGAATTGAGAACAAGTAAATAATACAAATTGACTGAAATACTTTTTTCATATTTATTCTGCCTTTATCTTAGCTTTCTGAATTGAATTGCAAGATTATTGAATTTATGGTTTAGTGACAGGCAATTTACAATATTTCAACATCAAATGTCGCATTACAAAGGAAATATTAATAGCAAGCTGCCGACGGTAGGTACTACAATCTTCACTATTATGTCGGGATTAGCAACGGAAACCTCGGCAATCAATCTAAGTCAAGGATTTCCCAATTTTCCGGTATCTCCTGAACTAATACGTCTTTATCATAAGGCAATGACGGATGGTTTTAACCAATACGCTCCAATGCCCGGGCTGATTGGCTTAAGAGAGCGTATAGCTGAAAAGATGGAGAGACTTTATTCGGCGAAATACAATCCTGAAACCGAAATTACCATTACCGCCGGAGGAACGCAAGCATTGTATACTGCCATTACCGCTTTGATACATGAAGGCGATGAAGTAATCATTTTTGAGCCTGCTTATGATAGTTACGTTCCGGCAATTGAATTAGCCGGAGGAGTAGTTATACATGTACCGCTCACTCCTCCCGAATATAAAATTGATTGGCAATCAGTAAAAAAAATGATCAATCCGAAAACGCGGATGATCATGATTAATACCCCGCAGAATCCGACCGGAACTATATTCACTGCATTAGATATGCAGCAACTTGAAAATATAACCAAGGACACAGATATTATTATTTTAAGTGATGAAGTGTATGAGCATATAATTTTTGATGGGTATGAGCATCAAAGTGTGGCTCGTTTTCCTTTATTAGCGGAGAGAAGTTTAATCATCTATTCATTTGGCAAGACCTTTCATGCAACAGGTTGGAAAACCGGATATGCTCTAGGTCCTGAAAACTTAATGAAAGAATTTAGAAAAGTGCATCAGTTCTTAGTCTTTTCGGTTAATACACCTCTGCAAGTTGCGTTGGCAGAATACATGAAAGACGAAAACAATTATTCAGGACTTTCGTCGTTCTATCAAGAAAAACGCGATTATTTCTTAAAGCAGATAAAAGGAAGTGCTTTTGTCCCTTTACCATGTAACGGATCCTATTTTCAGTTATTGGATTATTCGAAAATAACCAATGAAAAAGACACTGACTATGCCATTCGCGTAACTAAAGAAAATGGTGTTGCATCAATTCCGGTTTCTGTTTTTTATGGAACACCGAAGGATCATCATCTCTTACGATTCTGTTTTGCGAAGGATAATGAAACGCTTGAAAAAGCAGCAGAACGATTGCAAAAAATAAAATAACATGAAACCGCTTTCCATCACTCTAGTTCAACCAAATCTTCATTGGGAAGATCCGGTAAAAAACATAAAGCTCTTCAACAAATTACTTTCTCCTCTGAAGAAGGGCGGTACAGATTTAATTGTTCTACCTGAAATGTTTTCTACGGGCTTTAGTATGAAGCCTGCCGGATTAGCAGAAGAGATGAATGGATTTTCAATGCAGTGGATGCGTGAAACTGCAGCATCGTTAAAATCTGTCATTTGTGGAAGCCTTATTATTAAAGAGAAGAAAAAATACTACAACCGATTTATATGGATGCAGCCCAAAGGTGAATACTTACACTATGACAAGCGACATCTTTTCAGAATGGGTGGCGAAGATAAAGTGTATACGGCAGGGAATAAGAAAATAATAATTCCGTATAAAGGTTGGAATATTTGTCCCTTTGTTTGCTACGATTTACGTTTCCCGGTTTGGAGTCGAAATAAAACTACATCAACAGGCACACTTGAATATGATTTGGGACTTTACGTTGCAAATTGGCCGGCAGTAAGAAGTTTTCCATGGCAGCAACTATTAATTGCTCGAGCAATAGAAAATCAATCATACATGGTTGCTGTTAATCGTGTTGGTGAAGACGTTAGCGGAATGATGCATGATGGCTATTCCGCTATTTTAGATATGACGGGAAATCCTTTATTACAGATAAAACCTAGGAAACAATCAATCGCAACAATACAATTAGATAAGCAGCCTTTAATTGATTTTAGAAAGCGATTCCCGGCATATAAAGATGCCGATCAATTTAAGATTATTTAACTCCGTATTCGCTGAGCAAATAAACCAAAGAAGCAATACTTGCAGCACTCATTTCTAATTCTCTTCGGCTGACTTTGTCGAAGGTATCAGTAGCTGCATGATGAACTTCAAAATATCTTTGTGAATCGGGAATAAATCCGATGAGTAAGGTTCCTTGGTCTTCCAAGTGATTGATATCCGATCCGCCATATCCTTTTTCCCATTTACTTAAGCCATATGGCATGAAAAGCGATTTGTTTTTCTTTAAGTATTCCGATTGCAACGAATCTCCATTAAAAGAAAATCCACGAGGGGTAAATCCGCCTTCATCGCTTTCAATTGCCGCGATAGTTTTTTCTCCTCTTAGTTTAGCTTGTTTGGCATACATCTCTCCTCCTTTTCCACCATTTTCTTCATTCATAAATCCGACAAATCTAATTGTGCGCTTTGGATGTATATTAAGTCTTTTAAACAAACGAAGTACCTCCATTGACTCAACTACACCAGCGCCATCATCGTGAGCACCTTGACCTAAATCCCATGCATCTACATGACCACCTACAACAATAATTTCATTAGGAAATTCAGAGCCACGAATTTCACCAATTACATTATGAGATAACGTATCAGGTAAAATTTCGGAAAACTGTTGAAAATAGAATTGAAGATTTTTATCCGCTTTAAGCGCTTTGCTTAGAGCCTCTGCTCCTACAGTACTGATAGCACAAGCAGGAATTTGGGGAATGGTATCGGAATAACCCATTGCACCGGTATGTGGATAATCATCCATCGACAATGTCATAGACCTAACAACAACACCTGCTGCACCCATAGCACCTGCTTTCATTGCTGTTGACCAACGAAATCCGGCAGCTTCACCATAAGCCTCAAAAGTATTTATAAATTCAGGTTTCATCGGATGATTCATGAAAACAATTTTTCCCTGAACATTTTCTTTACCAAGAGCTTTTAATTCATCGAAGTTATGCACTTCAACAATGCCTGCTTTCAATCCACCCGCCGGAGTTGCAATACTTCCTCCTAATGCACAAATATTGACTGATTGTTGAGTTTTACCATCGAGAAAATAAGCAGATTCATTTTTCCCTCTTACCCAATGAGGAACCATTACATCTTGAAGATAAACACTATCTAATGAAAGTTGATCGAGTTCTTTCTTCAAATAGTTTACTGCCATTTCGGCTTGTGGCGAACCACTTACACGAGGACCAATTGAAGAACATATTTCTCCAAGCCAATGGTAAGTCTTGCCATTAACGAAGGACTCCTCGTAGAATTTTCGAATAATAAGTGAGTCGGAAGATTGACTAAAAGTTGCTGTTGTACACAACAAGAATAAACACGTAACGAAACGATTCATATTTGCAGATTTAAAACCAAAAGTAAAAAATCTGCGGTAATATCAACTAAGCAGCTAATCTTTTTCTATCATACAGCTTCCCGCCAAGTTTTCCCCACAAGGTAGCAAGGCGAGCCATCATCAATGTATTAATCATAATCATACCAAGGCAAAAGCTTAAGACAATGAAAAGATTGATGTTTAATCTGCTAAATATTATTGCCATCACAACAAATAAAATATTGAGGCCAACAATAATCATAGTTGTAACTCTTTGTCCGAAACCTTGTTCAGAAATCATATGATGAACATGATTACGATCGGGTTTAAAAGGAGAATATCCGGTTAGAATTCGAATAACACTAACTCTTATTACATCATAAACAGGGACAAATACTACGGCCATAACCAATGCCGGACTAACTTGTTCAATCCCCGGAATAGTACTGCTCATCGACAAAACATTTATTGATTGTGATGCAATTAAGAATCCTATAATTAATGATCCGGTATCACCCATGAATATTTTCGCCGGGTGGAAATTGTAGAGTAAAAACCCTAATAGCGCTCCACTGATACAGAATGATAATATGGCAAAATCAGTAAAGCCATTCAAGATAAATATAGTTCCGAATATCATATTGGCAACTAAGCCTAAGCTTCCTGCTAAGCCATCGATACCATCAACCAAGTTATATGCATTTGTAATTCCAACGATAAACAACATTGTAACTAAGTATTGGAAAATTACCGGCATTTCATTTATTCCGAACATGCCATATAAATTAGTGATACGAGTACCTCCAAATGAAATTAAAAATGCAGCAACTAACTGGAAAACGACTTTCTTAGAAGCGGGTAAGTCTAATAAATCATCGAAGAATCCGGTAAAGAATAAAATCAATGAAGCCGCCATTAAGTACTTAATCGTATGAGCTGCTAAGTCTTGTCCGAGAATCAAAAATGTAATCATGATTCCGGCATATATCGCTAAACCGCCAAGCGTAGGAATATTAGCCCTATGCTTTTTGCGTTCATCTGTTTTTTCATATAGATTCCATTTATTACAAACGCTAATCCAGCATGGAATTAAGTAAGCGGTAACAAGGGAAGAAATAACTAAAGGACATATAAAAGTAAAAAAACTATTCATAAATAAATTACTTTGTTGGTTTTAATATATAAACTTCAACTCTACGATTCTTTGCAATATCATATACACTATTTCCATTCGTGGCAGGCTTACGATCACCATAAGGCACTGCAATTATTCTTGAAGGGTCAATTCCTTTCTTAACAAAGATTGCTTTTACAGCTTCAACACGAGCTTTAGACAATTCAATAGAAACTTTAGCATCAGACTCTTGATAAGTATGTCCGGTTAGCACGATATTGAAATCTTTATTAAACCAAGCACTGTCAAGAGCAGGCTCTATCACATCAATTTTGTACACGCCATGTGATTGTGATTTGCCTTTTTCGAATTCAATAGCTCCCATATAAGAACTATTTTGTTCATTTAACTCTACTTCAAACGGAACTTCTTCGATAATAGCTTTCGTAGATTCTACGGAGGCTTTTTCAATTTGTTCCTTCGAATTAATATTTTCTTTTAAAGGACAACCTAATGTTGCAATTGTACCTTTTTGATCAGGACATTGATCCATGCGGTCTTCAACACCATCATTATCGCTATCAGAAGGAATTTGCAATTCAACTACCGGTTTCTTAATCGATTTTTTATTGAATCTAATTGCCTTTGGCTTCATCAATTTAATAGCTACTTCTTTCCTAAAGTCATTTCCTCTAACTAATTCTGATTTATCATATACCGGAACTATTATTGTGCTTACAGGCTTCTTAATTGATTTGCGATCAATTATTAGTGATTTTATCTTAAGAAGCTTAACTTCTGATTCATCTCTAATCGGAGCATAATTTTCCACTTTAGAAGATGCTAACGGAGCAGCTATTTTAACAACCGGTTTCTTAATAGACGACTTATCTATTGTAATCGGTTTAATTTTCATTTCTTTAACTTCGATATTTTCTCTTTCAATCGGTGCCGAGGTTGGAGAAACTTTATCGGAACTTACAATCGGATTAATCCTAATCGAAGGCTTTTCCATTGATGATTTATCAATTGCGATCGATTTAGTATTAAGTTTTTCAATTTCTTCAAAGTCTCCTATCGGTAGAGGAGTTGTAACCACCGGCAATAATTGAGTTGGTTTTACTATCTCAGAAGTTGGCTTCTTAATCGAATTCTTGTTGATTACTACTGGCTTAAGTTTAATTTCCTTAATCGTTGTTGTATTTCTAGAAGCTGCAGGAGGAGTTGGCATAGAATCCACCTTAGGCGCTGATGTAACACTTGGTGTAGTAACCTTTACTTGAGGTTGTACAATCTTAGGAGATTCCGTAGGAGTAATCGTCTTAACAGAATCAACTGCTGCTTTAAGATTCTTAGGTTGAGCTGTAGCCGAAATTTTCACTGTTGGCGCATTTGACTTCGGTTTAGCCGGAGTTTCATTTTTAACAACAGGTTTCGTATTTTCAGTAGAGCTAATTTTCGATGGAGCTTTAGCTTCCACTTTCTTAGCCTCTGTAGGTTTTGTTGTAGATGCCGGCTTTTTCGTAGGTGCAGGTTTCTTCACAACTACCGGTTTCGTTGGTTTCTTCTCCGGTTGTTTCTTGATTTTCGCTTTTGGTATATACGTTAACGTTAGTTCAAACGCTCCCGGACCTTTAGTGAGTCCGCTGATATTTACATCGTATGATGCTCCCAATAAGAAATTATTCCATTGGTAGCCGCCATACAAAGCCATAGCATCTCCTTGACGATAGTATATACCGCCTTCCACCATATTTCTTTCTTGCAATGGCAATCGAACAACGGCTCCTGCAACTAATTCTGATGAATTTTGTTGCTTAACATATAGTACGGATGGCGTAATTTGTAAATCATCATTAACATGTATTCCTAAACCTGCTTGCGCATTTAATTTAATAGGAACATTATTTTGATCTAGGATAAAAGTTTCTTTTGGTTGTAAAATATGCTGAGCAGAAAATCCCGCAAAAGGCAATATCTTATCTTTTCCCGGAGTACCATGTGACCAGAACATCCCTAAACCTAAGTCGGGACGAGTAACTTTTGTATAAGAGAATGTCTCTGCAGTTGCATTAGAAGGATCATATCCCTGATCCGGAAGGTATTGATCATCGAAAGTCATTTTCGAAGGATCAAAACTTTTCTGAATTAGACCCACTTGCATTCCTGCAGTAAAATGATTTTTTTCGAAATCGAATCTATAGTTAAGAATTCCGTTAAGTAATAACTGACGAATTCCTGCCTCTCCTGCCGAATTATTTACAAGATTCGCTCCTAAGCCAACTTTACCTACTTGTTTATCAAAGAAAAATCCTTGAGTAACAAACGGAGTAGTAACACTTGCCCATTGGTTACGATAAAGCATCGTTAAACGAATATGTTCAACTCCATTTCCTGCTGCTGCCGGATTATAGAAAGAAGGAATTCGATTAATTTGTGTAAAATGAGGATCTTGTGCAACAAGAGATCCTGACAAACACATTAAAATTGCGATATGTAGTAGCAGGCCTCTCATTTGATAACTGTGATTGAACCTGTTAATACTGAAGAAATATTGTTGTCGTTTACAATCTGTATTCGATACACATATGTTCCATTTTGAACTACATCACCACCAACTCTTCCATCCCAATTAGGACGAGAATTATCGGTGCGATAGAGCAATTTACCCCATTGATCATAGATCAACATTTCTTCCAATGTAAAATGATCTCCGCGCACACGGAATAAATCATTTTTACCATCTCCATTTGGGGTGAATGTTGTTGGAATAAATAAATTATTATTCCCGATTACATTTATTACACGCGAAATTGTATCAACACAACCAGTTAAAGAGTTTTCTGCATAGAGCGTAATAAAGTAATTACCCGAAGAGGCATAAATATGCACCGGGTTAGCATCGGTAGAAGTATTATTTGCTGTATCGCCAAAAGTCCAAGAATACATATCAGCATCTACTGAAGTATTGATGAAAGTTGTGGTAAACATTCCTTGCGAAGCTTGGGTGCTAGGCTGAAATGCTAATTGAGGACTTTGCAATAATCCGATATTCACATCTAAACGATCCACAGTTGAACAGCCATAAATATTGGTCGCTTCCACATAATATGTTTGTGGATTTGCAACTTGAGAAATCGTTAAAACATTATTTGATGACGCGAGTGTATTTCCTGTTTGATCGGTATACCATTTATAGATATCGGAACCATTTGCAACAATAGAAACTGATGCATTGCGACATACATTGGTATCTGATACAGCGGGGTATTGCGCTGCGGGATAAACAGTGACTAAAATAGAATCAGAATTGATCCAATTACTACCTTGCCATACTGCTACTTTGTAATATCCTGCGTCGCTTGCTGTTAATACTTGATTTGTTTCACCCGGTAAAGGCGAATTATTATAGTACCATTGATTACCAGAAGAAAAAACAGATGTTAGGATAACAGAATTACCATCGCAAAACGAAGTTGATCCTGTTACTGAGATCATAGTATTACCGTTTACTAATGTAACGATAACAGGAATAGAATTCACATCACATCCGTTAGTGCTGGTAGCTGTAACGTAGTAATTTCCTGCCGTTGAAACATAAATTGATGCTCCCGTTTGACCATTCGACCAGGTATAAGATGTCCCTCCGGTTGCAGTTAATTGTACTGAATCACCTTGAACAATACTAATAGTACCATTTGGAGAAACAGAAGGTTGAGTTACGGCATAATTTGTAATGGTAAATACAGAAGATTTTGCTGTACATCCGTTCGCACTAGAAACAGTAACAGTATAATTTCCTGCTGGGACATTCACACTTTGCGTTACTGCACCATTTGACCATAAATATGAAGACGCAGCTGAAGCAGTTAGTACTAAAGAATCATTCGGACAAACAATATTACCATTTGCAGATGTGATTGTTGCATTAGGTGCTGATTGAACAGTTAAATTAAATGCTGAAGAATAACCTTTACATCCATTTGAATTTGTAACGGTAACAGAATAGTTTCCTGCGGTAGACACATAAACATTTTGAGTAACGGCTCCATTCGACCATAAGTAGGAATTACCTGCTTGAGTAGATAGCAATACTGAATCTCCTGAACAAATAATATTTCCGTTTGATGAACTGATTGCCGGACTAAAAGAAGCTGCAACGGTAACAGAAACTGTATTAGATGAAGCTATTGCTCCAGTATTATCATATGCTGTACATGTTAACGTATGACTTCCTGATGACAAAGCAGGAATAGCAATTGCAGAATTATTTGCGAATGTGCCAAGTACATTTCCGTTTTCAAGTATCGTGTATGAAGTTAGTCCCGAAGGGGTAGCAGTAAAATGCAAACTATCTCCGGCACAAACCGAAGATGAAGTTGTTGCTAAATTAATTACGATAGAAGAAGCATTAGATACTTTTCTGATCGTATGATTTTTTGTATCGGCGATATACAAACATTTATCGGCTCGATTGTACGTTATGCCCGCAGCATTATTAAAAGTAGCATTAACACCACTTCCATCTGATGCTCCGCTTACACCTACATTTCCTACATAAGTAGAAACAATACCTGTTATTGCATTTATTTTTCTAACGGTAAAATTATATCCATCCATTATAAAAATATTACCGAGTGAATCAACGGCCATATCCCAAGGATAATTAAAAGATGCGGCCAAGGTTGCACCGTCAACACCTCCAATAATACCTGTACCTGCAAATGTTGTTGTAGTTCCTGTTGGAGTAACCTTACGAACAGTATTATTCCATTCGTCGGCAATAATTAAATTTCCTGAAGGATCGAGCTCAACACCATAAGGATGATTAAATGTTGCAGTTGCTCCGGGACCATTATTGCTACCGGCAATATAAACTGTACCTGCTAGATTACTAACTATACCCGCTTCAATTTTACGAATAACATGTGTATTATGATCAACAACGTAGATGATACTTCCATCACGTGTTACAGCAATTCCAGATGAAAATCCAAATTTCGCAACATTCACAGGTCCGTTGGTTGTTCCAAAAACACCGGTTCCTGCAATAGTTGATACATTATTGGAAGCATCAATTTTTCTAATTTTATAACTCTTTGTATCGGCAACATATAAATTACCTAGTGTATCTGTTGCAACAGCCCATGGCTCGTTAAAAGTAGCTACAGTGCCTGATCCGTCATTGCTACCTGCAACTCCTGTTCCGGCAATAGTTGAAACTACACCGCTTGGAGTAATTTTTCTGATACAGTTATTTAATCGATCGGCAACAAATATATTTCCGTTTTTATCGGAAGCAATACCGTGAGGCTCATTGAAACGAGCAGATGTACCGATGCCATTGCCATTCCCGGAAAGCAAAGCACTACCGGCAATAGTAGTTACTGTTTGACTCCATGAAGAAGTACAAACTAGCAACGCAACAATCATCAATGCTACCTTTTTCATGCAGCCGCCTCTTCTCTTTCTTGAGTTTTAATTTCAATTACTTCTTCTTTACGCATAGATGCTTCAGAAGTTAGATTTATTACAGACGAATTTTGATTTTCACCAAACAATTGAGCGTATAAATCTGCTATTCTTCCCCAGGTATAACGGGTTGAAGCAATATCTTCAAGTTTCAAACGCATTGAATTACATTCCGTATCCGTTAAGCGATCGAGTTGTAAATGAAGTGTTAATGTTGAATCAAAAAAACGTGCAACATTCTCTGTTGTTTCGCGATTATACGCTACATCGAAAGCAACAACCGGTAAACCAAGAGCCATCGCTTCTACTAATGAAGGATTTGTTCCACCTGCACTATGACCATGTAAATACAAAGAAGCATTTGAACGAATGATGTCTAAATCTTCTTGCTCATAAATCGGGTCTAGTAAATGCAAGTTAGAAAACTCACTGAAATATTCTTTCAATTTACGTCCGTATTCATTGTGACTCCAAAGTCCTACGATTACCAAAGTTTCATGTGGACGATGAGCATAAGCATCAAGAAATATATGGACATTATTTTCAGGTTCTATACGACAAACATTGAAAGCATACTTTCCTGTTAAGAAAGGATATTTTGCAATAGCTTCATCATTCAACTTAACCTTTTTAACATGGTCTGAACCATACTCGATAAGCGAAGCTTCATTTTGCCCGTAGCAATCGACAACATAATCGTAAATTACTTTATTGTCTGCCACAACACGATCGGCATACTTCACTGCCAAGCGTTCGCTGAAGCCTAAGAATTTCTTCGCTATCCAGTTCCATTTTTGACGTTTCCATTCCTGTCCATCGATATTTACAATAACCGGAATTTTAGAGAACATTTTAATGAATGGTAAACAGATTGCTCCGGAAACACCAAGTAGCAAAAGAACATCATTGTTTCTCATTGCTTTTAAAATGGAAATTACATCATAAATAATGCTTTGATATCCATTTGCGTTGAAAGGAAGATATTCGAGCTTAGCGCCGTTATAATGTGTACGACGAACTCCTTTTTTAGAAAAATATTTAGAGCTACAAAATACTGTAAGATCGAATCGTTGATTTAATCGATCAACTAAATGATGTGCTAAGGTTTCAAATCCACCGTACTTAGCCGGTAGTCCGGTTGTTCCAATAATAGCGACACGCTTCTTTTGCATAACAGAACTTATTTGGTCTTTAGGTTATGAACATGATACGCTAATCCTGTTGAAAACGCTACAATAAATAAGGAATGTTTAAACGCTTGTAAGATTCTTTAAAAAAACGTTAAAAATGCTCGTTGAATTTTCAGCAATTACGCTCTTTACGAGGGGAAATGAGTGTAACCTATTACAAAACTTTCAGGAAATCTTACAAAACATTGTGTAAGAAATTGGAATTTTATTCGCGTTTTTGGGTATTTATTGAAAACAGGATAAAAAAGGCAAAAACCTTACATCAATATTACATCAAGGAGATGATTTTTACAATTTCCCCTTGTAAATCGTGAGTACTAAATCGTGAAGAAGTTTCCTTTGCTTTCGAGGAGAACGAGCTTAACATATTACCATCTGCATATAGTTTTTCGATGGCAAAATCCAAATTAGCTTCTTCTCTTACATCGATAGTAAATCCATTTTTCCCCGAATCAACAATTTCTGCCGGGCCACCCACCGGAGGAGCTATTACTGGAATTCCATAACACATCGCCTCTAATATGGTCATACCAAATGTCTCTACACATAACTGCGGATTCGTGAGGTTTAACAGTAATGAAGCGCGACGATAAAAAGGATCAAGATCTTTTTGAGTTGGAAACAATGTTAGGTTCGAAGGAATATTCCCTTCAGAAAAATAGTTGGAAATGTCTTCCTTTGTCGCATTCAATACCATTTCGAATCTTAGTTTCGGATGGCGTTTTGCCAATGCAACAAATTCATTTATTCCCTTATATTCTTTAAGCGAACAAACCATTAATACAGTAAACGAGCTTGCATTGGGAATATGATAGTTAAATCCATCGGCCTTCGAAACAAATTCATCAGGCAAAGCATTATACACTACCTTATATTTAATGTTTTTAATCTTTTCGGCTTCACATAAATAGTTAGATACATAAACTGCGGTATCGGCGGTATTAGCTGCTACGCCCTTTAAGAAGTTTTTTAAAGCAACCGGTTTTATGTAACTCTCATGAATATGATAAACCACTTTTTTTCCCATAATCTTACCTGCTAAAGCAGCTCCAAATGGCAAGAGTGTATTTACATAGATAACTACATTTTCTTTCCTATACTTCAGTAACTGAGTAAATACTACTAGTTGGCTGCAAATGAATGCTGCCAATCTTAATAGCGGATTTCTGAAAAATTTATATTTGAAATATTCTTTCTTGCAATCGATATCAGAAAGAAATCCTTCTCGACCACCTGCAGTATGAATAACAACTTCGTGTCCTGATTTTTGCAAACCTATTAAGGCTTGCGACAAAACCATGGGACTCCCACTGAAGTCGTTTAATAAATGTACTGCTACTATTTTCGGTTTCATTTAAACAGCTCTTGAAGCTACTTCATTGTAAACGTTTCGAAGATGTTCTCCTTTCAAATTCCAATCAAATCGGTTTTTGAATGCTTCGAGAGCACCTTCCGATAACTTATTGAAATAAACAGGATCCGTATAAATTGCATTTAATGCCTCTGCGAATTTAGAGATACTAGTATCATAGCGGTTATACGGAACCGTTATTCCGCAAGTATCATCAACGAATTCTCCCGGACCATCATTATTGAAGCAAACAACAGGTAATCCATAAGAAAGTGCCTCAGCAACTACCATTCCAGCACCTTCATGAGAAGGAAAAAGGAATACATGTGAATTGGCATAAAGCTGTTTATAGTCTTCGCGGTCTAACCATTTGATAAATCGAACTTGCTTTTGTATATATAATTCCTCCGTTAGTTTTACCAATTGTTCTTTATATGGGCCGTCGCCAACTAAAACTAACTCTACTTTATCTTGTTGCACCACCGGCAACTGAGACCTAAATCGTGCAAACGATTTAATTGTAATATCGAAACCTTTCAATGGAACAAAACGTCCGGCTGAAAGAATCGTAAATTTTCCATTGCTGATATGAGGTAGTTTTTCACCGGGCGCTTCAGTACTTACCGAAGGCATACGAACAACTTTTGCTTCAGGAATTTGAAGCACTTTAGCTACTGAAGAATTCATTGCTAAAACTGTATCTGCATGGTTTACGGTTTGACGTAATAAAGGATCTACTTGCCAAAAATACTTCTTCGTCATCCACTTCAATTGTTCAGTGAAATATTGACGATATCCGTATACGTGTAAGATATAATCTTTCGGAATTTTAGAATGGTGACCGATAGGCCCCCAGACAAACGGCTTTCTTAATACCCATAAACGAGAGGGTGTCCAGTCGTTGTGGAAATTTAAATTATGTACAATATCAAATTCCAACTTTTGACGTTTCACAAATGCTGGAAGAAAATATTGCCACATGTAATAGTACAATAAAGCACCGCGCCCCCCTTTCTTCCAGAATCTCATCCAGTAAGGTAGATCGTAGTATACAAAGTTGATATTTGTATAATGCACCGACGGATTTTCCTTCATATATTTCTCGATATGAGGGCGCGTATTTTCTCTCGTGATGGCAATTACTTTATTGAAGCGTGCAATTTGATTAATAAAATTCCATCCCATGCCATCTTCTGACCCATGGTACGGATTAACCGCGTATGCACTAACTAAAACAGTCTTAAATTTAATATTAGATTCAGTCATCTTCTTAAATTTTTATGCTACATGAACGGCCGACATTTTAGTGTCTTTATGGTCACGCATTCTAATAACTTTAGCAGGAACACCACCAATTACTGCATTGGCGGGCATGTCTTTGGTAACAACTGCACCGGCAGCTATCACACAGTTTTCTCCTATAGTAACTCCGTCGAGTACAGTAACTTTCGCTCCTATCCAACAGTTATTACCAATTTTAATTCCGGAACGAGTTACACCTTGTAATCGAATTAATTCTTGTTGATCAACGAATTGATGATTCTCAGGGTGACAACTTAGATATGGGCCAATTATGCAATCATCTCCAATTTCCAAACCTCCTGCACCTCCTAAATGAGCAAATTCACCAATACCGACATGACTGCCGATACGAATAAATTTTCCCGGCTGATTAAAAGAGAATGATACTTTAAGAAAAGACATTGGTCCAATCCATGAATAATCGCCGATTGTTAATCCTTCCTCTCCGAAAGCATTAATACTTACATCCTTTCCGATTTGAACACCCTTACCATAGTAAAATGTTTTCCAATTACTAACGGTAACGCGTTTACCCAGCATAAGCATATTAGGGCTTTTCCCTGCAAATATTGAACGGGCACCTCTAAAAACAGAAATTGCTTTATCAACAATAAAAGTAAAGAGCATACCTGTAGAGGCATGCTCATCCAACGTAAACGCCGGGTTTTTCTTTTTACCGAGAAATATAATTACTGCTTTAAGCATATTACATTTTCCAGAAAGTAGTTTGACAAACAAAGAATGCCATTGGGCCAAATCCGGAGAAGCGAATCATTTCTTTTCCTTCTAATAATTCAGCGCCTTTCCAGTTAACCGGATTATCACTATTGTCAAGTACTAACCAGCCACCCGGTTTAATTTTCTTCATTGCAACGCGAATACAATCGTTACGACGAGTGAATTCATTCATTGAATCTATCAAGATGATATCGTAAGATCCATCTTCCTGAGTCATCATATCGTTTAATGTTGCAGTTCCCTGCATCACTCTTAAATCAAAGTTTTCTTCGTTGTATTTTTCAGGGCTTTTCTCAACAGTTTCGAATACCATTTGAGCCCATTGAACATCATGTTCGTAAGTAGTCACTTTTGCTCCTTTTCCTAAAAACCAAAGAGAGCTATTTCCTCCACCAAGTTCCATTACTTTCATTCCCGGTTTAACCATTCCATCAAGATAGCGGATTGCATCCATTACTAAAAAAGGCACAGGGTTCGACATGATTGGCGAACGCTTTGCTTGGAAATAAGTTTTAGCAACGAAAGGTAATTTCGTTAAGCTATAGAAAGAAGGAGGATTTCCTTCGTAGTCGGTAAAACGAAGGCTGGCAGTAAGTTTTTCACTGTGACCGTCGTCGCATTGCCACTTTAAGGTGGTTCTGCCTAAAAGTTTATCAATTACCGGAATTTGGTATTCCGAACTAACAACATGAATGTTTGGAGGGGTGATTTGTTTACGGTCCATGAAGGCTTAAGTTTAAGGGGTTTTATCCCTTATACGGCAGCCTTTACATACTGTTTCATTACGACTGATAAAGTTTCCTCCAAATTGGTGTTATTTATGGAGATATATCGCTGCTTTTTGTTCGATTTACCTAATTCTTCAAATAATTCACGGTATTCGCCGGTTAGCTGTTGGATATCGTTCGACGACATTTCTTGCTTACGGCTTAATATAATCTCCGGCGGAGCGTATAAAAACACATTTACTTTTGGCTTAAACACGAAGTAATAGCACCATTTTAAGATCGGCTTAGGCAATGAAATGTTAGATCGTTTCGAATCAATAATAAAATCGAAATAATAGCGGTCATAAAGAACTGTATAACCCCTAAGCGTATACCTAAAATATACATAGTATTGGCCAATGATATAATCGACGTAATAATATAGAAAACGAATTAATGAACTTATTGTACTTTTATTGTTCCCTTGACGTGGTAGATTTTGAGAAGTGAGCTTCTCGGCATTCTTCTTACCATGCTTTATAGAACTTAAGATAGGCAACATTGATGGTCGGTGGCGTAACACTACTGTTTTTTGGCGATACTTCTTTTGAAGTGTTACCCTAACATTCTCGAGTACAGTCGACTTCCCGGCACCATCAACTCCACTGAAAGTAACGGTTATTCCTTTACTATTAATAGTATCGCGAATTACATCACCCAAATAGCGGAATTTATGTAATAACTTTGGTAGTCCCTTATTAATTGGTTGCGCCAGTACCTGACGAAGAATTTTTTTAGGCCCCCTTAATTTTCTATCGTATAATTCATCTAAGGTATTAATCGACAAATCATATTTATTGCAGATATAGCTAAATATTTCAGCTCGCTCAGAAAAACTCTGTGAAGTATAATATTCTCTATAACGTGTAGGTACATCCGACTCGTTTATCATGTTAAAAAGCATGATGTACTCAAAATTATGAATCTCAGAGGCAAGTCTTAAATGATTCTTGTTAATTGCACTATTTAGTATCGTTTCTGCATCTAAATAAATTATCCCCTTTCTTTCGAAGCGATTTATCAAATCTAATTCCAAATAACTCCCGTCCTTGAAATAAACGCTAACAAAAGTAACAAATGATTTCCTATGCAAGTCAACTTTTTCAATGTTCTTTCCCTTTCGAATAATATCCAAAAACGAATTTAATTCATTCCTTACAATCAACAAATCGATATCGGAAGTTTCCGGAATATCATTTGTTGAATTATGCGAAAATTTTAGGAATGCATAACGAAGATCCGTTATAGCATTGAAAAAATAATCGATGAATATTTTACGTTGAGAATTCATTAGTGGCTGGTATTGCTCACCGTTTCCAATTGATCTGTAATCGCTTCTGTCCAGGCTTTGATCATCCAATGACTTTGCTGAAGTAATTCCTTCTCGTTTAGGTATTGCCTCAAATAATAACTTACGGTGAAGAGCAGGTAAAGCTTTTCGTGTAAGGCTAGGTTTATCTTGTACTTTTGGAGCATTTGCTGCACCAATGGTTGTTGTTTCCATAGGTTGATGGAACTTTTTACTGTTGAATAGTCTTTTCTTTGCTGAAGGATAGTACTTTGATAGGTAAAATGAAATAAATCGAAAAACATAGGTATTCCGTTTCTCGACATTTCCCAATCATAAACATATAGACGCTGCTCGTCGCAATACATATTCCATGGAGTAAAATCACCATGTGAAACCGACAGCGAAATAGATTCACCGGCAGAGAAAGTATTGTAGAGTTTTCTTAACAATTTAACAAGGTTACCGGTCGACTTACTGTCGAGGCCATTCGTAAAAAGTAAATCACGTTTTAACCATTCCATATTTGCAGAAATGGTTTCCCATGCTGTTGAATCTGAAATAGCTTTTCGTTCATGGCTCAATGCATATAACTCCGCTAATGCCTTTATATGGATTGCAGTGATTCTATCAGCAGGAATCGTAATTCCGGGTTTAACATTACTCAATCGCGCATGGCCATCAATTTTCCTCGACACCTTAGGTAAACTAAGGGTCGTAAAATCGTATTTATTTAGCTCTTTCAACATCTCGGTCTCTGTTTTAACTAACTCCTCAGAAACAGGGGTTACGGGAATTTTTACAAAGGCAACTGTCGTTTCCTTGTTATGTATTTCCATCACTACCTTTCTTGTAGCTCCTCTGGTTCCGGTAAAGAAGGAAATATCTTCTTCCGGAGTAATATCATTAACCGTTTTTACTTGATCGAGTAGATTTTGTTGCATTCGAATAATTCCCGAAGCCAATAAACGGGTTTGGCCTAACCTTCCGGCTACTGTTGATACCCATTTATAAATCTTTGCTTTTAAGCTTACCGAGTTGTATAATGACAAATGTCCTGGAACCCCTTTCGTCAGAGGGAAAAACCAACGTATGGTACCATCCGGATTATTAATATATGCCATTTCCGAAAACGAAATTGCAGTATTATTTTTCAAATAAAACGAGAGTTGATGAATGTCATTTAATTCTGCAACAAAGGCTTCGTCAAAACCTGCTTCCGGTCTCTTTTCCAGCACTACAGCATCGCCAGTACATTCGCCTATCAATCGATGTAATGGATCAATTATAAGCAGCGTATGATGCTTTGCAAATAAATCACGCAGCAGCAACAGATCTGTTAAGTATATCGGATTCCGATTCATAATGGTTAGTGCTCCGAGTTATACGATAGTTGCAAGCGTTCGGTTCTAAAGTGAAAGAAAAATTGAGAATTAAATAAAATAATATACCATAGTTGGTCTCTCCAAAGATTCCAAACTCCGTAAGCGAGTTAATAATCAATGGAATAAGAATTAAAAATCCGGCTATTCGGTTCGCGTTAATTTTCGAAGAAATAATTGCATAAATAAAGGAAGCTAATTGAAGGACTACGATAAGTAATCCAACTAAGCCTAAACCTAATAGCACTTGTAAAAAAGTGTTATGTGTCATTGCTCCGGCATACGCATTAATCGACTCAAATTTATCGGTGTAGTCAATACGCATATAACCATATCCAAACCAAGGTTCTTTCGGGAAATTATAGGTGAGCAAGTCTTTCCAGAATGGTAAACGTCCTGTTAAACTTCCAATTTCTTCTGCATTACTTTGCGTTACGAAGAGTTGCATTCCAACTATTGGGACAACAAATAGCATAGCTATAAATAAAATACTCTTGAATAATTTAGAAGGCTGCGTTAATGCATAAATTCCAGATACCAGCAAAAATCCTATAAATGATGATCGTGATCCTGTAAGCATTAACAAATAGGTCAAGAAAGCAATCTTTAGAATTATAGATATTCTGATTTTCTCGTCTTTTCTGAGTTCAGTATAAAATCCTGCAATGCCTACCACTAAAAGCATTCCTAATTCATTAGGATTAATGATAAATCCTCCTAGCCTTGATACTTCTCCTCCGTGTGTTAAACGGTAGTAATGATCAGGGTCTATCATCATTCCACTAAAGAAACCGATGGCAATTATAAACACAGCTCCGGAAAGTAATTTCCCTACCCTGAGTTCATTGTTAGTGTCGTTGAGTTTATAGTGCAAAAACATTCTCATATAGAAGAACGTAAATACTAGCGTCTCCAAATCCATCAACCATTGCATTAATGATTGTGAAAACGAGCTTGTCCATAATAATGATGCTGCTCCAAAGAAAATATAAGTACAATAAAGTATCAAAGGCAAGCCTTGCGTTACAGTTATTGATACTTTTTCTTTTTTCATTATTTGTGCTATCCCGTGCACTATTACGATTGCAGTTAATAGTGTACGAAGACCGGCTTTGATTGCTTGTGTGATAAATAGTTCTTCACTTAACATGAAGTAACTCACAATTCTCAATACCAACATCAACACCATAAATTGGTGCACATGTTTTAAATTAAATGGTATTGGTTGTTTCTTCAACATATCAAATTATTTTCCTTCGTAAATCTGAATTAATCGGTTTGAAATGCTAAACCAATTGAATTCTTTCTCTACCAATTTTTTTGCACAGGATCCCATGCTTTCTGATTGATGACTTTCAAAAAGTTTCTGAAAATCGAAGCATGCTTTTTCAATCGTTTTAGCAGTAGTTTGGTGCAGATGAATTCCACAACCATTTGCCTCCACAATTTGACCTACATTCGTAGCAGTACTTACAATAAGCGGTCTTCCTAAAGCAGCAGCTTCCAGAACAGCTGTTGGCGACCCTTCCGATCTGCTAGGGTGGCAGAATACATCCATGTTGGCAATACGGTTCAATTTATCTTTTCCGTATCGCGCACCCATAAAGTTTATTCTGTCTTGTATACCATGTGTTTTTACTTGTTCTTCTAATGTGGTTCTATCTTCTCCGTCGCCAATCATCCACATTTCTCCTTTCCCGCCTTTCTTAACATAGGAAGCAAATCCATCTACTAATAAATCTAATCCTTTATAGTATAAATCAAGACGTCCGCAAAATCCGAAAACAGGAATATTCTTTCTATTCATTTTATGATAGTCGAATTCTAGTTCTTCGAAACTTTGTCCGTTAGGGATAATAACTTTATTAGAGAGCTTTATTATCTTGTCGATATGATCAAATTCACTCTGCCCTAAAAAATGCACTTTAAATGCGTCTTTAAGCATTGTCTTTTCATATCGTTGTATGTAAATTTTCTTTACCCATTTATTTTTCTCGAGTGCAATTTTGTTGAACGCACCGTGAGGGGTATAAACATACTTTCTTTTCATATCGACTAACATTCTCGACATTTTGTAGAAGTCGGGAATAAAAGCGCCGTGGATATGAAATATGGTATTCTTTGGAGCCTTTGATAATGCGTACAACAATTTCGGATCTAAATCGCGGTAAAAAGGTTGCTGACGAAATAAACGTGTGGGTAATTCTCTTTCAATCACTTCACCATCCGGAGTTTTTGTTATACCCCAGATTTCTACATCATATCCCAATTTATGCATATGCACCGCATGGTTATGCGCCACTTTATTAACGCCATTCATACGGTTAGGGTTTGCCTTACCGAGTACTAGGTGTATGATTTTAGGTTTCATTACCCCTTTGTACGAAAAACAGGCTCAAAAAGTTATAGCGCGCCGGTATAGAGGTGCAACTATAAGTGCTTGATTTCCTTACGGATATTAAACAAGTAAATAAACAAGGTTATCAGTTGGGTAATCATTAACCCTGCAACAACTCCATTGAGTCCGAAGGTTTTGATAATCGGATATGCACTTATTATGCTAAATATTGCACTTGCTACAAAGCTTACAAAGATCAAATGCGTTTTCTCCATTGTGCGGATAGCATAACGAAGTGGGTAGCCCAAAAATACTATCACATATAATGCACAGAAGCCAATTAAAATGTGACGATATTCCATAAATGCTTTTCCATAACACAATTCAATAATATTTCCGGAGAAGATGGCGATCAAAGCAAGTAATGTGAATGTAATTAATCCCATTTGAAGTGTAAACTTCCAAAGGTATTTGAACATCCCATGATTTCCAGCAATACGTTGATGGTTCGCTGCGCGCGTTGGAATGATGTTTTCCATTGCTAGGAATAATACGTGTGTTACTCCTACAATATTTTGTGCCATACGGGTTGCTCCTACTGCTACAGGACCTAATATCGCTCCTGCCGCAATAATGAATAGATTTCCCGAGAACCATTGTAATAAAGCTGTAGCCGTTAGCCATTTGCTGAAATCCCAATGTTCAAGTATTACTTCTTTTATGCTCTGCCAATTGTACTTCAATTCAGGGATCGACCAAATACCGATGAGGCTGGCATAGAGGAAGAATACTGCCGTTAATAAGAGTACAAATTGCGCATCAATTTCTTGTACAAAGTGAATTGTAAATGCACTTAATAAGACACCACCATAAGCAACAAAATCGATAAGGATTGCTTTATGCGGTTTCCCGATTACAAAGAAATATCTACGGAAGAAGTCTTGCAACAAAAATGTAAATACTGCAAGTGGGAATGCCAATATAATTGAATCTACTTTCCAATCCTTTAGAATATACTCCATAAATAGTACAGAAAGGAAAGATAGAAATCCCATGGCAGCAGCAAATAATAATTGCTTGAAAACGAGGGCTTGTAAATAAATATTTTGTTCTTCCGGTGACTTTTTACCACTCAACGTTTGCATAGGTGCAATAATCAATGGTTGATTTATGCTACTGGCAATTAATACGCCTAACCAGGCAACGCTATAGATACCAAATCCATCTACTCCGAGGAATCTCGCAAGTACTACACTCGATAAAAAGCTAAACCCGCTAACAACAGCCTGATCACCATAAACCAACAGTGTGGTATTACGGAAAATGTTCTTAGGGAATGATAAACTCAGTTGCATATACTTTTACCACATGAATAAATTTTGGAGCTGTGGCGCGTTCTGTTTTGATTTGATTGATTTACTTTTCTTCGGCCTCAAGAATCCAGTATGGTTTCTTTTTTCTTTCATCGCATTAATAACGAAATGCACTTCTTCTAAACGGTATTCTTCTTTCACCATTTCTGCATTTGCGATTAATTGATCACGATCAGAGTCTGCTTTTACAACATAGAGATTTAAGTCGCTCCATTTCATAAACGGAATGGCGTCGATATATTCTCCTACTTCAGGTGTATCAACAATTACTGCATCGTAATGTAAACGCAATTCGTCAATAATATCTTTAGTTCGTGATGTCGCAATTAAATGCCCTATTGGTTGTTCTCCATTACCGGCAGTTATTACATCCAGATGTGGAATATTAGTGATTTGAATAACGTTCTGTAATGACGATTGTTGCATATAAACATCTTTCATTCCTTCTATGCCACGAACGTCAAACCATTCTGCCATCATTGGAGCATAGGTGTTTAAATCAACAAGGATTACTTTTTTATCCTGAGCGGCTAGTGTTCGTGCTAATTGTGCAGCAACAAACGACTTCCCTTCCCCTTTCAATGTACTGGTCACCGTAACCACCATAGATTTGTTATGGGGTTGGTTCATTAGTATTCGGGTAGTGAGTGCAGTAAAGTTTTTGTATGCCGGTTGTCCCTTCGACATTTTTTCGATATGACCAATTACTGGTATCGTTGAGTTATAAGTAATGTCTTCCGGAGTATTAACTCTTGGTTTAGCATAATGACGAGCATAGGCTAATATTACTCCAATTATAAATCCGATGAATGCTGCAATTCCTAAAACAACTTCTCTGCGAGGAGCCACTTGTGCTTCCGGTACTACAGCCGATTCTAATACACGATTGAATGAAACATCTACCTGACGAGTAATTAAGGCTTCTGTTCTCTTTTCAATTAAGAAGTTGTAAATTTTCTCGTATAAGAAGTAGTTACGATTTAATTCTTGAAGTGTGCTTTCTTTTTCCGGCAGACCGTTGAATGTTGCTTTTTCATCATCAATCGCTATTAACAACTCATCTTGACGAGCTAATAATTTACGTCGAGTATTGTTTACGCTTTCAATCAAGAAAGCCTTTTGCTGAGTGATATCAACGTCAATGTTTTTTACTTTATCACTTTCTTCGGTGTATTTTTTTAATGTTTCGTCGCGTTCTCTGATTTTAGTATTTAATCTAGTAACGGCATCAGTAAACAACCCATCTTGAATTGATCCTAAATCAGGACCAGTAAATTTAATCTCACGGTTATGGCGTAAATAATCACTAAGCTTTTCTAATGTTGCCAGTTGCATATTGATATCCACTTTCTGGATTTCAAGTTGCCCAAGTGTTTTATAAGTTGCTTCTGTTTCTTGAGAAATATTTACGATTTCATTTTTTATTCTGTATGATTTTATCGCATCACGTGCATTATCAAGTTCAGCACCTACAGTTGCTAATTGGTTATTGATGAAATCGACAGTATTACCTGCTAAATCTTGTTTATCTACTATGCTTTGGTTGATGTATGCTTCCGCAACAGCGTTAACTAACTTCGATGCTTTTTCAGCAACCGGATGTGTATAATATACTTTAATGATATTTACATCTTTGTCGAGTGCCTTAACAAGATAATCTTTGTTTTGCAATTTCGCTGCTAACGCATTTTTTGAGTAAACAACAAACTCCCAATTTTTATCGAGCGATGCCGATGATTTATATTTGATGATGTTTGGCTCTTTGTTAACTGTGATACAAACTCCTCTATCGCAAATCTGTTTCCCGAATTCTCCTTCTTTCTCAATTGATGTTCCATGAAAATCATAAACAACAGAAAATTTCTCTCCCCCGAGATACTGAAATTTATATTGCTGTTTAACGAATGAACTATCTGTTATCGAGAAGTCAACTCTGAAAGGTGCTTCGTGATATTTTTCTTCTGTTTTAAGTTCGCTTACTTGATAGTACTCTACGTAAAAATCTAAACGGTCTAATGCTTTTTCAAACAACGAACGTGACTTTAACACCTCCACTTCTGTTTGAACTTTTGCATTTCCTTTAAAGACATCGAAATCGCGATACAAATTACTGTTCGCCATTCCTTGCTGAGAGTCTTCAATTTTTAATGTTGCCACTGCCTGGTATTCAGGTGTCGCCATATATAAATAGCGAGTGGCGATCACACATGAAATCGCGATACATATTACTACTATGTACCATCGTTTCTTAAGTGGATAAAGTAAATGAGCTATACTTCCGGGGGTGCGCATATTCAATTATTTTGTGAAACATTATACACTAGTGCTAGTGCAGTAAGCAAACTGGCAATCGGAATTAGCTTAGATGCTATTCGATCGAATTTTTTTCCTCCTGTTGGCGGGATATAAATAACATCTCCCGGCAGGACACGCGTTTCGTTGAACGCAATATTTGTTAAATCAATTTTAATTGATTCTTTTCCTCTAATAATTTTAATTTGCTTTGTTTTAGCATAGTCGGTTAATCCCGATGACTTTCCTAAAACATCGGTTAATCGAATATTGTCTGAGCTGAAAACATAAATACCCGGACGTTGTACTTCTCCTAAAACCGTTACTTGATTGTTCAGTACTTTAATAGTAACAATCGGGTTCTGGATATTTTTCGAATATTCTTTTTTGATTTGTTGCGATGCTTCTGCAATTGTTAGTCCACCGAGTTTAATAACTCCAATTTGTGGAAGTGTTACATTTCCTTCAGCATCTAACATTACCCATTTACCTGATTCTTCAGCTACACTATATACGGTATGCACCGATCCAATACTTAGTTCGTCGTGCTCCCATACGCTGATGGTAATTTTATCGTCGGGTTGTAAAATCTTGCTCTCCTTTCCTTCATCCACTTTTACGGCAGCTGATGCATTACTACCACTACCACTATTGTGGGTGTATAATACATTTTTGCTGCAAGAGCTCATTAGCAGTACCATAATCAATAAGATTAGGACAGCAATGACGCTTTTTAGAAAAAAATCGGTTCTGGTTTTCATGGTTTTTAGCTCATTAACTCAATCTAGAGGGCACTCTCTCTTAGCGTAATTAAACCGAATCAGGTTAAAAAAGGTTACAAAATCACCAAAATATTACATCAATTATTGCAAGTTCGAACACGCTCCAAAAAAGGAATTTCACAAAAAAAGCCTCCGTTTTTTGAACGAAGGCTTATCTGTTTGGTTGCGATTTGGAGTCGGTTCCTGGACTTATTTTTTGTCCGGTTCAAACTCTAACACAATGGAATTCATGCAGAAACGCTTATATGTAGGTGCCGGGCCATCATCGAAGATATGTCCTAAATGTCCACGGCAGCGACCACACATCACTTCTGTTCTTTGCATTCCATATGAGTTATCGTCCTCATACACAACACTATTGGGCTTCAACGACTCATAAAAACTTGGCCATCCGCATGAGCTTCCGAATTTGGCATCCGAACGAAACAACGGATTTCCACAAGCGGCACAGTAATAAGTACCTAGGCCTTCAAAATCCCAATATTTGCCTGTAAAAGCTCTTTCTGTGCCTTTATTTCGGGCAATATAGTAGACATCTTCCGGTAAAACCTTTTTCCATTCGGCATCAGAAATATGAAGAACGGATGTATCAGTTCTTGAATAATATGGATTTTGGGGATGTAGTGAATCTTTCATGGTTGGGGTAAATGGTTTATTATCAGCTTGTCCGCTTTGCGAGCAACCGTAAAGCAGTAGTAGAACGGCAAAAAGTGAAATTACTGTTTTGCCGGTGTTTTTAAGTAGGTTATTCATCGTTTATGTGTTGTTCATAGTGCAGTCGCTTTTGAATTGCTTTGCTTGATCAGGGCACGCATTAATAACAACCGCTCTCGTTTATTGTTTAGTAGAAGAAAGGTCAATTTCCTTACATCTGTAGTAAATTTATTTTTTAACAATCCTCTTCTTCCCAACCCAAATTTAGAAAGCTTATTCGGTTTGATCATCTTTCGAGTCCATTGCTTTTATCAACACAAGGCAGCTTAAAAGACGAGCCCTCCCCCTCAAAAATTACCATTTATTCGAGTATTTTCGCCTCTGTGAATCAGCACATGAAAGTAAAAATCATCAACAAGTCGAAACACGCATTGCCGGCTTATGAAACAACGGCTTCTGCAGGAATGGATCTCAGAGCGAATTTAGAGGAATCGATTACTCTTTCTCCTCTAGAGAGAGCAATGGTTCCTACCGGATTATTCATCGAATTACCCATCGGCTTCGAAGCTCAAGTTCGCCCTCGTAGTGGCTTAGCGTGGAAGCATGGCTTATCGGTATTGAATAGCCCTGGAACAATCGATGCCGACTACAGAGGTGAAATTAAAGTAGTGCTGGTGAATTTAAGTAATGAATCTTTCGAGATTAAAGACGGAGAACGCATTGCTCAAATGGTTGTTGCAGCGCATTCGCGTGTTGAATGGGATGCTGTTGATAGCCTCGAAGAAACACAACGTGGTGCCGGAGGCTTCGGCTCTACAGGCAAATAATTTTAATGCTTACAATTAAACCCCGATTATGAGAATTATTGTTCCAATGGCAGGTATGGGCAAACGCATGAGGCCACATACTCTTACCACTCCTAAGCCGGTAGTTCCGGTTGCCGGAAAACCGATTGTACAACATTTAGTGGAAGATATCATCCGCATGTGTAATCAGAAAGTTGAGGAAATTGCTTTCGTAGTCGGACATTTTGGTGAGGAAGCAGAAAAAAATCTTATTGCCATTGCCGAAAATTTAGGGGCTAAAGGAACTATCCACTATCAAGATACTCCTCTAGGAACTGCTCATGCTATCCTTTGTGCCGAGTCGGCATTAAAAGGACCTGTAGTAGTGGCGTTCGCCGATACTTTATTCAGTGCCGACTTCAGAATGGATGCCGATTGCGATGGTGTAATCTGGGTGAAGCAAATTGAAGACCCTCGCCAATTTGGTGTGGTGAAGACTGAAAAAGACGGTACTATCACTGACTTCGTTGAAAAACCACAAGAGTTTGTGAGCGACTTAGCC
Organism: Bacteroidota bacterium; assembly: GCA_029547265.1. Classification (GTDB taxonomy): domain Bacteria; phylum Bacteroidota; class Bacteroidia; order AKYH767-A; family OLB10; genus CAINEC01. The sequence continues at coordinate 29,476 of JAKPPP010000090.1, forward strand.
ATCATCGGAATTTATTATTTGAAGGATGGCGAGAACTTGAAAAAGGAATTGCAATATCTAATCGATAATAATATCCGCGATAAAGGTGAATACCAACTTACGAATGCTTTGGAGAACATGAAAACCAAAGGACTTCGCCTTAAAGCAGGTAAAGTAGATGAGTGGCTCGATTGTGGTAACAAAGACGCTACCGTTTATACCAACCGCCGTGTTTTAGAGATAAAATACCCGAACAACCATATTTCTGATTCGGCACAAATTAAAAATTCGGTAATCATCCCTCCGTGCTATATCGGCGATAAGGTAGTTATCGAAAATTCAGTGGTAGGTCCGCACGTTTCTGCAGGAAATAACACTAAAATTGTAAATAGCGTAGTTAAAAACAGCATTGTACGTGAACATTGTACTCTTCGTGATGCAGGTATCGACAATTCTTTGATAGGAAATCACGTTCATTACAAACAACAGCTCCGCGATTTAAGCATGGGCGATTATTCAACAGAATCATGATTTTAAAACGAGTTCTCCTTCTTCCTCTTTTTGCAGGTCTTATCATTATTAACGGTTGCGGCTCTACGAAAAAGACTGCTTCCGCTCCGGGCAACAAGCCTACCTCTAAACAAGAGGAAGAGAACCGCATTAAAGCTACTTATATGTTTTTCGATGCGATGAAAGAGAAACTCGTTGGCAATCCCGAGAAAGCCGCTGAGCAATTTGCCTTGGTACTTCGTACCGATCCAAAAAATCATGCTGCCATGTTTGAGCTCGCTTCTATCTATAATGATGGGAAGCGTTATGCAGATGCATTATTTTTCTCTAAACAAGCTGCAGATCTTAATCCCGATAATGAATGGTACCAATTGTTATTGGCCGATTCTTACGAAAACAATGGCAAGGCTGAAGAAGCAGGAGTGATTTTTCATAAGCTAGCAAAAGAACATCCCGATCGTCTCGATTATCAGTTTCAGGAAGCTGAAACGTTCCTCATGCAGAATAAACTTCCGGAAGCAATTCGACTGTATGATCAAATTGAAGAGAAGATGGGTGTTAATCGCGACCTTACTTCTCAGAAGCAGCGCTTATACCTGAAACAAGGAAATATTAAAGCTGCAGCAAATGAAATTGAAAAGTTGATTGCTACCGATCCTCAGAATATCGAGTATTATACTATGTTGGTTGATTTGTATTCGGCTAACAACATGAAAGAGGAAACGATGAAGACGATTACCAGAATGCAGGCAATCGATCCTGAAAATCCTACTATCTCTTTGGCATTAGCAGAACAATATCGTGCTAACGGACAAAAAGCAGAATCTTTTGATCAATTAAAGAAGGCGTTTAGCTCGAAGATGCTTTCTCCCGATGTAAAAATCAGAATCTTAACATCTTATTTCCCTTTAGTGCAGAATGACTCTGAGATGATGGGACAAGCGATGGAGTTGAGTAAACGCATGAGCGAAACTCATCCGCAAGAAGCAGCTGCACAAGCAGTATATGGCGACTTTCTCTCTATCAATCGCGATTATGCAAAGGCTAGAGATCAATATCGCTTGTCGTTAGCAATTGACAAACAAAATCTGCAAGCTTGGCAACAATTAATGTTAGTTGAATCTGATTTGCAGGATTATGTAGCAATGGAAAAAGAATCGGAAGAAGCATTAGGTTTATTTGCCGATCAAAGTGTGCTGTATTTATTTAATGGTATTGCAAAAATTCAGAATAAAAGATACGAAGAGGCGGCCAAGACATTATTGAGCGGAAGTAAAATGGTTGTGGATAATGATGCACAACTTATAGAATTCTATTCGAACCTTGGTGATGTTTACAATAAACTGAAACGTTACGAAGATTCAGATAAATATTACGACAAAGGATTAAAACTAGATCCTTCAAACGCGAATATCCTTAATAACTGGGCATACTATTTATCGCTAAGAAAAGCAGATTTAGAGAAAGCTGCTGAGATGTCGAAAAAATCGAATGAGTTAATTCCGAATAATCCTTCTAATGAAGATACTTATGCGTGGGTATTGTTTGTACAAGGAAAGTATGTAGATGCAAAAGTGTGGATCGAGAAAGCACTAGAGCATGGAGGAAATACGAACGGTACCATTCTTGAACATTACGGAGATGTATTGTTTAAACTAGGGAACATCGATTCGGCAGTAAGTAAGTGGAAAGAAGCTAAGGCTACAGGTGATCACTCAGAACAAATTGACAAGAAAATCAGCGATAAGAAATTCTATGAATAATTCGTTTCATCGGATATTCGTAGCCGTTATATGCATTTCGGCAACTTTGCTATTGCCTTCGTGCCGTAGTAGGAAAGCTATCATGCCTCCAAATTCTACAACCGAAATTCGTCCGATGCAGGATAAATCGGTGCAAGAATTATTAGGCAAACTCGACTCTGCTTCTTTTAAACCTGAATGGGTAACAGCTAAAGCAAGTGTTACCACTATTCAAGATGGTAGCGAGACTTCTTTTAATATCAGTATGCGCAGCAAGAAAGACAGCGTAATCTGGGTTTCTATTTCTCCCCTCTTAGGAATTGAAGTTGCGCGTGTGATGGTAACAGCGGACTCAGTGAAGTTCCTCGATCGTATTCATGCAAAATATCAAGCAACCAGCTTTGAAACAGTGAATAAGTTACTTCAAATGAAAGTGAACTTCGAAATTGTTCAAGCTATTCTTTTCGGAAATTTCTTCGCATATAAGAAAAATGAAAATCGATTTAACTCCGTTTATCTCGAAGACAAATACTATATCTTGAGTTCACTCAATAAAAAGAATTTACGTCGTGCATTAGAGGAGAAAGATCCGAATAAACCTGTTATTCAAGACGTATATGTTGATGAGAATAGCTTTCGCATCGATAAGCTACAAGTAGAGGATCAAAAGATCAATAAGATGCTCACTACCGATTATGATGACTTCCGCGAAACTACCGGAGGATTATTCCCTTTTAAATCGACTACTAAAATTATTGCCGATAAAAGTTTCGAAATACATATAGAGTACGGAAAAGTAACTGTTAGTGAACCACAGGAATTTCCATTCAACGTCCCTTCCAATTATGAACGCATTCGCTAAGCGGGTTTGTTATTTACTTTTTCTTTGTCTGATCACGCTTTCTGTTAATGGTCAGTCGAAGAAAGATCTTGAGTCGAAGAAAGCAAAGCTTCAGAAGGAGATTGAATTTACCAATCGACAGTTAGAGTTAGTTTCTAAAAACAAATCGGCCACAGCAGAGCAGTTGAATGCATTGCGTAAGAAAATCCAGTTGCGTCAATCGTTAATCTCTACTATCAACACTGAGATTTCTTCTATCGGTGGTGAGATAGAAAACACCTCAAAAGAAATCGTTTCGTTAGAGCAACAAATGGCGCGATTGAAAGATGAGTATGCAGCTATGATTCGTTATGCTTATCATAATCAGAATGTATATCAGCGAATGATGTTCATTTTTGCGGCGAATGATTTTAACCAAGGCTATCGTCGAATTAAGTACTTAAAGCAATACGGCGAATACCGCAGAGAGCAGGCGGCGCAGATTGATAGTACTCAAGTAAAGTTAACGGGCAAGAAAATTGAGTTGGTAGCGAAGAAGAATGAAAAAACAGCTCTTCGAAACACAGAACAAACTCAAAAGTCGACCCTCGAGAAAGAACAATTACAGCAAGATCAGATTTTAAAGAATCTTAGCGATCGCGAGAAGAAGCTGAAGAAACAATTACAAGAGAAGCAAGCCGCTAAGTTAAAACTCGATCGTGCAATTGAGAATTTAATTAAGAAAGAGATTGAAGCTGCGAAGAAGAAAGCAGTTGCATCGGGAAATAAAAACGTCACGAATAAAAACGTCTTTACTTTAACTCCTGAAGCTCAAAAATTATCGAGTAGTTTCTCAGGCAACAAAGGACTATTACCTTGGCCTGTTGAACAAGGAACCATTACTTCTACTTTCGGACAACATCCGCATAAGGAATTGAAAGGAGTAATGATTAATAACAACGGACTTGATATTCAAACATCGAAAGGTTCCGGTGCGCGTGCATTATTTAACGGAACTGTTAGTGGTGTTATCGGAATTCCTGGAGCAGGTAAAGCGGTGATCATTCGACACGGAGATTATCTAACCGTTTATAGTAACCTCGATAATGTTACTGTTAAAACAGGCGATAAAGTAACAACGAAACAACGTATCGGAACCGTTGCCGAATCTTCAGAAGAAACGAGTCGCGGAGAAGTGCATCTCGAAATTTGGAAGAACAGTACCAAACTAGATCCTCAAGGCTGGATATCCCGTCGATGAAAATAAAAGCATGTCGCGAACACTGCTAATCCTTCTGGCTTTTCTAATCACCGGTTGCATAAACAACAGGAATACAAACCATTGTTTTTATTATTGGAAAAGCGATTTAAATATTGCTTCCTCCGACAGTGTTTTACTAAATGAATTAGATGTACATACATTATATGTTCGTTATTTCGATGTACGCTGGATAGAAAATCAACAAAGTGCATTTCCGGTTGCAAAGCTATCGGCAACCACGAAATTAGCTAGCAATATTGAAGTGATTCCGGTAGTTTATATCGAAAATAAAGTCATTAAAAATCTCGATAGTAATGGTATAGATTCGCTTTCTGCGAAAATGAGTACGCTGCTTCATAGCATAAACACTACTCTATCTAAAAAGCCAAAGCAAGTGCAAATCGATTGTGACTGGACAGAAACGACACGCACAAAATATTTCGAGCTATTAACGCATTTAAAGAGCGACTACAAGGATAATATTCTTTGGAGTGCAACCATTCGATTACATCAAGTTAAATACAAAAGAACCACCGGAGTGCCACCTGTAGATCGCGGAATGCTGATGTTTTACAATATGGGGGTCTTGTCGCCTCAAAGTACTGCCAATTCGATATATGACTATCAAAATGCCGCAAACTATATCGAATATGCTAAAGGATATCCTTTGCCCTTCGATGTAGCCCTGCCCGTTTTCAGCTGGTCGATACTTTCACGAAATGGAAAAGGAATGACCTTGCTTAACGAGATTACAGCAAAGAACTTCAAAGGAAATTCGTCATTCGTCGAAAAAAGTGAAGATCGGTTCATTTGCAGAAAAGAATATTTGTTGCATGGAACGTTTATTCTGCCCGGCGACGAAATCAAAGTAGAAGAAATTACTCCCGAATTAAGTTTAAAAGCAGCGAAACAAGTTGCGGATAAACTAAATAGTGATACCTTTAATATTGTTTTATACCATCTCGACCATTCAATAACGCAACGTTATGAAAAAGCTGACTTTCAAAATATCTTTAGTTGTTTTAAGTAGTTTATGCTTGTTCTTCTTGTGGACCAGCAAGAAAACAGAAGGATGTTCGGGAGGAGATCCGGAAGACTTTACCGATCAATCATTATTTGCTCCCGAAATTAGTGGTGAAACGACATTATCTCCATTATTTATTACCTATCATTCGTATTACAATAATGCCGACTACTCGCGAAATGAAAATTACACTGAGAAGAATCAACAGGAATGGATAAATTACTTTAAAAAAACGATAAGCAATGCAGGTGTCATTTGGCTTTTGAATACTTCAAATGTGAATCAAATCGAAGAGATTATTTCCTCTGCTAAAATCGATAAAACTATTCCCGAAGAATTGCTTACTCATAAACGAGATAAGCTATATAACGATGCTTTGGTTTACTTAAAAAATGCGAAGTTAGCAGAAGCGTTTGCTAATACGTATTACTATAGTTGGCAAGAGAAAAAAGTTGATCAGCACTTTATCGATAGCATGAGTACAGTGTTTCAATCGAATTGCAAGAACGAAAAGAATACGTTCTTAAAAGAACGCTATGCATTTCAATGGATACGTAGTTTGTATTTTGCCGGTAAGTATCAAGAAGCAATAAATGCATTCACTTCATTCTTCAACGAAAAAACATCTACCGGAACTATCTACGAGCGTTGTTTAAGTTATAAGGCCGGCTCGCTCTATAAACAACAAAAGTACAGCGAATCAAATTACATCTTCTCTAAATTATTTTATGAAAGTGGATATTGTCGATTCGATGCTTATACTAGTTTTCACCCCCAAGAAGAGGAAGATTGGAAGCAAACACTTTTGTTGGCAAAGAACAATAGCGAGAAGGAAGTCCTTTGGCAATTATATGGGATATATGCATCACCGTTAGTAGGCATGAAGAATATTTTTGCTCTAAATCCTGCCTCTGATAAAAATATGATTTTGTTAATGCGTGCGGTGAATATTGTTGAAATATATGCGGTGGACAATAAATTGGATTACGGATACGACTATATCTTTTCTCCTTCAGAGGAGAGTGACACATCTGCTTACGCTAAAGGTTATTCGTCTTACTCATGGTATTCCATTCAAAAAGAACAAACCGATACATTGATTCAATTCGTTGAAACAGCAGCAAAAACTCCCGGCGTTTATAAACCTCTGGTATGGAAAACATCTTTAGCGTATTTGTATTACCTCAAAGGAAAAACAGAACAAGCGCATGAGATCCTTAAACAATTAAATGTCGAAAGCATTTCTGATCCTTTAATCAAAGGGCAAAATAAAATTACAGAAGGATTATTATATCTCGATGAGATTACGAAAGGAGATATTACCCCTGCACAAGAGGATGTGTTGCTGAGCTATTTACTAAGCTTCAGAAAGCCATCCGATAATTATCCTTTGCGTTATGATAATGTGCATCGTTATATTGTTAGTAAGCTCGCTAATTATTACGAAAATAAACAAGAATATGTTTTAGCTGAAATTGCTTATTCAGTGAACGATAAGTTTTATACCGATGCAGGTAAAACTGCAAGTATGATCGCTTACCTTGAGCAACATTCACATCGTCCACTTGAAAATTATTTGATTTCATTGTACAAATATTCTTTACGCGATTTCTACGAGCTTGAAGCAACGCTAAAAATTTATAATTATGATTTCGATGGTGCGATAGCTTCTTTCAGTAAAGATGTTTCATCCGGGGAAAGAATGCTGGATGCTAATCCGTTTAACATGCGAATAACTGACTGCCACGATTGTGATCATGCAATGCCTCAAAAAAATCCGTTGAACAAATTACAGTTTGCGCAAAAGATGAGTGCGATAAAACATAGTGCCGACAGCAGCAAGGTGGCAAACGAAAAAGCATTGAATTATTTCTTGTATGCCAATGGGTTGTATAACATGACTTATTACGGTAATTGCCGATCAGTATCAAGTAGTTCATTCTACTTTGATACAGATGCCGCTTTATCAAATCGCGAATACGAAGAAGGACCTTATTCTGACGCAGATTCTATTCAAAGTTATCTCGATTGCCGTGAAGCTCGAAAATATTATGAAATGGCGGCATCATTTAGTAATAACAAAGAGTTTAAAGCCAAATGTTACTGGATGGCGGCCAAATGCGAACATGCTTACTATATCGAAACGGGATTCCCGGAGGGGAAAGCTAACGCTGATTTTGCCGAATACGATAACTACAAATTGCTTAAAAAGGACTTCAAAAACACCCGTTATTATAACGAAATCCTTAACGAATGCGGGTATTTCTGTACCTATAACGGAGGCAAAAACTGTATCCGAAATAAGGATGAATAAGAAGATACAGGGTTTTGAACAGTGTCGTAACCAATTCTTCATGATTCTAAACGATTGAAAAACATTGATTTATGTCATGAATTGTCATAATAAACCTAAATCGGACCAAAAAGATTGTTAAGAGGCTAATAAACTTCGTATTTTTGCACTGACAAACAACTCGTCATGACACTTACAATTATACTTGGATTAATGGGACTTGGTGGACAAGAAACCATTCTTATTATTGTTGCCTTACTATTGTTCTTCGGTGGAAAGAGAATTCCGGAGTTAGCGAAGGGCTTAGGAAAAGGCATTAAAGAATTCAAAGATGCTTCTAAAGGAGAAGACAGCGATTCAAAGAAAATCGAAGGTAAAGAGTAATTTATCTTTCTTATAAAATCTAAAAGCCGATGTTATGCATCGGCTTTTTTATTTAATGAATATCTGTGCCGTGAGTGATTAATTTAATCCTACAAAAACGGCACTCGGTTATTTTATTGAATAGTAAATATTGGTTAACCACTTTCCCGGATCTTTTTCTACACCCGGATCGGTAACATACTCTTCCCATACTAATCCTGTCATGGTTAGATTATTTTCCATGATATACTTCGACGCCATTTCATGCCCTGCAGGTGTTCCTTCATAAGGACCATAGTAATGCACCACTACTGCCTTTGTTTCTGACATCACCTTCGATTTAACATTATTCATGTCGCTCATTTTTCCGGTAACAGGAATTGCTGCATCGAAATCGAAATTAGTCGACGATTCACTGTAATAAATAGCGAAAACAGGCCCCGATTGTTTCAAGTTTTCTTTGCCCATCACTTCCATAATTTGTCCGTAGCAAAATCCAAGTTTAGTACCGATATTTTGAATATCACCAGAATCATGCACAGCTAAATATTGAAACTGTTTCACTGTTGTTTGCTCAACTGAAGGTTTAACTTCTTTGGCACCTGATTGTGCATTCACATTAATACATGCAGCTACTAATGCAAAGAAGAGAATGATCTTTTTTAACATGTGTTATTTTTTTTTTTCTGAAATGTCTTTTATACTTTTTAATCCATCGTCGAACGATTGTTTCATCATGCTAGTACCGATACTCCAGAAAACACGAATAAAAGGATTGCTCCCGACTTCACACTGAAACGACCAAGAAACTTTTGTGCTATTTTCTGACAAAGCACTAAACTTAAAATCAGAATCAGCATGCCCTTCACCTTTAAATTCGAGATCTGTAACGATTAAACTATCGGGATACGACTCCGCAACTAACAAAGAACCTTCGCCTGACTTAGGTCCCTGCCAAGAAAAGCTTGCGCCCTTACCGGAAGGAATATCATTATAGACATTCTTCATTTCTGGATCCATTTTCTTCCAAGGAGACCAATCTTCCCAATTCTTCAAAACATTCACTTTTTCAAATACAATTGATACCGGGGCATTAATAATTATGCTTCTTTCTATTTCAACCTTTGAAGGGAAAAACATTCCGGCAATAGAGATAACAATAAGGAAAATAAGAACTGCTATCCCTAATTTCTTTATGAGTTTCATAACGGTATAGAGATTGATTCAATAGCATAAAGTTAGAATACTTTTTTCATCTAATCAAATTTCAATTAAAATATTTGAAAATTTTCTAAATGTGTAGGTTTGATGCCTAGTTTTGTAATGGCTTTTAAAACCAGGAAAAAATGAATAAATCAGACTTAACAACCCTTCCCGAATACTTCGATCGTTACATAAATATTGTAAAAGAAAACAACTTAGGAAAAGTACTACTTCATTCGCTCGAAGAAATCAATTTGCTGCGTCAACCTTCAGTAAGTGAAAAGCAAAACTTCGCTTATGCGGAAGGAAAATGGACGGTAAAAGAATTAATTCAACATATTATCGATACAGAACGCATAATGGCCTATCGTGCGTTGCGTTTTGCGCGCATGGACTCTACTCATCTGCATTCGTTCGATGAAGACGCTATAGCTGCAGCAAGCGGCGCTAACGCTCGTTCATTAGCAGATATGATAGATGAGCTCGAAGCGGTCAGAAAATCGACCATACTGCTTTATAATTCGTTTACAACAGAGATGTTATTGTTTGAAGGTACTGCCAGCGGGAAAAAAATTAATGCTTTGGCTATAGGATTTGTGATTGCCGGACACCAAACGCATCATTTTAATGTTCTAAAAGAACGTTATCTTTAATCGTTATCATTTCCTGAAAAAAGAGATTTGTTTTTTACTGATCTTCGCAATATTATGAATACATCTTCAGTAGCAGTTATAGGAGGAGGAAGTTGGGCCACAGCCATTGTGAAAATGCTTTCGAATAATGTCGAGAATGTACATTGGTGGATCAGGAACGATGAAACGGTTGACTTCATTCGCCGTTACAAACACAACCCTTCGTATTTAAGTGATGTTGAATTAAACCTCGATATTGTTCAGCCTTCTTCGAATTTAAAAGAGGTGATTGAGCGTACCGAATTTATCATCTTAGCTGTGCCTGCTGCGTTTTTATCAGCAGCATTATCGCAGTTAACTGCCGCTGACTTCAAAAACAAAAAAGTATTCTCTGCCATCAAAGGAATCGTTCCTGAGAAATTTCAAATTGTGGGTGATTATATGAATTCACATTTTGAAGTTCCTTTCGAAAATATTGGTGTAATAACAGGACCTTGTCACGCAGAGGAAGTGGCGATGGAAAAATTATCGTACTTAACGATTGCTTGTCCTACCGCTGACACTGCTTCTACAATGGCATCGATGATAAAGTGTCGTTACATCAACACGATTACTTCTGACGATATTTTCGGAACAGAATATTCGGCAGTATTAAAAAATATTATGGCTATTGCGAGCGGAATTTGTCACGGATTAGGATACGGAGATAATTTTCAAGCGGTATTAATATCGAGTGCCATTCGCGAGATGAAACGTTTTACAATGGCAGCGCATCCTATCGATCGCGACATTAACGATTCAGCATACCTTGGCGATTTATTAGTAACTGCATACTCTCAATTTAGTAGAAACCGAACTTTCGGATCGATGGTAGGAAAAGGTTATTCGGTTAAGAGTGCGCAGCTTGAAATGAATATGATTGCCGAAGGATATTATGCTGCTGCATGTATTCACGAAATCAACAAACAACTAAAAGCTTCTATTCCAATTTGTGATGCAGTTTATAATATCTTGTATGAAAAGATAAGCGCAAGAGTAGAGATGAAGTTGTTGGCGGATAGGCTTGAATTGTGAATTTTGAATTTGGCACCCATTGGTTTCTTCAATTGAAACGTAATCCAAAATGGGCCGCAGATTTTTATGGTTTTTATGATTTGTTATGATGGTACATCTTTATTTATTGAGATCTAAATTGAACGCTGATTCGCTCCTTTGGAGCTAAATGGATTTATGGGATTTTGAATTTGGTAGCCCATTGGTTTCTTCATTTGAAAAAATTATTGGGCTGAAACTCCGTGTTTCTCTGTGTGACCTTTGTGGTCTTTGTGGTTAAATAATATTCACTTTAACCACGGAGGTCACAAAGTTTTTCACAGAGGACACAAAGGCGCTATGCTAGATACAAAGGGCGCGGAGGCGGCGA
>JAKPPP010000131.1 GCA_029547265.1 Bacteroidota bacterium
GGCATGTGATTTTCAGCCTTGGAGTTTTTATTTGGGTGGCAAAAGAACGTATTGGGGATTACCCAATAACCCAGATTATGATATGGGTCCGGTAGTTGGCAGTATATGCGATAGCTTAAGCACAGGAATTGCTTCTATTAAAGACACAAAAGGAGTTATAAAAAAAGTGTTTCCTAATCCTAATAACGGGGCGTTTTATTTAGAACTAAAACAAACCTTTTCGGAGGATGTTTATGCAGAATTATATTCGTTGCAAGGTAAGTTATGTGGTCGGCAATTACTCGATAATACCCATTACACTACAGCCATTCGTTTCGATTCTGTTTCGCCAGGAGTTTACATTTTAAAATTACGTTCCCCAAATAGTAATTTGGGAACAATGAAAATTGTAATAGCGAAGTGAGGTTATGAATAAACAAATGAAAGTGTTTTTTATTGTCTTTTTGTTAATTGCACATAGTGTAAATCTCTACGCTCAAAAAAGCAATTATATCTGGACCTTTGGTGATAGTGCGGGAATCAATTTCAATAACTTATCAAACCCACTACCAATCACAAGCTCAATGGACTCAAGAGGGAGCTGTGCCTCTATTTCAGATAGTTTAGGAAATTTATTGTTTTATGCCGGAATAAATTATTATGGTATCGGTTTCTCCACAAATGTATATAACAGCTTGCATCAACAAATGCCGAATGGAGACAGCCTGAAAGGCGTTGCATGGTATAATGAATTAATTATTTTGCCGATGCCTTCGAGTCCAAATAAATATTATTTATTTACACTTGATGTTAACATAAATTTAGGATTATATTATTCTATTATTGACATGGGTTTGAACAATGGATTAGGAGATATTATTTTAAAAAACCAACAAATAAATTCTACTTATTGGGCAGGCACAATTAAAGCCATTAAACACGCCAATGGAAGAGATTGGTGGTTGTTTATCCGTACTGCGGCTAACAATTTCGACGATAAATATTATCGCTACTTTGTAAGCCCTAACGGCATTGACAGTATGCCTGCACAGCAAATTGGAACAGGGTCGCAAACGGGTTTTGTGGAGTTTAAATGGAACAAACAAGGCGATAGAATGGCTATGGTAAATTATGCAGGATTAATTGAATTGTATGATTTTGATAGGTGTACCGGAATATTGTCAAATCCTGTTACAATTCGACAACCAGTAATGGTTAGCCCGGCTCCTGCATTATGGTCCTGTGAATTTTCAAACAGCGGTGATTTACTTTATATAAGTGCTAGCCCAATTATTCCCGATTCTTCTAGATTAATTCAAGTTGATTTAAGGAACTACCCCAACAACATTACTATGGATACTCTATGGGCAACTTATTTCCCTAAAGTTACGGCTGGTGCGCTCAAAAGAGGTCCCGATGATAAAATTTATTTTTCGTGCGCATACGTTCCTCCTGCCTTTAATAATTACCCCTATGCAGATAGCATGTATAACTATTTCAACATGAACTTAGGCGTTATTAATTCACCTGATAGTTTGGGATTGGCTTGTGATTTTCAGCCTTGGAGTTTTTATTTAAATGGGAAGCGTACTTATTGGGGATTACCTAATAATCCCGATTATGATATGGGTCCGGTAGTAGGCAGTATCTGCGATAGCTTAAGCACAGGAATTGCTTCTATTAATGACTCAAAAGGAGTTATTAAAAAAGTGTTTCCTAATCCTAATAGCGGAGCGTTTTATTTAGAATTAAAACAAACATTTTCGGAGGATGTTTATGCAGAATTATATTCGTTGCAAGGTAAGTTATGTGCTCGGCAATTACTCGACAATACCCATTACACTACAGCCATTCGTTTCGATTCTGTTTCGTCAGGAGTTTACATTTTAAAATTACGTTCCCAAAATAGTAATTTGGGAACAATGAAAATTGTAATAGCGAAGTGAGGTTATTGATTACATGATTCAATTAAATTTTATTATCTAATCTTCATCACAATTTTTTATAAATCGAATGCTCTTGCATCTTCTTTGTGAATTCGGGATTGACACCAAAGCGATATCCGAATGTAAACATAGTGGTGGTGAAACGAGGTGTTATCGATAGCCCTTTTCCTTCGTAAACATGTATGTCGGTGCCCGAACAAATAAATAAAAAGAATTTTTCGGCATTGTAACCAACCGATAGTCTTAAGTCGGCATTTAATGCAATATACGTTGCTTTACTATTTTGAATATCGATATACTTGTAGTTTCTGAATTGCATGGCTATCGATGGAATAGCCGTCGCATTTACGAAGAATCTTTTGAAAACTACCAACGTCCCAGATAACCCGATTCCGCCGGCTATTCCTAAATTAGAGATCTCGTTTAATGTTTGTTGTCCCCCGTAAAAATTTCTTATTGAGTCGGGAATGATACCACTACTACTCGAAAAGCTTTCATAATAACTACTGCCTGCCAATACCCATGTGTAAGCCGATTTCTTTTGTCGGTAGCCACATGAATATACCGACTTATACGCGAATTTTTCGTAGTTCGTGAAGTACAGTGCCCTTACTTTTATTCGTAAGGCATTGAGGTTGTTGTTGTGGTAATAGGGCGTCGAATCGTTGAAATTACTCAGGTAATACGAAGATCTTGAATCGTAAAAGCCTTCGTATTGCCGATAGCTTCCTTCAAATAATATTTTGTTACCTCCAACATTTAATTGGATGTTTTTATAGTCGGTAATTCCTTTTTTGGCGACATCCGTTTTGCCGGTTCTGAATCCTACTTGAAGTGAAAATTTATCGTAGTCGATGATGAACCCTGATGTATTTCTTGCTTCAGCAATATAGTTGATAGGCGACAGTGCATTGGTGTCGGCCGTAATCTTTTGTGTTACCCTTAATTCGTAACTCCTTTGCGCAAATAACAATCCTATACTTAAATTCTTTTTGCAAGATTCGTAATAGGTAGTGTCGAAATCGCTTTGGGCATCAACGATGAATGCCTTAGCAATGAGGAGTAGAAGTAATAGAAGTTTTAGTTGAGTTCGTTTCACCTGCAAATAAAAAACCGTACTACGGTTTATAGTACGGTCCAAAGTTAATTTTATTTTATTGTTTTTCTTCCGGCGCCGGTGGTGGAGGCGGAGTTCCTTTTCTCATGTCTTGGCGACGTTCTTTGCGATCGTCTTGTAAGTCTTTTAACTTCTGAAACTGATCCGCAGTTAGGATTTTCTTTGTTTGTGCTTCAAAGTCGTCGCGTTCTTTCTTTAGCTGCTCTCTTAACTTGTCACTTGATTTTTCTCTCTCCAATAACAATGCTTTCATTGAAGCTGTTTGTTTATCGTCGAGTCCTAATTTTTCTTTGAACATCGCTGCGCGCTTTCCTGCTCTTTCTTCAGGTGATAACTTCGGACGTTGATTGTCTTGTTGTCCTTTAGGTTCTTCTTGAGCATTTGCCGGTTGCGACAATACGATGATTCCGCAAAGCAGAATAAGGCTTGCAAGTATTTTCTTCATATTTTTTATTTTTGGTTTTGTTGTAGGATGCTTCTTACGTTGAATGGTTTAATGGAGTTTTACTTTTTTCTTTGAAAGTGTATTTTATTCTTTCGTATCATTTCTTTTAAGCTCATTTTAATAATCGCTCCCATATCGGCGCATTTCCGATAGGCTTCAGTTTGATGGTGGTAACAAAGTTCGTTGCGTAACTGATTGATTTTCTCAGGAGTAGATATGCTGTCGCCACTCATGGTATCCAACAGTTCTTTTAACATAAACTTGGCGGCGTTAATTCTTTTGGCAATTAGGGTTCGCTCTTCTACCTGATATTGGTACACCGATTCAGGCGTCAGCAGCTTGATGCATAGCTCAACAATGGCGTAGTTTTCTTTGAAATATTGTGGCAGATAGAACGATTTCCTTCCTTCATAAGCTTGTTGATCGAAATCGATTGCCCGAATTCGGTAGTGGACTTCTTCGAAATCGGGTGTGATGTCGATAACATAATTGTACGATCGCATGTCGCCAAGTAATCGCACAAAACATCGCTCGTTGAATTTCACAAATTCTTTCGCCAAACGAATTGCATTAACGTCTTTATTCGATAAATGTTGTTTGATAAACATGTCGCCGGGTATTCCCGCAATATGTTCTTCTACCAGCGTTTCTTCATTCACAAAATAACTGATGCGGTTAGGCGATAAAATATGCTCCAACTCCAATCCGTAAATACGTGATGCATCGGCTTTCTTGATGTAGAAATAGTCGTAGTTGTCGTTGAAGTTATTTACGATACGAATGCGAAAGGGCTTCGAATTTCCGAAGGTGCAATAATCCACTCGGTCTACATACAAATGCTCCATTACGCTGATGTCGCCACCCGTTTTTAGTTGAGCGTAGATGCCGCTCAGCGCTTTGTTGAGGGATTCAATCTCTCCTTGAGGGTATAGTACCGTTTCCCAAAGCGTGTCTTTTCCTTTGCGATCGTAAAGGGGGAATGAACTTTGGAAGCGAAGCAAATCCTGATAGTGGATTTCCGATTGCACCGTCCTTCCATAGTTCTTCAAATATTTCTGAAGACGCTCATAAATAGGGTAGATGGGCTTTTTTTGAAGATCGTCGAACGCTTCCATCGTTGTTATTTAATTCTTTCGATCAAATATAGTCCGTCTCTGATAGGTAGCAAAACTTTGTTCGCTCTTTCGTCGGCATTTACTTTTTCGTTGAAGGCTACAATCCATTTTGTATCACGATCCCAGTTCTTTTCTTCTTTTAACACATTTCCGCTCCATAAAACATTATCGGCAATAATATATCCTCCGATGTTTAGCTTTTCGAAGGCTAAATCATAATAGGTGGAATAGCTTTCTTTATCGGCATCGATGAATATTAAATCGAATTTTTCATTTAATCCGGGAATAATTTCTCTTGCATCTCCACAAATAATTTCACTCTTGCTTGCTATGCCTGCTTTGTCGAAATAGCTGCACACCATTTCGTGCAATTCGTCGTTGATGTCGATTGTGATGAGCTTGCCGTTTTCGCTTAAGCCTTCTGCTAAACATATTCCCGAATAACCGGTGTAAGTTCCGATCTCGAGTATGTTTTTGGGTTTTATCATTCTGCTGATCATCGCTAAAAATCGTCCTTGCAGATGTCCCGAAAGCATGCGTGGCGACAATACTTTGGCATGCGTATTTCTGTTGAGTTCTCTCAATACATCACTTTCATTTGTTGAATGATCTTCGCAGTATTTTAGTAGTTCGTCGCTGATAAATTCCATTTTCTTTTTGATTTATTTTTTGCTCGATGAGCATTATTCGCCCAATCGGTTTAATCCCGCTTTTGCTTTTTGATCGAGACTATTCTGGTATTCGTGATTCTTTATGCTAAGCGTTTTCTGATAGTATTCTTTGGCTTTTTCTTTGTTGTTGTCTTCTTCGTAAAGCTGACCTAACAATAATGCTGAGTTAGCAGCGAAGTAATAGGTTGAAGAGCTTCCGTTTTTAATAGTGGATTCATAAAACTCTATTGCTTTCTCTCGTTTTCCGGTTTTTTCGAATATCCGCGCCAAGCGATAGGTGAATTCGAGTTGATCTTTTTGAGAGGTGAAATTACTCATCGGTTTACCCGCTAATTCGTTTAATGCTTTGTTGTAATATCCCCCATCGAATAATAATCTGCTGCGAAGTAAAATGATATTGGGAGCGATGCCGTTTTTAGCTTCTGTAATGGCTTGTTTGTCTTCATCGGTAAAGTCTTCTCCTTTGTTAACTACTTTGCATTTGTTGATGTAGAATTTATAGCCTTTGTTGTCGCCCTGTACTAAGCGCGTCCATGCCAATCGCTGCCAAGCCGATTTGATATAACTTTTGCCTTTGTATTTGGAAGTATATTTTAAAAAACAAGCTTCAGCACCGGCATCTAAATTGTGAAGCCTTGCATTGCCTTCCATAAAATCGAGATAATAGATCGATAATGCTTCCGGTTCTTTTTTGCGGTTCGAGAGTAGTCCGATAATGCTGTCGTTTTCGGCATTTGCCGAGTGGAAAATACATTTCGCGAAGAGTAACAACGGTTTTTGTTCAATATTTTCGATCGATGAGAATCTGCTGCGAATAGGTGCCGTGTTTTTGTTTTTGCGATCGATATTCATCTCAAGAAATGTTAAGAGAACATTTGTTTCATCTCTCAAAAAAGCAATATCGCTTGATTTGAATGTTGCATTATAAAGGTCGCGCAGTTCATTCAGTCCTTGGGGTACCGTACCATCGAGACCTATCAAATTTCCTGCCCATTGATACGATTTCGGAATAGATCCCACTGCGGCGTGAATGAGTCCTAATCCCCTGAGGTTGGGCTTAAAATCGGGATAAGCTTTATTGTTTTCGTTTAGCAGTTTATAAGCTCTGCGGACATCAAATGCCGCCGAAACAAACTCCTCATCTTTAATTCGCGAAATTGCTTTTTGAAGATACATTTCACCCATGAAGAATTTTTTATAGGGCGAAGCATCTGTATTGTTTTCGAGAATGGCGATGCGCTGATCGTTATGCGTTTTTAATTGGTCGATGGCGGTTTTATCTTCCGACAAAAAAGACTTCAAAAACTCCATTTGGCTTTCAATGTACAGCGGAACTAAGTTCTTCGGATGCGCCCTTCTTTCAGCTTTTAATTGCTGTGCGGTCTTCTTGAAATTCAACTGTTGCAAAGCTGAATAAGCTTCAGAGCATGTAGGTGTCCAACGAAAATCAGCCCGACAATATCCGGACAACAAAAAGAAGACTACCATCAGCCAATTACGCATGCCACGAATCTACAAATATTTGAAGCATGATAATTGAACGATTGATGAAATTATCTCCCTTAAAGTTTTTAGTTATCAAGTCATTGTTTTTGCTTTTTATTGGATTGATTTAATTGAAGATTACTAGTTTTTCGGGATTTGATATGATGAGGGAATAAATCCATTTAATCTGTGGTCGCCGTTAGGCGAATCTGTGTCATTCGTGTTCTTTTAGGTTCAGAAATGGTTCGCGTTAATAATCGATTTTTATTAACACATCTCAATATTCTTCCACTTTTTAGGGTCAATTTCATTCACCTTCTTAACTTCGCAAATTATCTCGTAATACCTATGAACCTAATACTCGCCGACGATCAATTTCGTGATCAACTATTGCCATTCGCTTTTACGCGTCCTGTAGCCGATATCAGAGTGGGAATTTTAACCATTCGTCATAAATGGGAAATGTTGTTGAAAATCCCTCAGGGAACTTCAGGTTCACTGACTTCTTTTTACCTCTCGGGACGTTTTCCGCTTTCGGAGGGTAAAGATTGTTTGTTGATCAACGGTTCCTTGTTGCCTGATGCAAATACATTAAAGGCTATTCAAGCATTAAAGCCGAATCAGCAGTTAGTTTGGGAGGGACGATTAATTGCGGCTATGCTCGACCGTGATAAGTTGGTTGGCAAGGATCATGTTCTGCCTTTTGATGAGTTAGAGTCGATTCCTTATGTAGGAACGCCTGATTTATTGAACAATGTTTGGGAAATATTTTCAAAGAATGACGCTGCCTTGCGCGCTGATTTTCAATTACTCACGAAAGGACGTCGTTCAGAGGTGATATCAGGGTCAAATCAGACGATTCAGCCGGATCAAATCTTTATCGAAGCAGGAGCCAAAGTGGAATGCGCCATTTTGAATGCTTCTACGGGACCAATTTATATTGGTAAAGATGCAGAAGTGATGGAAGGTTGTATGGTTCGCGGACCATTTGCCTTAGGCGAACATGCCGTATTGAAAATGGGTGCGAAGGTTTATGGGGCAACTACTATCGGTCCGGGATCGAAAGTAGGAGGTGAGGTAAGTAATTCAGTCATTTTTGCAAACTCTAATAAAGCGCACGATGGCTTCCTTGGAAATAGTGTCCTAGGCGAATGGTGTAACCTTGGTGCCGATACCAATAACTCGAACCTGAAGAATAATTACTCCGAAGTGAAAATATGGAATTATCCTGCGGCTGATTATAAAGGAACGGGATTGCAATTCTGCGGATTGTTTATGGGCGATCATAGTAAATGCGGAATTAATACCATGTTTAATACCGGTACAGTGGTGGGAGTTTTTGCCAATGTGTTTGGAGCAGGATTCCCCGAAAAATTCATTCCTTCCTTCTCTTGGGGCGGAACAGGCGAGTCAGAAGTGTTCTTGCTCGATAAAGCACTGGCATTATCTGAAAAGGTGATGGCCAGAAGAAATATTGTAATGACGGAAGCCGACAGGAACATTTTGTCGCATTTGTTCATGATGCAACTGAAACCTGCCTCCGATAACTAACAGGAATGCCATTGGCATTATCATTGAAAGGCAAGGGAATCGCTAAGTAAAATGCGTTTTTCGAGCGATTTCTGTCAATTTGTCACAAAACTAACTATGCAATCAGATCAAAACTTCAATAATTTGCCATTATCTGCCATTGGAATCAACGACGACGAGCCGGAATTAATTCCGTTGCTTACCAACGAGGACGAAGAGCAGATGAATAATGAAAAGATGCCCGAAGTGGTGTCGATTCTTCCATTACGTAATACTGTTCTTTTTCCTGGCGTTGTAATCCCGATTACAGTAGGACGCGATAAGTCTATTAAGCTCATCAAAGATGCTTATGCTTCCGACCGAATTATCGGCGTTGTTTCGCAGAAAGATGTGAGCATAGAAGATCCAAAAATCAGCGATTTAAATCAAATCGGTACCGTAGCTCAAATCCTTCGCATGTTGCGTATGCCTGATGGAAATACGACCGTGATTATTCAAGGTAAGCGTCGTTTCAAAGTAAAAGAAATGGTGCAAGAAGATCCGTATTTGAAAGCTTCTGTTGAGCCTTTTTCTGATTCAGTAAAAGCCGATAAAGATCAAGAGTTCAGTGCAATCGTCGATTCGTTGAAAGATATCTCTATGCAGATCATTCAGCAGTCGCCGAATATTCCTACCGAAGCATCATTCGCCATTCGTAATATCGAGAGCCCATCTTTCCTCATCAATTTCATATCATCGAATATGAATGCTGATGTGGATAAAAAGCAGTTCTTACTCGAGATGAATAATCTGAAAGATCGTGCAACGAAAGTATTGGAACATCTTACCAAAGAGTTACAAATGCTCGAGTTGAAAAATCAGATTCAGAGTAAAGTAAAAACAGATCTCGATAAACAACAACGTGAGTACTTTTTAAATCAGCAACTAAAAACAATTCAAGAAGAGTTAGGAGGAAATACTCCCGATAAAGAATTGAGTGAGATGCGCGAGCGTGCTCGTTCAAAGAAATGGTCGAAGGCTGTTGAAGAAGTGTTTAATAAAGAGATGGAGCGCTTGGGTAGAATTAATCCCGCAGCTGCTGAATACTCGGTGACATTAAACTACCTCGATTTATTACTCGAACTTCCTTGGGAAGAATTTACAGAAGATAACTACGACTTGAAGCGCGCAACCAAAGTGTTGAATCGCGATCATTTCGGATTAGATAAAGTAAAGACACGTATCTTAGAATACTTGGCGGTGATTAAGTTGAAAAACGATATGAAATCGCCTATCATGTGCTTAGTTGGTCCTCCGGGAGTAGGTAAGACTTCACTCGGAAAATCGATCGCTGAAGCACTGGGAAGAAAGTATGTGAGAATGTCGTTAGGTGGATTGCGTGACGAAGCAGAAATCCGCGGACATCGTAAAACGTATATCGGAGCGATGCCGGGACGAATTATTCAGAATATTAAAAAATCAAAATCGTCGAATCCTGTTTTCATCCTCGATGAAATAGATAAGTTGACAAACGATTTTCACGGTGATCCTTCATCGGCATTATTAGAAGTATTAGATCCCGAACAAAATACTGCGTTCTATGATAATTATGTAGAGCTGGAATACGATTTATCGAAAGTATTATTCATCGCGACTGCCAACTCATTAAGCAGCATTCAACCTGCATTGCGCGATCGATTGGAGATTATTGATATCAGCGGATATACACTCGAAGAAAAAACGCATATCGCTATTAATCACTTAGTGAAAAAGCAGTTGGAAGCGCATGGATTAAAAGCGGGACAACTTTCTTTTTCGCCTGCGATCTTGAAAAAAATTATTGAGCAATACACATGGGAGTCAGGCGTACGTACCCTGGAGAAATGCATTGCAGGAGTAGTGCGATCGGTTGCTAAGATGGTTGCATTAGAGGAGAAAGCGCCAACAAGAGTGTCGGAAGAGTTAGTGCATAAAGCATTAGGCGCACCGAGATTCATGCCTGATAAATTGATTAATAATGATGTTGCAGGTGTTGTTACAGGACTTGCATGGAATGCAAATGGCGGAAGTGTATTGTTTATTGAGAGTAGTTTAAGCAAAGGAACAGGTAAGCTTACCTTAACCGGAAACTTAGGCGACGTGATGAAAGAATCGGCCGTAATTGCATTAGCATATTTGAAAGCACATGCTGCTGAATTCGATATTGATGCAAAAGCATTTCATCAATGGGATATTCATACGCACGTCCCTGAAGGCGCTACGCCGAAAGACGGACCATCAGCCGGTATAACTATGTTGACATCGTTAGCAAGCATCTTTACTCAACGTAAGGTGAAAAATAAAATCGCCATGACGGGAGAGATTACACTCAGAGGAAAAGTATTGCCGGTAGGAGGGATTAAAGAAAAAATTCTTGCTGCTAAACGAGCAGGAATTAAAGAAATTATTTTGAGCAGCGACAATAAAAAAGATATCATGGAAATCAAGAAAGATTATATCAAAGATTTAGTATTCCATTATGTAGATACAATGTCGCAAGTAATTGATATTGCATTAACAACTCAAAAGGTGAAAAATGCATTACAAATTACAGAACTTGAAAAGAAAGATTCGAAGAAATAAAAATAAAAATTTTACTCTGATAGCCTCGTCAAAAGCGAGGCCTTTTTTATTACATAAAGCTCTCAGCTATGATCTTTGGATTGATAGAATTTCACGAAAATATATCTAACCCCAAACCTTAAATTAAATCTACATTAAAATCTCACCTCTCGCTTTGCGAAACCTCGAACCTCGAACCTTGAACCTACTCCCCGCACTTTTTACAACCTGCCGCATTATAACATGTAGTTCCGGTTGTACAAGCATAAGCAGGAGTTGTTCCTCTCACTGCATAATTCACATTACTTCCACTATTAGCAATTGCATATATTCCATAATTATTAGCACCGGTAATAGTTGAACTGAAGTAACCGCCATAACTATTGGTCGAATTTGCCCCACTCATTTCAGCAACAAATCCATATTTATATGCTGCTTTACATGCAGCTTCGTTTTGCGCATAATAATTATATGCATTTTGAACATTAGAACTTCCTGTATTTCTACATCTGTTAAAGATGCCATACATTGTTACACCGGAATTACTTGTTGTATTATCAACTGCAATAACCATTCCTGTAGTTCCTGTTCCTCCAGCGACATCAATACGAGAGCCAATTGCAGTTGATAAACTACTGGTCACTTCTTGTTCAATCATTAATCCAATATCATCATATCCGTTTGGGCCATCAGTATGGTCATAAATATGCAGTTGAGCACCAGGACCATTTGTTCCAATCCCAACTCTACCATAGTTTGTTCCTCCACTTATAGTAAGTCTATTACTTAATGAACCTCCTCCTCCTACATTTCCTGTTCCAAAATAAATTTCTTTATCTTCCCAATTATATAGTGATACCGCACCTGTATTATCATTTATAATTCTAAATCCATCAGTTGATGATGTGCCGGTTGTAGAATTTGTTAATTGAAGACCTGCATTACTCGCAGCAGAAGTATGAACATGTAAGTTTGTTTGTGCTGAAAAATTATTCCAATCCCCTAACCCAAGCCAACCTCTATCTGAACCTGTACCACCAACAAATTCTGCACAGTTTGTTGTAGTTGTGGTAGCTGCCCCTGTTGATAGGTGTAAATGGCCTCTTGTACTATATATGTTAAAAGCATTGCCAGTATTTCCAATCCATAACCGTCCTATTTCTTGTGTACCTCTAAACATTCTCCAAGCATCAGCATTAGTAGATACCGTTCTGAAGCTTTCCGTTGAGCCGGAAGGGGCAACATGTAACCATGAGGCGGGTGTTGTTGTTCCAAGTCCAAGTTCTCCGGTGGATAAAAATCTGGCCGCTTCAGAATTTGAAGTAAAAATTTTAAATGGATTACTATTTGTAGTACCTACAAAATCAGTTAAACCGGTTGCATTTCCTGATAATGACCAGTTTTGGGCACGTGTGTCCAGCGTTGGAATTAAAAGTACAATTATGCACACCTTAATAAGATTAATTGTTTTCATTTTTTTAAATTTTTATGATTTTAAACACTTGTGATAAATCATCCTCAAACTTTATAAAATAGAAGCCTTTGGACAAGGTAGATAGGTCGTTTTCATTTACACCAATTTCTACATAATTTTCATAAACAACTTGTCCAAGATTATTATAAACATAAAATTTATTTTTCTTTTTGGATTTAATATAAATTAATGTGCTAATTGGATTTGGAAATATTTCAGTTTTGTTTGAATAAGCTAGATTATTGTTTAAATTACTTGTTGTTGTGCATGTTGAATCATCTGAAAGACATATGTCGTCAATATAATAATAGGCTCCTTGTCCAAATAATAAAAGTGTATCAGTGTGTTGTGCGTCAAAAAAATTTCCAAGATATAAATATGTATAACTACTGTCCGCAACAAATTGAAAACTCATTTCAGTCCAATTAGTAGTGTCAGTTATTATTGAATCACTATAAGCTGTACATTGATTGACTGGATATAGTGGATTGAATTGAGAATTATATTGGACGTTGCTTAATTTTATGCCTAGTTTATTGCTAAAAACACCAATGTTTTGCCAGCCACCAAAGGCACAGGAAACATTCATATGGTAATAATAAGTAATTCCGATATTCAATGAATGAACTAGTTGAACACCAATATATTCTCGATAATTAGCAAATAATGGCGAATTAAGAGCGGTAATCAAACCAATGTAGCCTTCGCCACTATGAGAATATTGAAACCCTAGGCCATTATAAGGAACTGAAGCTTGTCCGGTTGATTGGTTTACGGGAGCACATGAATTGAAGTAATCAGGAGATTCACCTGCGGGAAACCAATTTGTTAATTTATATATTTCGTCACCATACTGACCACTAATATTCGCAGGACAAGCTATTGTATCCTCAAAACTTGGATTGGGCACAAGGTTCATTTGAGCCAGGGAAATATGGTTGTTTAAAATTAAAAGGAACAATAAAAACAGCTTTTTCATGGCACAAAGGATTAAAAAGGGTAATCAAATATAAGAAGAATTTTGAATTGTAATAAATACAGAAAAATATTTAATCAAGAATTTAAGCTAAGTTCCAAATAATTTCTGATTAAAGGTAAGTAGCATCCAATTGTTTACGAATACAGCTAATAAATATTGTCTATAAATAGGCTACCGAAAATTTCAAAGGGTTAATATGGGCAATAGTTTTTTTTATGCCAAATTATTCCAATCACCTAAACCAAGCCAACCTCTATCTGAACCTGTACCACCAACAAATTCTGCACAGTTTGTTGTAGTTGTGTTAGCTGCCCCTGTTGATAGGTGTAACGGACCTCTTGTACTATATATGTTAAAAGCATTAGCAGAACTTCCAAACCATAACCTACCTAATTCTTGCGTGCCTCTAAACATTTTCCAAGCATCAGCAGTAGATGTGGAAGAAGATACCGTTCTGAA
>JAKPPP010000377.1 GCA_029547265.1 Bacteroidota bacterium
TCGCGTACTTGATTTTCAACCATCACACGAGTGAATCCTTTTTGGTTTAGCGAATTCAACTCATCGGCTAGCGTACGTCCCGGATATTTCATCAGAGGAGCAGCAATCATGAAACGTCCTTTCTTAAAAGAAGAAAGATAAGAAACGATATCGGCAACAGTATTTTTTTTCACCTCAACGCCAGAAACAGGAGAATACGTTCTTCCCACACGAGCGTAAAGCAACTTCAGATAATCATAAATTTCGGTGCTGGTACCAACGGTAGAACGAGGGTTACGCGAATTCACCTTTTGTTGTATAGCTATCGCGGGAGCGATACCATGGATATAATCGACCTCCGGCTTATCCATACGTCCGATAAACTGACGAGCGTACGACGACAAACTCTCAACATATCGACGTTGACCTTCGGCATATAAAGTATCGAACGCAAGAGAACTCTTTCCCGAACCGCTAAGGCCGGTAACAACAACAAATTTATTTCGAGGAATGGCTACATCAATCTTCTTAAGATTGTGCATAGAAGCACCCTTAATAATGATAAAATTTCGCGCATCGAGATTACTGATATCAGCCATAAGGTTTAGCAAGCAACAAATTGGGTTGCAAAGATAGCAGTAACTATCAAGAGAAAATTATTTTTTCGGCTTAATAATTCAAACTATTGCCTTCAAGAAAGGAATGGGTAGAGATTAACCTTCTAAAATAAACCTTCCTTTACTTTTCTAACCCAAAAAAGATCTGATTTAATGTTAAATTATCATCTTTATAAGTTTTGTCACTTTCTTTCGTGCCTCAAAGAACCGAACGGAGTGAGTTCAAGGATGCTATTAAAAAAAGCGCAAATCCTTAAAGTAACCAAAGAAAGCGCACAACCGAAAACCAATTGACCGAGGACGCTATTAAGAAATCAAGCATTTGAGCAATTATCAAACTGCAACGCTTATACCTCGCTCAATTCGCTCTTTTCGCTTGACCGCCTACGCGCCATAACTTAGAGATTAATGGGCAATCTAATTTTTTTATGGTCTTTACAAAATAAGGGTAGATTTTCAAATTTCGTTTAAATTTCGCAAAACAAGCTTCAGTATTCAATTAGTAAAATTACAGCCAAGTTTATTTGTAATTAGAATTTTGTTACCTTCATATGTACTTAGTAAGTTACCAAAGAAAGCGTATAACCGAAAACCAATTAGCCGAAGACGCAATTATGTAAACATGTCGTTAAGCTACGAAATAACTGTGTCAGTTATACCTAGGTCAATTCGCTCTTTTCGATTAAAAGCTCTCGCGCTCTAACCTATAAAATCACCTCGGAAATATATCCAAAAGTTCTTAAATATTACAAGCATCAATATCCCGGAATTATCAAAGAAATCGTTAAATAATCAAATATTTTCTTTGATTATTTTTTCCATTTAATAGTACAACCAATTGCTTTAGTAAAAGGTTCGGAAACAACTTTGCCCTTCATAATCTCGGTAATTGCATTTTCGACATATTTTGTTTTCACTGCGGCCGGGTCGTCGGAATTGTCGTCGATTGCCCCAACATAACGAACAGCGAACCCGTTATCGGCATGTTGCAAAAGAAAGACATGAGGGGTGCGCACTGCACCATAAGCTTTAGCAATTACTTGGGTATCGTCGAGGAGATACGGGAAATTGAACTTCTTTTCGGATGCTCGAACGATCATGTTTTCGTAGCTATCTTCGGGATAAGCCTCGGCATCGTTTGAATTAATAGCGATAACAGGAAATCCTAAAGAAGCATACTTCTTATTAAGAGCGATAATGCGATCTTGGTAAGCAACGGAAAATGGACAATGATTACAAGTAAAAATGAGAATTACTCCCCTCAAATTTGCATAATCGTGTAATGCAACTAATTTACCATCGATATTCTTTAACTTGAAAGGAATGGCAGTGTCGCCTGGTTTTAATCCAACCGACGGGACTTGTGCTTGAGCAGAAAAGGTAAACGCAAAAGCAAACAACAAAATCATTAATTTTTTCATAACGGGTTATTTTAGAGTGTCAAGTGTGTCAAATAATTGTTTTTCGGAAATTTCACCTTCGAAGAATTTGCATTTTGAAGGATCAGCAGAAACGATAAAAGTTGCG
>JAKPPP010000391.1 GCA_029547265.1 Bacteroidota bacterium
ACTGAGATGCTGATCTTCAACGAAATCACCAAAGATTAAACCTCAGTGATCGAGTTAAGTATCAAGCCAGTCAAGAATGACTTGACGATTTATTTGATTGCTTTGAGATCATTAAAAGTAGCGACCGACTGAAATATAGAAAAGCCGGTGATTATGAGAACCAATGCCATAATCAGCCGAAATCGGTCCAATCGGTGTCGGTATCACGATCCCAAGACTGATACCTGCTCGAGATTGTCTCCAGTCAAAATCACTGAACCCATCCCATACATTGCCAACCATTCCGGACAGACGATAATAGATACCGGAAGTCAAAGGCGCCCTACATCCCAGTCCGAGCACACCTATCATCGAACCCCATAATTCATCCTGATGATAACCAGGCAATGAATTTAATCCACCAAGTCGGAATTGCTCGTAATGACTCAGCACTTTATTCAAATAACCAAGATGAAGAGTAGTCGAAAAAGTATATTTTTCGTCGAAAGTTTCATAGGTCACTGATTCAACCGATATCCGATCGAATTGCTTTAAGCGATCCTGTTCGATTGAATGTTCATACCGAATATCATTTACGCGACCGGATTTAGGTAAATCGGGATCATCAACATTATCAACTAATATCCGCAGAGTTAAACTGCCAACCGAGTAGTTATCACGGTTAACGCGGGGAATATAATGGATGGTAGAATCGGCAACAGTATTTTCCCATTTCAGACCAAAGGCGGTAAGTCCGACCCGTTTGATCTGAATCCCAGCATTAGCCTCCAGTCCGGTTCGGTATAATTTACCGGATTCGACGCGTCGCCCATCTTTATTATAAAGCGGGATACTTTCATTCAAATGATACAAAGAAGTATAACCGGTAAAATTCGAACTAAGTACACGAATAGTTCGGGAATTCCATTCAGCCCGAAACAAAAGGTCACTGACAATCAAATTAACCTGATTGTCAATGCCTCTGCCCAGTAAATTTCGATACTTTCCGGAAATAAAGGCACTCGCTTTACGCTCACTATCATAATGCGCCCCGAAACTGAATGCCGTGCGTTCGTGTTCTTCAACTTCGACTAATAAATCCGCTCGATTGGAATCAACCTCAGACAAAGATAGGTAAACATTTTTAAATAATCCGGTACTATACAGGTTTCTCATACTGCGTTGGGCCAGTTTTAAATTC
The DNA here is from genome assembly GCA_029547265.1 of Bacteroidota bacterium. Lineage (GTDB taxonomy): Bacteria > Bacteroidota > Bacteroidia > AKYH767-A > OLB10 > CAINEC01. The sequence continues at coordinate 1,181 of JAKPPP010000391.1, forward strand.
CACCGGTCGCCTTCTTTTAACTCCATTTCACGCCGTAAAATGTACTCGCGG
>JAKPPP010000396.1 GCA_029547265.1 Bacteroidota bacterium
GCAGTTCCGCCGTAGCATTTTTGCCAAACTATATTCCCACCATTATCGACTTTCACTGCCCAAGCATCGGCAGTTCCTCCATGATTACCGGTAACATCACCATCATTCGAAATCGCGTATCCGCAGATAACGTATCCACCATCGGAAGTTGCACACATATCATAGCAGATATCTGTACTAGTTCCGCCTAATGCTTTTGTCCATTGAATATTCCCTGAAGAATCTTGTTTTACCAACCAGAAATCGAACCAGCCCGAAGTACCATGAACCCCTGTAACATCGCCATTCGTTGAATTTGCGTTAACCGCAGATAGTGATCCGCCGTCGCCGGTAGGAATAATTGCATAACCCATTTCACGAGCAGATCCGCCCATTGATTTACTCCACAGTAAAGCAGGAATAGTTTGAGCGTTGGCGGCAAAAACCGATAACAATATAATGGCAGTAGTAAGTAGTTTTTTCATTCCCTCAATTTGAAAACGAAAATACGGATATTTTTCAAACAAAACGGCCCGAGTTTGAACTCGAGCCGTTTTAAAGGATATATTTTAGATTTACTTAATTCTTAGAGAATTGCATCAAGTAAATAGAACACCAATGCTGCTAATCCTGCCGATACCGGAATAGTTAATACCCAAGCCCATAACAAATTGATAGTTACTCCCCATCTTACTGCCGATACACGTTTCAACATTCCAACCCCGATAATTGAACCTGTGATTGTATGAGTAGTACTTACAGGGATACCTAAAGCTGCAGTTCCAAATAATGTTGCAGCACCCGCTGTTTCGGCAGAGAATCCTTCGAAAGGACTTAACTTAGTAATCTTACTTCCCATTGTTTTCACGATTCTCCATCCTCCAAGCATAGTTCCTAAACCGATTGCCGTGTAGCAACTAACTTCAACCCATACCGGAATATGTTTAATAGCTAGCTTACCTGATTTCGGGTCAATTTCTTGAATAACATTCGCCCAATCAGGAATTGCAAGATGTAATCCTTGAAGATATTTTACATATACAAGCAAAGCTGCGGAGATTATTCCCATAACCTTTTGAGCATCGTTACCTCCATGGCCTAAACTGAAAGCAGCACTTGAAAATAACTGAAGGCTACGAAATACCTTATCAACTTTAGAAGGCGCGGTATTCTTACAAATGTTCATTGTAATAACCGAAATGATATAAGACAAGAATAATCCGATAAAAGGAGCCACTACAATAAATGCGATAATCACAAAGATACCTGAAGGCATTCCTCCATCATACCACGCAACTCCGGCTTTACCGGCTTTATACCAAGTAACGCTGCTAAATCCCCCATGTGCAATTGCTGCACCGGCAAAACCACCAATCAATGTATGTGAAGAACTAGATGGAATTCCGAGCCACCATGTTATCAAATTCCAGATGGTTGCTGCAATTATTCCGGCAAGAACTACGACCAAAGTAAAGTCACCATTCACCGTTTTTGCTACTGTATCGGCTACATGTAATTTAAATAACCAAAATGCTAACACATTAAAAAATGCAGCCCAAACTACAGCTGCTGCAGGACTTAACACCTGGGTGGAAACTATGGTTGCAATTGAATTGGCTGCATCATGAAATCCATTGATAAAATCAAATATGATTGCAATTACAACTACTATTATAAGTAAAGTTAACATACCCTTTCTTTAATAACGATTATGCCATTTTAATCATAATAGATTCAATCACGTTTGCTGCATCTTCACATTTATCCGTAGCAGTTTCTAATCCTTGAAGGATTTCTTTCACCATGATAATGCGTACAGCATTTGTTTCTTTTTCGAACAAACCTGCAACAGCATGATCGAAGATATCGTCGGCATGATTCTCAATGCTATTAATACGCACTAGTGAAGCAGTGATATCACGCATTTTTTTCATGTTCTTTAATTCAAGAACCGCTCTTCTTAATTCATCCGTAGTTTGTTGTATTAATTCTGCTAATTTGATAATATCAGAATCAAACTCGGTCAATTTGTATAATTCGATACGTTTTGATGAGCCATGAATAAAGTCGATGATATCATCAATTGCAGTTACTAAGCGGTGAATATCTTCTCGATCGAAAGGAGTAATGAAGTTACTTCCTAATTCTTTAAAGATTTCGTGAGTAATTTCATCTCCGGTATGTTCGATTTTCTCAATTAAACGCAAGTAATGAACGCGTTCTTCGGGAGTTTGAGATGTTACTAAGGCATAAATTGCTTTTCCGCCTTCGTGAACGTTTGATGCTGCTTTATCAAACAATGGGAAGAATTTTCTATCCTGAGGGATGAAATACTTTAAGAAGCCAAATCCTGACATATTGTACTTTAGTTTGTGGGTGCGAAATTAAACTATTTATTAAGGATGATGATCGGTTAACAATTTCTTAATATTGGATTAAAGGTATCGATCTTCTGTAATTTCAATCAAAATGAACAATTTACAATGTATTTTTGCAGGATGTTTGAGAACAAAAACTCCCGAACCGAACTTAACCAATTAGGTGAATTCGGTCTGATACAGTACATTAAAGACAATGTAACCCTTTCACAACCAGGATCTTTAACAGGGATTGGGGATGATGCAGCTGTAATTGATAATGGCCCCGGCCGTACAGTTATTACTACCGACATGCTTTTAGAAGGAGTTCATTTCGACTTATCTTATTGCCCTTTAAAGCATTTGGGCTACAAATCGGTGGTTGTAAATGTGAGTGATTTATGTGCTATGAATGCTACTCCACGTCAAATTGTGATCGGTTTAGGCCTATCGAATCGTTTTTCATTAGATGCCATTGAAGAATTTTATGCCGGAGTTATGTTGGCTTGCGAACGATATGGAGTTGATTTAGTAGGAGGTGACACTACCTCTTCGAAAAGCGGAATGGTGATTAGTATTACTGCTATAGGCTCTGCACCCCAAGAAGAATTAATTTACCGTAACGGCGCAATGGAAAACGATTTAATCTGTGTTACAGGTGATTTAGGAGCAGCATATATGGGATTACAACTATTAAATCGCGAAAAACAGATTTATCTTGAAAACCCGCAAGCACAACCTGATTTACAAGGATATGATTATATTTTAGAACGTCAGTTAAAACCGGAAGCTCGACTTGATATTATTCGTCGTTTCAAAACTTGGTATATTCAACCAACATCGATGATTGATATTTCTGACGGATTAGCTTCTGAGATTTTACATATATGTAAAGCATCTAATAAAGGTTGTCAGATTTACGAAGAGAAGTTACCTATTGATCATTTAACACGTGAGTTAGGAATGGAATTAGGCATTGATGCTACAGTTGCAGCTCTTAATGGAGGAGAAGACTATGAATTACTTTTCACACTACCAATTAGCGAATATGAAAAGATTAAAGACAGAGCGGAGATTAGTATTGTCGGACATATTACTGATGTAAATGCGGGTTATCAATTTGTTGATCGTCAGAATGGAGTTCATCCTTTAACAGCACAAGGCTGGGATGCATTTTTATCGAAATAATATTCATACTGACGAATGAAAATTTCAATTACCGGATCGAGAGGGATTCCTAATAATTATGGAGGCTTTGAGCAATGTGCAGAGAACCTCGCGGTGTTATTAGTAGAAGCGGGACATGATGTTACAGTTTATAATCCTGATTACCACGATTACAATTCCGACAACTATAAAGGAGTTCGAATAGTAAAACAATGGAATCCTGAAAAGAAAATCGGAACAGTAGGAAATTTCATTTACGATTTACATTGCATGAAACATGCGATTAATGAAAACTGCGATATCCTTTTAGTTCTTGGATATACTACAGCTTCGGTGTTTTTTCCGTTTCTAAATAAAAAGAAAAGCATATTGGTAACCAATATGGACGGATTAGAATGGAAGCGAGATAAATGGAATGCAATTGTAAAGAAACTCGCATTATGGTTTGAAAAGTTAGGCGCCAAATATTCTGATTACTTAGTAAGCGATAATCGGGAGATCAGGAATTACTTGCAGCGCACATACAATACCGATTCAACATTTATCGCATACGGAGCTACACTTTTCAATAATCCGCAAGAAAAAGTTCTAAAAGAATACAATATAGAAGCCGGTTCTTACGACATTATAATAGCACGCCTTGAAAAAGAAAATAATGTAGAAACTGCGTTGGATGGTGTAATACTTTCAAAATCCTCCATTACTACCTTAGTAATCGGGAATAATCAAACGGAATACGGGAATTACCTAAAAGAAAAGTACAAATCGTATTCACATATTCGATTCATGGGCGGGATATACAACCTTGATCATCTAAACAATTTAAGATGGTATTCGAGGTTTTATTTCCATGGACATTCAGTTGGAGGCACCAATCCTTCTTTATTAGAAGCAATGTCGTCAGGAGCCTTTATTTTAGCCCATGACAACCTCTTTAACCGTGATGTACTTGGAACCAATGCCTATTACTTTGGCAGCCCTGAGGAAGCCGCTAAATTGTTGAGTGACCCCGAAAAACTTTTGACTTCTCGGCAAAACTTCATAAATGCCAATTTTTTAAAGATTGAAAATGAATACAACTGGCAGAAGATTACCAATGAATACGAGCAACTATTCAAAACAGTATTAACTTCGCATAACAAATAACAGATTAGTCTGTTACTATAATAATCATTAAAAACTAAATATTATGTCATTTACACTACCTGCGCTCACTTATGCTTTTGATGCATTAGAGCCACATATCGACGCAAGAACTATGGAAATCCACCATGGTAAACATCACCAAGCGTATGTAACTAATTTAAACAATGCAATTGCGGGAACTGACGCTGAAAAATTAAGCATTGAAGATATTTGCAAAAACATCAGTAAATATCCTATGCCGGTTAGAAATAACGGAGGCGGTCATTACAACCACTCTTTATTTTGGACATTATTAAGCCCTAACGGTGGTGGATTACCGACAGGACCATTAGCAGCGGCTATTGACGAAGCATTCGGAAATTTTGAAGAATTCAAAACAAAATTCAACCAAGCTGCTGCAACAAGATTCGGATCAGGTTGGGCTTGGTTAATTAAAAATGCAAGTGGGAAATTAGAAATCTGCAGTACACCAAATCAAGATAATCCTTTAATGGATATTGCAGATATAAAAGGATTTCCGATTATCGGATTAGATGTTTGGGAACATGCATATTACCTACACTACCAAAACCGTCGCCCTGACTATTGCACAGCATGGTGGAACGTAGTAAATTGGGAAGAAGCAGCGAAGCGATTTGCAATGTAATTCCAACTAACAATAAAAAAAGGAAGGCTACTAAAATTAGTAGCCTTCCTTTTTTTTGTTTTATACTATCGAGAATTACTGACGTAATAATCGTAAATTAATTCTCTCGCCTGTTGTCGGATCTTCTAACTGAAGATCATATAGCCCAGGGATAAATCCGGTAAGGTCAATTGCATGTTTTAGACGATCGCCCGACACATCAATTTTTTCATCCATAACCTGTTTTCCTGTTGCATCATTAACAATCATATTAAGAACTCCTGTTGTTGAAGTCATAATATCAAGATTGAAGATACCTTTAGAAGGGTTAGGAGCTACGCTAATTTGGAAGTTAGCTGAAGTATGGCGACGAAGAGCGATGATTTTGCTGGTAGTAGTTGTTCCATCGAAATCGGTTTGACGTAAGCGATAGTAGCTCACTCCTTTTGGAGGTGTCATATCTTTGAAAGAATACGATAATTGAACACGGCTTGTACCGGCACCTTGAACTCTTCCCACTGGAACGAACTCAACGCCATTAGAAGAACGTTCGAGAGTGAAATATTCGTTGTTTGTTTCAGTAAGTGTTACCCACTCTAACAAATTATGATCATTTTTTTCAGCACCGGTGAATGAAAGTAATTCAATCGGAAGCGGAGAACTTGTTTGGCCAATACCAAAAGTACCGAAACCTGATAAATCAGTACGAGCTGCTAAAGAAGCATTACTTGACATAACACAAACTCCATCAAGGAACCATGTTGCTCTATTATCAGTTGATTTAATAACTGTTGTTCCTGCAGTTGGAGAAGCGTTTGTATGACCTCGACTTGATAAAGTAATATTATAATTTCCGGTAGGTGAAGTCGGCGCAGAAGTGAATGTCCAATAACCTGAATTCAACATTGGTAATAAACTATAATTAGCAGAACCACAATCGAGAGAAACCGGTCCGTTAGG
>JAKPPP010000103.1 GCA_029547265.1 Bacteroidota bacterium
CAACAATTATATTATTCGCGAGATAACTCCGTTGTCAGATAAGGACTGCTTTTATATAGCCGATCGGCGAAAATCGGAGTTCACATATCCCTTGCATTCACATGCCGAATACGAATTGAATTATATCGAAAATGCATCCGGGGTAAGACGCATTGTGGGCGATTCGGTAGAAACAATTGGTAATTACGATTTGACATTAATTTCCGGTTCGGACTTGGAACATGTGTGGGAGCAATATAAATGTGAATCAAAAAATATTCGAGAAGTAACCATCCAATTTTCACCCGAATTATTCTTTGGAAATTTTATTCATAAAAACCAATTCGATAGCATTCGGCGCATGTTAGACAAAGCCAAAACCGGAATCAGTTTCCCTATGGAGGCCATTATGAAAGTATATCCGCTTTTGGATACTTTATCAACCGAAAAAGAAGGTTTTTATGCCGTTATTAAATTTTTGACTATACTTTATGAGCTTTCGCTTTTCGATAATATTCATTTGTTAGCCAGTTCCTCATTCGCGAAATCGGATGAGAGCAGCGACAGCCGTCGGGTTTTGAAGATACGTCAATACATTAATACCCATTACAAAGAACCTATCCGATTGGAGGAATTAGCCGAATTAGTCGGCATGACCCCTGTTGCTTTGAGTCGTTTTTTTAAAGTGCGTTCGGGTAAAACCATCTCAGATTATTTAATCGATATTCGGTTGGGATTTGCAGCCAGGTTGTTAGCCGATACTACAAATTCGATTTCCGAAATTTGTTACGATTGCGGATTCAATAACTTGTCGAACTTCAACCGAATTTTCAAGAAAAAGAAAGGGTGTACCCCAAAAGAATTTAGAGAAAATTTCAGAAAGACGAAACAAATCTTTTAACTATTCCATCAAAATAGTATCAGTTTATGCTAAAAGATGTGCATTGAAACATCTTTTAGCATTTTATCTTTGCATGTATTAAATTACGATGAGAGAGGAGACTTTTTGTTTATTACTCGATAAAATTTAAATATTACATAGAACATGATTCGTATCATATTAATTCACAACAAGAACATTTATTTATGAGAAACATTTGTAGAAAATTTTTTATTTTGATTGCACCGGCTCTATTACTGAGCCTGCAACTCGTGGCTCAACAGCGAACCATCACAGGTTCTGTGGTTGATGCCGGGGACAATTCTGCTATGATTGGCGTAACGGTAATGGAAAAAAACACCTCAAACGGTACCGTTACGGATCTCGATGGAAAATTCACACTGAGACTTACCACCCAAAACCCGGTTTTAGTCTTTTCGAGCGTTGGTTACAAAACCAAAGAAGTTAGTGTGGGACTCCAAACAGATATAAAAGTCATGATGGAGGAGGATACTGAAATTCTCGACGAACTAGTGGTCGTAGGATATGGTGTCCAAAAAAAGAAATTAGTGACTGGAGCTACAGTACAAGTTGGCGGGGAAAATATTCAAAAACTTAATACTGTCAGCCCATTTACAGCATTACAAAGTCAGACGCCGGGAGTTACCATAACTCAAAGTTCAGGTCAACCTGGAGAGGGTTTCAAAGTCAATATTAGAGGAATTGGAACTATAGGAAGTTATTCTCCTTTGTATGTTATAGACGGTATAGTTGGGGGGGATATAAACAATCTTAATCCTGCCGATATCGAGTCAATTGATGTTTTAAAAGATGCTGCTTCTGCAGCAATCTATGGAGCTCGTGCAGCAAATGGAGTAATTTTAGTTACCACAAAGCAAGGGAAAGCGGGGAAAATGCAAGTTACTTATGATGGATACGTGGGCTGGCAAAATGTCTATAAAATGGCTCCATCCCTCAATGCTCGCGAATACATGAATGTAATGGACATTATAAATTTTAATGAGGGACTTGCACTAAATGACTGGGAAAGTATTTTAGGATCCAACTACGAATCTATTATGAACGGGAGCAATACAGGAACTTTTTGGCTAGATGAAATTCGCAATCAAGATGCTCCTGTTTCAAATAATGCACTGAACATAACAGGAGGAAATGAAATATCCAAATTCTCACTAGGCGTTTCAAACACGAATCAAGAAGGTATATTCGGAAAACCGGTTCAATCCAAATTCAACAGGACTACCGCTCGTATTAATTCTGACCATGTCATTTATAAAAACAATGATATGGATATTATAAAAGTGGGAGAAAATATGACCTATTTCTATACCACTAAATCCGGAATTGGAATCGGAAATCAGTATTGG
>JAKPPP010000109.1 GCA_029547265.1 Bacteroidota bacterium
ACTTCATCGCTAACTCCTAACGTTTTACTTAACTCTTTAACAAAGGTTGTCTTTCCCGCTCCCATTTCTCCATGTAAGCAGAATATTTTTTGAGAGGAGGCAAACTGCAATAATTCAGCAGCCACCTCCGGCAATTGTTCTAACGTAACTAAGGTCCACGTTCGGGTCATGACTTACTCTGCAAGGTAATTACAGGTATAATCATTTCTTCAGGGGATATTCCGCCGTGCTGAAATGTATCTCTGTAAAAATTAACATAATAATTAAAATTATTCGGGTAGGCGAAGAATTTATCTCCCTTAATAAACACATAAGATGTACTTACATTCATTTTCGGAAGGAACGCATCGGCAGGATTTCTTATTTCCATCACATCTTTTTTCTCGTAATTCAAGCTCTTCCCTACTTTGTATCGGAGGTTTGTATTCGTATTTCTATCTCCTACAATTTTCGAAGCATCATTCACTTTTATTGTTCCATGATCAGTAGCAATAACTACTTTACAAGGTTTCTCTGCTATTCTTTTTAATGCATCTAATAAAGGCGAATGCTCAAACCACGATTTCGTAATTGATCGATATGCTTTTTCATCTTCCGCCAGTTCACGTATCACTTGCATATCGGTACGAGCATGTGAAAGCATGTCGACAAAATTATATACAATTACGTTAAACTTATTCTGATATAAATTAGGAATTGAGTCGACCAATGCCTTACCTGCATCTATATTTGTAACCTTTGTATATGAGAATTTATATGTCTTTTTAAGTCGTTGTAATTGATCTGCCAAGAAGTCTTCTTCGTATTGATTTTTACCTCCCTCATCTTCGTCGTTCACCCATTTATCAGGGAATCTCTTTTCGATTTCCGAAGGCATCATCCCGGCAAAAATGGCATTTCTTGCGAACATAGTTGCAGTAGGTAAAATACTGCAATAGGTTTCGTCTTCTATAATTTTAAATAAATCGGTTAAGACAGGCTGAATCGTTTTCCATTGATCGTATCGCAAATTATCGATCAAGATAAAAAACACCGGCTCTTCTCCTGCATCTACCAATGGCAAGACTTTACGTCGCAAGAGATAATGCGACATCAGCGGAGCTTTCTCAGGGTCTTTCAGCCATTGCAAATAATTATTGTCGATGAATTTTCCGAAAAGATGATTCGCTTCAGCTTTCTGCATAGTCAAAATATCGTACATGCCGGGATCTTGTGTATTCTCAAGTTCTATCTCCCAATAGACCAACTTTTTATATACATCAACCCATTCATTCCAACTTAACTTATCACTCATACTCATACCTATCTGGCGAAATTCTTGCTGATAGCCTTGGGTTGTTTTCTCACTAATCAATCGCTTGTTATCGAGATTCTTTTTGATCGACAATAAAATTTGATTTGGATTCACCGGCTTTATGAGGTAATCAGCAATCTTACTGCCAATCGCTTCCTCCATAATTTCTTCCGCTTCATTTTTCGTAATCATGACAACCGGAATTTCATTTCTAACATTCTTTATCTGGACCAATGTCTCTAAACCGCTTAACCCCGGCATATTTTCATCGAGAAAAACAATATCGTATGCTGTCTTTTGCACTAAATCTAACGCGTCACGGCCATTTGTTGCCGTTGTCACTTCGTACCCTTTTTCCTGAAGAAATAGAATATGTGGCTTCAACAAATCAATTTCGTCGTCAGCCCAAAGAATTTTAATTTTTTCCATAGTAGATGTAAACGCAAAAATAGTCTTGTTTAATATGCAAATCCGTTTACGATATTTGCAAAATCATAATTCATTCACTTCAAACACTAATTTCGAAGTGAATATAAAAAATAGATCTCTTGAAAATCAATAAAAAGAAAATCTTTAATGATCCCGTTTACGGATTTATCACTATTCCGCACCCGTTAATCTTTGATTTGATTGAGCATCCTTGGTTTCAACGACTGAGGAGGATCCGCCAACTTGGACTAACCCACATGGTTTATCCCGGTGCTTTGCATACCCGCTTTCATCATGCGTTAGGTGCATTACACCTTATGAGTCAAGCAATTGAGACAATAAAATCAAAAGGCCATGAAATTACCGATGAGGAATCTTTAGGGGCCCTGATTGCAATCCTTTTGCACGATATCGGACATAGTCCGTTCTCCCACGCCCTTGAACATAGCATCGTAAAAGGAATTTCTCATGAGAAAGTTTCGCTTTTGTTCATGGAGGCGCTA
>JAKPPP010000031.1 GCA_029547265.1 Bacteroidota bacterium
ATTCAATACGGTTGACGCTAATTGCAATTCAATTTGTCGGATTGCATTTCGTGCATCCGTTTCACGTTTGGTTATGTCTGACTTCGCTTTCTCGTTATCTTCGTGAGCCTTTAAATCATTCGCGCGTATTTGACCTGTTAGCGAATCTATTCCTGTTTGCGTTTCTAATTCGGTCTGCGTAGTCTGCTTATTATAATCTTCGGTTATCTTTTTCTTACGGTCTAAATACGTCTGTAAATCAATCTCATCGTTTGCGTACGCTGCTGCCTGTTGACCTAAATCATTAGCATACGCCTCCGCATCCTGTGCCTGTCGTTGTGATTGATACGCAAGTTGAATATCTAATAGTTTATTCAACCGTTCACGTTCAATATTTCGCTTTTCTTGGTCGAATTGCTCTTGCGTTATTTTGCCCTGATTAAACAGTACTTGTTGACCTGATAACTCTTGTTGCGCCTGTTCCTCGATTGCACGTTTCTGAATATCTAAATCACTCTTACTAACAGCCTCACGTTCTTTTTGTGATAAGTCAGCATACTTTCGCTGAATCTCTAAAATCTTTAGTGCTGATGATTCCGCAATTGATTCACGTAATGCCTGTTCATCCGATGAATTACCCTTAACCGCTTCAATCTTTCGTTGTGCTGCCAACGCTTCGGCTGCAATTTCCTTTTCTTTACCGTCAAAGATTGCATTTAAGGCGTTATCTTCGGTTTGTTGTACGAATGCCCTACGTTCATCTTCTGCTTTCTTATTAATCTCTAAAATGTCATTGTTGTATTTCGCTTGGGCTGCTAACTTTTCGGCATTACTCGCTTCGGTATTTTTCAGCACCCCGTCCCTTTCCTCTTTCGCTAACTTAACCTGTAAATCATACGATTGTCGATTCGTTAATTCACGATTACGGATTTCCTCTTTTAGTAATCCTAACCGCCCTGCCAATTCATCAGCATAGAGTTTGTTTCTCAACTTAGCTGATTCGGCTACATTCTGCACGTCCTTATCTTCTAACTGTCGAGATAGTTCGATGAACTTCGCCTTTGCTTCATTACGTGCTTTTTCGATTGCTTCTAAGTTCGCTCCGTTTACCTTCGCTTGTTCATAGCGTTTTTCTTCGGCATCTAATAACGTTTGTGCATTCTTAACCGATACATCAATTAGTTTCTTTTCCGCTTCGTTAGCCTCTTTATTAGCTGCTAATCGTTCACGTGCCGAACGTGTTTTGTCGGATTCGATTATCCTTGCACGTTTCGCCTGTGCTTCCAATTCGGCATTGCTTACTATTTGCTCACGTTGTGTATCTTCTAAGTCCTGCAATATTCTTGTGTATTCCATTGCCGACTTCGCAGCCTTTGAAGCATTCGATGTTAGATTTCCAAATCCACTACTAACGCCCCCGATACCTTCTTTGAATGATTCTAACGCTGCCTGTGGGTCGTAAAATACCTGAACTAATGATTTCATGATTGAAAACACGCCCTTAAATACTTCGGTCAATGAAGCCCCTACGCTTGTTATCGTTGCCTCAAATCCTGCCATTAGTTGCTCCACCTTTTCAACAACGGGGTCTAATTGTCTGAGATAATTCACTACCGCAGCAATGGCAATAACTAACAAGCCAACGCCTGTTGAAGCAATCGCACCACGTAGGGCAGTCATTGCCGAAACGCCCTTTGTTCCTACCTCCTCCGAAGCATTACCAATCTCTGCTACAGATGTCGAGGTCGATGTTGCTACATCCCCTGCATCGTTGGTAACAGAAAACCAATTCTTAGTAGCGTCAACGGCTACCGATATACCCTCTTTGACTTGGTTAAATCCATCCTTAACACCTACCGCTCCTGCTTTTACTTGGTTGTAAATCTCAACCACATTACCTAATTCGCCCTTGAATATTCCTGTCGATTCAGCAACGCCTTTCAATGCATCTGAGTAATTACCGACATTCGTACGCCCGTCTTTGATGCCCTGATCGAATGCAATTTGAGCCTCCGCCAATCGCTTCACTTCGGCTGATTGTTGTTTGTATTGCTCAGTTAGAACAATTTCGCCTTGTTCATTCTTTTGCAACGTTTCAGCCATTAGCTTTAACTCCGTTCGCTTAATCTGCAATAGTCGAGTAATTTCCTCGTAGCTATTCGCTTCGGCTTTCTGAACTTGGTTGTACTTATCTAAGGTTTGTTGAGATTGTCGCACCACTCGATTATTGGCGCGAATTTCTGTATTGTTTGCTTCGATTGCTTTATTCAACCTCTCAACCTCTGCAACATTGCCCGAAGTTTTCGCCTTTGCCAAATCATCGCTTAACGCCTTGTTAGTCGCTTTCAATGATTCCAATGCACTCTTCGCCTTAGTGATGTTGTTCACTAAAGTATCTGTTTTGAGTTGTATGTCGAGTAGAATTACTTTATCCTGTGCCATGTCTATAATTTTATTAATGTTACTTTACAACGTGTCAATCCATCCTTCCACGCATC
>JAKPPP010000035.1 GCA_029547265.1 Bacteroidota bacterium
CGCAGATGCCTTAGTCGATGGATGGGGCTTTGAAGTTGATGATAAGCCAGCCTCGCTGGTTGAACGAAGGTTGATAACTAATTCTCGAGGCGTTGAAATTCAAAGAATTAAACTTCAATGGAAACTCTAAAAATAGATAACGTTATTCACCCTCTTATTGATAATTCAGTTGAGCTATCAATCGAGCTACCCACCGAGCCCGGCGAAATTCCCATTACTCGCACCACGTCGCTGAAAGTACCGATTACTTCACAATTGAGCGCTATTTGCGACCCGAACGGCTACCAAGGCACTGCACCGAAGGCCACACTGGTTACTCAAAGATTCTCCTTAGATGGTACTATTTATCCCACGCAAGTAACTGAAAATGAACGAGGTACAACCGCCGAAGTTGTTTTGTTGTCTGGCAACGCAGGCTGGGTTCAAAAGCTCAAAGAGCGTAGCATGAAGGTCTCGGATATGAGTAAGTTCAATCACCTTGTAAACATGACTAATATAGAAAATAGTTGGCGAGGCGATTTACCTTATTGCTACTATACTGCCGACAGAGGGGACGAGGTGATGCCCGGCGAGCGAACGATATATGAACTTAGACCCGCTTTGAAAGTTGCTACTTTGCTAAAAGAAATTTTCAGGCAAGCAGGCGTTAACCTTATATCTAACACACTGAACGCCAGTACCTTCGGTAAATATTTTGTTGTTTATGAGCCCGGAGACAATATAAGAAACTGCGAATCAATAGATTATAGAAGGTGTTGGGCTAAAATAGATAGTGGAAGTAAGATGCAATATGCAGGACATCCCGATCCTGTGCAGATAACTTTATTATCATCAGGCACTTATGAAATCGTGCAATTTGGAGCTGGAACGATAAACGATGAAATTTATTTTACTTCTCAAAACGCCGCAGTCGTACCTATTGAGCATAAAGATTTAGCGTTGTGGTTAAATACTTCAATTTCGTTTAAATTTACAAGGCAATGGACTTCGACAATATTTAGCTCGCCATCGGGGTCGCAATCGACTGTAGTTGTTAGTTTAAAACTATTAAGAAATGGAGTAGTAGTATCGAGTACAAGTATTCAACTTTCAAACGCAGACTGGAATGAAGTATTTACAATATATCCACCCCCTTATGGCGATTATGGAGTAAGCGGGGTTAAATATCAAACACGTTTAGAAATAAACGGCTATTTATACGACCCCGAAGTACCCGGCGAAGTTCATTTTTTTTATCAGCCCGGCGGCTTTCTAAAATACGCACCAAGCGGCTGGTGGAAGATCGGGGCGAATACTGATTTAAAAGCACTATTGCCCGACGAAATTCAATCGGATTTTGTGGCGAAAATTGCTAAAGCATTTGATTTAATTTTCGCAACTGACATGTACGGAATAAACGTATACTGCGAAACACGTGCAAGCTGGCTTAATTCTTTTGTGAATCCTATTGAGATCGAGTCGCTCATCGGTGGTGTGCAGTGGCAAGCTGCGCCACGGCTGGAAAATAACGTTGAGCGCTATACGATGACTGAAGATAGTAATGACAAAGGGCAATATGCTACAAGAAAAAACAGAATCTTAGATATAAAACTTTCAAACGCCGCTATCATGACGGGCGTTGAGGAATACACGATAGATTTTTCAGATACTTTGTTCAAGGGCTGGATGCTTCGACTGTATTCTGAACCGTTAAC
>JAKPPP010000075.1 GCA_029547265.1 Bacteroidota bacterium
ATCGCCCATATTATACTTGTATTCTTGCTTATATCTATCCGATAATAGCAGCTCATCTGTGTTTTGGATGTTTCTTGCATTTATGTTTGTATTTGGTCTCATTTTATCCCGCTGGATTATAGATTACTGCATTTACGATTAGCCCAGTACTTGGATCGCCATTGCCCGTTGGCGTTGTCGTGCACGCACACTTAATCGAATTTCTAAACGGCAATCCTGGGAATCCGAAATTAATAAACTTTGAGCCATAATCACTATCGCCACCTTTAGGAATTAATATACTCATTTTTGGGGTAGTTGTCCCAACGGTAATTGTTCCCGATTCATCGAATAATTGCAAGAACGCCACTGCTGAATTGGGATTTGCGACTTCAATTCGGGACAAACACCCGTGAGTATTTAGTAGCGTCTGGACTGTGTTATCACCATCGGAATCGAAAACTGTGGTAAGCAATTGCCAATCAGTATCTCTCATTTAAAACCTCAAAGATTATGTAGGGAGAGCCGAAGCCCTCCCTACGGTTATTACATTTTTGAATATACGAAAGCCGTGACGGTCTCGGATGACTCGTCTGCATCAGTCGTATATTTCAACTGCACAAAATCATATTTGAGTAGTCGAAATAGGTCTTCTGGAATAGCGCATTGCGTTATCAATGAACCTTTTGAAAAAGCCAATGCCCCATCGTCAGCTGTTTTGTGCAATAGGTAATAATGAGCATCGCTTTCAAGCACACCCGATGCACCCTGCATTCCGCCACTATTAGCTGTCGAAAAAGGCGGTGTGGCAGAGTCGTTATCATCTGAACTGTATCCTTCTAATTCGATATAGAATTTCTTATTATCTGCAATCGAAATATTCGTTCCAGCATAGACATCAATCCAGAGTTTTCCATTCGTTTGACCGGCAATATTCACCATATTGGTAGAATCTACCGATCCTGCATTAGGAAGTGTCTGATTGTCGCTTAGTTCACCAACAATTAATTTGCCATAATATTCATTAGCCATTTTATACTCCTTTTTTAATCAATATCTGTGGTTTCAGCGGTTGAAAGGTTATCATCGAGAACAATCGGGACACCATTCCAACGATCAACTTGAATGTTGTAATCCTTGTCCATTGGACCCATTTCAAGAGCAGTAGTTTTCAGAGTGCGAATATGCCGACGTGCTACCCGATTGCAAAATAGAATTGTTCTACCGTCAGCTGAGCCACGCACCATATCGATTAACTCGTCCATAAGTGGAGCGGTTGGCAAGTGCGTTG
>JAKPPP010000102.1 GCA_029547265.1 Bacteroidota bacterium
TTAATATCGTTCTTGGTATAATCTTGCGCCTTTATTACGAAAGAGAAAAGAATAAATGCGATCATGATGATACAAGATTTATCCATCCTTAAACGTAGCATATCCATGGGTTTTACAATTAGAAGGAGCAAGTTATTGAAAAAAGAGGAAAACGAAAACAAAACGCTTAAGAATATGCAAACAACTGACAAAAAGCATGGCTGAGAACAATTCTAATTCATTTCGAACTGAATTCCCCAACTAATAAAAGCCAAAAAAAGTGCTATTACTCTTGAATCTCCAATTGTTGAATATCCTGCAATTCGAGTGAATCAACAGGAACTGTATCGACCGGCAAAATAAAATTGAGTGCTGCTCCCGATAATTTTACATTAGGAATTAACGAATCTGCTTCACTCTGAGCAATCTTCTCACGTTTCACTAACCTACCGGATACCAGCTTATAAAAGTTCGCCATATAAGGCTTTAAATTCCCTGTTGCATCGAAGCTATAACGGAAATACTTAGGATGAGGAATGATGCTTGCCAAATAAATACTTTCTGCGAGTGTCAACTGTGAAGGATACTTTTCGAAATAAAATTTAGAAGCTTCACCAATTCCATAAATATTGGGACCCCATTCAATAATATTGAGGTACACCTCAAACATACGTTCTTTAGTAACGATACGATTTTGTTCGATGAGCCAAACGATCAAAGCCTCTTCGAGTTTTCGAGAAATTGTTTTATTACGACTCAAGAATACATTCTTCACCAACTGCATACTCAATGTACTTCCACCTCTTACGAAACGACCTTTTTGGAAGTTAGTAGCGATAGATTCACGGAACGATTCCTCCACAAATCCCGCGTGATTAAAGAAGCTCGGATCTTCGGAAGTAAGCACACAATTTTGAAGGTAAGGAGAGATATCGGCGAGAGCGGCAAATGAAGGATTTCCGTCGCCTACCAAGAAGCTACGCACGGGACGATCGCCATCCATCGCCAAGAACGAAAACGGCGCATTTATTTTTCCGAAATTCTCATTACCATAATGAACGATGCTGAAATGTTTCGACTGCAATTTTGAGTCGAATATCAGATCATGAGGATGCGAAATAGGAATACTGAAATTGAGATGATAATCGAGTTCACCCTTCGCTTGAAATCCCGTGAATGTATTAAACATACCATTCGGCAAAGCGTCGAATAATTCCTGTGCATTCAGCGTAGAAAATGCCAAATTCAGTTTCACCTTCTTCTCCGGCGACTTAGCATAAGCTGCATCGATCTTAATCGGCAATGTATTCAGATTAAACACCGTTCCCGTAGAAGTATAAATACTATCGCTGTTAACGCCTCCGTTTAAGTCGAATACCATTTTAGGGATCACCACATCATTCGGAGAGATACGCCAGTGATTCACGAGTAAATTCGACATTTCGAACTTTCCTTTCAGCGGGATATCATCTTCGGAGATATCGGCAGCGAAATGCACTTGAGCGGAATCGAAGCAGACTTTAAATCCGTCGACAAGATCGACAAACGGCAAAGCAAAAGCATTCCCACGGGTACGCCTTACCGAAAAGTCGTACGTACCATTTCTAGCATCAGCATTTCCGTTTACGAGCCAAAGGTTTACACCCTCAACAGAAGAAGTGATGACACTAGACTGAAATATTTTTCCGTCGAAATACAGCTCAGGAATGCTCACCATTTCCTCGGCGGTATTATTTCGATAAGAAGCTTTGAATTTACGAACGGTAATTTGCTCATTGAAGATATCGTTGATCTTCTCGTAGATCGACGAAAAGCGCTCGTTTAATCCGACACCGGAATTCACATCGGTAGTATCCGAATCATCCTTCTTACGCTTCAAGAAAACCATGTAATTATCAACCGAATCGCGCTTCACGAGAGATAAAGTAGCAGAATCGACAATCAGCTCACGAAAGCCCACATGCATCCTTAATAATTTAGAGATGCTGATACGTGCTTTTAGACTTTTTAATTGGAATAAGGTATCGCCACTTTCGGGCACTAAAGAAACATCAGAAACATACACATCACGAAATCCCATGAAACCGGCATCACCCACATTCAACTTAGCATGATAGCGCTCGTTGAATTTATCCTTCGCCTTATTAATGACGAAATCGAGGATAGGCTGACGTAATAAAATCACCGACACAAAAAGCAGCAATAAAACAGAAAGAAAGATCAAGAGCCATCTGCTTAACTTCATAGTTCAACTAAGTTTCAATATTATTTCACACATTACGAACGGTCTAAAAATAACAAACAGGACCATAAGATCCTGTTTGCTTGAAATTTATTTTCAACTTTTTATTTTAGTTCATTCCTACCTTCACAAGGTCAACCATTCCGTAGCCTTGTTCGCTAAGAGCACCTACTCCACTGTCCCAAATGAAACGGTGAACATCAGGATGCGCATGTAAAGTGAAAGGTAATAGATATCCCATCATTGTACTTCCATCGGCAGAGCGATAATAACGAGCGAATTTCTTACCTGTTTCGTTTAATTTCTGAACATATTCGTGATCAGGTTGAGCATCAAACTCAGCGAAGTTGTTAAGATCTGCTTCACTGAATCCTGCGCGCTCCATACGATCTAATGTTTGTTCGTAAAGAATATCAGAGAATTCTTGAGAAGTTGGATCAATTGTTAATTGACTTTTCTCAGGGTCTTTGCGAGGATCCACTAAAATCATCGGGCTGATGCATAAGTAACGCATTTTAGTAGCGAACTCAGGATCAGGAATGATTTCATGGCTGCGTGGCATTAAATTCATCTTTCCTACGGCAAGGTATGGTTGTTCGAAAATTTTCGATACCACTTGCTCAAGATGTTGATCTTGACGGCTTGATAAAACCAAAGTTACTTTAGAACTCAAGAAACGCATAAAACCGTTTTGAATTTTTGAAGTTCCTTTTAATGATGAAAAGTTGAAAGCTGTTCTGTCGCCACCAACTGCATCAATTAAACTGAAAAGGCTTTCGGCTAATAAAGCCTGGTGATGTAAGGGAATTGTATTCGCCGACATCTGATCTCTTAGGAAAGAAATTTTAACACGCATGATTTTAAAATTGTTTAATAATTACCGGCCCTATAACGATGATTATGCCAATGCCAAAAGTCGAAACATGTTATATATCAGTTACCCCCATAACCAATGCTAACATTCTGTTTTACAAACATTTAAATTGATATAAATTTATGCCGTGAACCGTTTACGGCGTAGAAAATCTCGATAAAATTCATTAATTTATCCCAAAAAGGGATAATATTTCCCAAAACGGGACTACTTTTTTCCGCTGGCTTTGTACAAAAACTCCTTCTCATCGCCGGTCAGACTATCGAAACCCGATCGATTGATCTTATCTAAAATACGATCAATGTTTTCTTGGGAGTTCCTTTTCGTCTCGAAAAACTCCTCATCCGACGCTCTCTTCGACCTTGAAACAACTCTTAAGTTTGACTTCGACTTATTGCGATTTCCCAGCTTCGATAACCATGTTGTGATATCGGTTCCGTTGCGTAAGAACTTAATCATTGTAAATCCGAACAATGCACCACCAAGGTGAGCGATATGTCCGCCTGCATTCCCATAAGGAATACTAATCGCGTACAACAAAATCGATGCGATAGCTACATACTTCAGCTTTACTTCTCCGAAGATCATCAGATGCACTAAATAATCGGGCAACAATGTTGCGGCGGCGATAAGAATAGCGATCACTCCCGCAGATGCGCCTAACAATCTTGACACTTGTCCGACCGTCTCGAAAGCAGGGAATAAATTAAACGCCAAGATGTATAACAATCCTCCTGTTAATCCTCCCAGCAAGTACGTCGTCCACAGTTTATCATTCCCCAAATACTCGGTCAACAATTTCCCCATCCAGTAAAACACCAGCATATTAAACACGATATGCATGATTCCTTCGTGCAAGAACATGTATGTCACCAGCGACCAAGGTTGAGTAATCAACGTTCCTAAATCACTTGGCAAACTCAATTTATTAATCACCAAATCGAGCCAACTGTCGTTCACTTGAAACAAAAACAAAAACGTTCGGATCAACGTGAAAAACAAAAACACTCCGATATTGATAGCCATGAGGCGGTATAACGACGTTGCGTTACCGAACTGCATCCTGATTTCATTCAGAAACTTTCTCATGTTTATTTTTTCGTTTTAGCTTTCTACGGCTACTACAAATTTAAGGTTTTAATTATTCGAATTAGAAATCGTCGCGACGGAATTGATTCTTTTTCCACGCCTTGATGAGGAAGAATCCGAAGAGCATACCTCCCAAGTGAGCGAAATGGGCAACATTATCTGATCCGCTATTTTGCGCTCCTGCTACTAACTCTATCAATCCGAATAACAATACCGCATATTTAGCGCGTATAGGAATGGCGAAGTAGATATACAGCAACGCATTCGGGAACATCATTCCGAAGGCCAACAATAATCCGTAAACCGCTCCTGATGCTCCTACCGTTACCGAGTTGATTTTAGCGCTCATATATTGGTCGCAAAACTCTTTCGCCTCATTGAAATAAGCAGGGTTAGCGGGATTATCGTGCCACTCAGCAACAAAGCTCAACAGCTTATGCGGAGTTTCGTATCCCACGATATAATGCCACACTCTCAACAAGGGACCTGCATCTTCCTCAACAAATCCGCGGCTCTTTAAGAATAGCAAGAAATCATCGGGACCTTTATTATTCAAGAATGTCGTTAATGCTTCTTGCGACTGAGTGATATCCCATCCAACAACTAATGTCTGCACTACGGCAGCTCCGATACCGCACACGAAATAAAAGATAAGGAATCGCTTAGGTCCCCAAATATTTTCGATTGCCGATCCGAAGGTCCACAGCGCGAACATATTAAAAAAGATATGCATGAAACTACCATGCAAGAACATATACGAAACGAACTGCACCGGTTTAAATGCATCGGAACCGGGATAATGCAATCCTAGATATTCGTTTATATCAAAGCCGAATTTATCCTGAAAAACCACCGTAGCAAAATACAGAATGCCATTTATGATGAGCAAGTTTTTGACTACCGGAGGCAGGATTTGAAATCCGGAAGGACGGAATTGATTTGCCATAGTTGAATCCTGTTAGGATCAGTGTTGTAATAAGTTGTAAATATCTTCTGCTCCGAATTGTTTGATGAGCAGCTTACCATTAACGCCATAGTTTGCATTTTCGCAATGAAGCAGATCCATTGCCAACTGCTTTAACTCACGTGATGCCAGTTTGCGTCCCATTTTCACCGCAATGCTACGCGCCATACTTCTCGCGAGATTATCGTGGCCTTGCAACTGTAGTCGATCACGGTTGTTCCTATATTGTTCAAAAAGCATTTGCAGCACTTGCGTTTCGAGTCCCGCTTCTAACTCAGCAGGAATACCATTCACTACAACGGTATTATTCCCGAAATCTGATAAATCGAAGCCTATCTTTCGTAAATCTTCATTGATTTCGACCACAAGCGCAGCATCGGCCGGCGACAACTGCAGCTGAGGCGGAAATAATTGTTGTTGTGTAGCTACGGCTTTCGTTTCGAGGGCATGCAGATAACGTTCGTACATGATTCGCTCGTGAGCACCTTGAATATCGATGAGTACAAATCCGTGAGAATATGAAACGCTCATCATCCGAGGACTCACTTGCACAAATCTGAAATCATCGAGATCATCGAAGATGCTTAAGAGAGAAATTCCGTGATCTTCGGTTAAGAACATTTCATTCTTAGGTGCCGATGTCATCTGATTTCTTTCGGGAGTAAACTCTTCGGAAGTCTTTTTCAGATCATCGTGCATCTGCAACCAATCTTGCGCTCGGCGCGGTTCTATTCGTCCCCAGTTAGTACGAGGCGTTGCAGGGCCTGCGGCCGAATTACTCGAAGTATTAAAAGGATTATAATTCGGATTCACCTTGATAGTAGGTTGCACCGGTATTGAATTCAATTTATCGAGTGGCAGATCGAAGGCACGCTCTTGATCAAAATCGAGCGACGGCGCGATGCTGAATTTTCCGAGTGCACGTTTAGCGGCAGCACGTAAAATAGCATACACATTTTTATCGTCGATGAATTTAATCTCTGTTTTAGTAGGATGAATATTCACGTCGATAGTTGCGGGATCGACAGTGATATTTAACCAATACGACGAGTAGCTGTCTTTGGTGATTAACGAATCATACGCACTGCTGATAGCATGATGCAGATAATTATCTTTTATGAAACGGTGATTCACAAAAAAGTACTGTTCTCCTCTCGATTTCTTAGCAAACTCAGGTTTACCAACGAATCCTTCGAGCTTTACAATCGACGTTTCTTCTTCGATAGGCACTAATCGTTCGTTATAATTATTTCCGAAGATAGCTGCGATTCGCTGACGGAAATTGCCTCCTCTCAAATCAAACACTTGATGTCCGTTGTGGTGCATCGTAAAGTGAATATGAGGATACGAAAGCGAGACACGAATAAACTCCTCGTGCAGATGTCGCGATTCAACGGTATCCGACTTCAAGAAATTACGACGAGCGGGAACATTATAAAAAAGATTTTTTACGGAGATGGAAGTACCTTCAGGCACAGCCACCGGCTCTTGTCCTTTTACCTCAGACGCTTCAATCACCACTTTAGTACCGATATCGCTACCGCGCATACGAGTTTTCAACTCCACTTGCGCTACGGCCGCTATTGATGCCAAAGCCTCACCGCGGAAGCCCATGGTATGTAAAGTATAAAGATCGTCGGACTTACGAATTTTACTTGTAGCGTGACGCTCGAAGCTAAGGCGAGCATCTGTTTCAGTCATTCCCGAACCATCATCGATCACTTGAATCAACGACTTACCGGCATCACGAAGAATGAGTTGAATACGAGAAGCACCCGAATCCACTGCATTTTCGAGTAATTCCTTAACAGCAGAAGCGGGACGTTGAATTACTTCACCGGCCGCAATCTGGTTTGCAACAGCATCGGGTAAAAGACGAATTATATCAGCCATATTTCCTCACAAAAATAGTGAAACCTATGTTGAAGTCCCTCTATTTCCCATCAAAAACGAAATTTTTAATTCATTAACTCGCAGCAGGATAAGCCACACGAACGTGATAAATACTCATTAGCATTTTCTTGAAAATCTTTTTAATGCCTGAGATATCCTTGTAAGTGATTTCACAATTTTCGAATTGTCCGCTGTTGATTTGATGATTTATCACCGAATCCACCAACTTCTCGATTGCCGGCATATCGTGCACCGGCAGACTTCTTGCGGCAGCCTCCACCGAATCGGCCATCATGAGCACTGCGGTTTCTTTCGAAAACGGTTTTGGTCCCGGGTAGCTGAAATCGGCTTCATCAGCGATTTCATCGGGATAATTTTTCAAAAACGATTGATAGAAATATTGTACAACTGTTGTTCCGTGATGGGTACGAATAAAGTCGATTACCACATCAGGCAACTTCTGTTTCTTAGCGATTTTTATCCCTTTGAGCACATGACTGATGATGATAGAAGCGCTCTCATCGAACGACAACTCATCATGGGGATTCACCTGTGTACTCTGATTCTCGATAAAATACATCGGCATTTCCATTTTGCCGATATCGTGATAAAGGGCACCTACTCTCACGAGCAATGAGTTTCCTCCGATTTTATAAATAGCAGCCTCTGCCAGGTTAGCCACTTGCAAAGAATGTTGGAAAGTACCCGGAGCTTTTATCGACATCTCACGTAACAACTCACTATTAAAATCGGTGAGCTCCATGAGAGTGAAGTCGCTGGTAACACCAAATATTTTCTCGATAAAGAAGATGAGCGGGTAGCTTAACAAAGTGAGTAAACAATTACTTAAGAGCCAAACGGCACTCATATAATTCAGTTTCCCGATAGTGCCCTCGTTGAGTAATGATAATCCGATATAGGAGACGATATACGCTACAAAAATCAATCCCACAGCCAAAAAGAGTTGTCCCCTTTTACGCATATTCACAATACTAAAGATAGCCACCATACCTGCTATCACCTGCATATACACGAAATCGAATCCGCCGGGAGCGACAGTTCCCAAAATCAGAATCGTGAGCACATGTGTAAACAAAGCGGTACGAGTATCGAAGAAAGCGCGCGTTACCAATGGCAGAATACAGAGCGGAACCATTAACAAGTTCACCTTCCCTATCGCCAATAATTTAGTGTAGAAGACGCAAGTAAAAACGATCATCAAGAACAGCAAAGAAATCTTTCTGCTATCGAGGAGGATATCCTTACGCAGCAACCACAAGAACGTAAGCAAGACGCAGATGGCGGTGCATACGAGTAATAGATAACCAAAATATAACCAAGGAATAGAAGAAGCGGCGGCTTTATCGCCTTGGTAAGCGATCTTCAGCGACTCAAGAATTTCGTACTCTGTTTGTCCGACGATTTTACCCTTTTCGATAATCATGACACCATCCTTCACC
Organism: Bacteroidota bacterium; assembly: GCA_029547265.1. Classification (GTDB taxonomy): domain Bacteria; phylum Bacteroidota; class Bacteroidia; order AKYH767-A; family OLB10; genus CAINEC01. The sequence continues at coordinate 8,502 of JAKPPP010000102.1, forward strand.
ATACCGCGCACGGGATTAATTTCGGACAGTTGTTGTTGACGATTTTTATCGGTTAGTGAAACATCATAAATTAAATCGGGACGAATGGACTGTAATATTGCACTCTCTAGGTCACTTCGATTCGCAACACTTTGAGAAGAAAGTTCAGAAGCAATACGCTCGGGCAGTTCATGCATCTCTACGAGTGCAGAAATCTCGGAAGGAGACTCGGCATTACCGCTCACGATAAACAGCTGTTGTCCGGGTAAAGGATTCACGTTACGCGTGATTTCGTAGACGCCATCGCGATAAATATTACTTATTACCTGTTCACCTGCGGGCCAGCTACGCTGATCTTTAAACAAAGAATGGAATTCACTAACGGCATGAGTAACCGCTTTTGGATCTTTTGAAAAATACAAAGGCGACTGCTGGGTTATTTGCAAGCGGTCGGCATCGAGTTGTTTAGTATTCTTATAAACGGGGAAATCGAAAGGCGCTCTTAAGTCGTCGTAATGCCACGAAACACCCGGAGCATAATCATATTTAAAACGTACCTGTTGAGGCAAGAAAAAAGTAATCAGCAATACCGAAACGGTAATGAGCACGATTCTGTAATACAGATCATGTTTGTTACTGATAGTAATAAATAACTTCCGCAGGTTTATCATGCATCAAATATAATCCATTCTTTGAGGGAATAAAAAGAAAGCAAACCTATAAGCCGGGTTCTGTGTTCCCGCAAGCGGGACTCCTGTCATTTATCTGCGATGTTACTCGCGTAACACCTGAGTCGGCCTACCCATTGGGGCCTTACGATACCTAAGCACCGTAAATCGGACGAGCAGCCCTAATCCCCAACCTATTTGGCCTTTCAACCCACAAGGTTTACCCGATCTGCCGTCACCGGACAGATCCGTGAGCTCTTACCTCACGTTTTCACCCTTATCGCGAGTTTTCACTCGAGACGGTATAGTTCTCTGCGGCACTTTCTGTCAACCGAAAATTTCTTCGCGGCTGCCTTCTCGTTAAGAAGTGTGGCGCTCTATGTTGCCCGGACTTTCCTCCCCGGTTTCCCGAAGCGACAAGACGGTTTGCTTTCGGTGCAAAGATAGGTGAATTTTAGTTTTGGATTTTGGATTTTGGGGTCGCCTGCGGCGAAGGAGAACGCTGATGAAAGGATTTGAAATGGATTTAAAAGGATTGCTTGCGCCGATGGTGGCTGGCGCGAGTGAAATAGTCTGCAGAATTTTATGATTTTTTGATTTGATATGATTCAGTTGATAAATAACCTTGATTGTGTCGTCGACAATTTTTTTTACCACAGAGGCACAATGGCGCTGTGCTTGGCACGGAGGACACTGAGGCGGCGAAGCCGAGAATGGAATGACGCGGAGGTTGATGTGCAATTTTAGAACACGTTGGTTTCTTCAATTGAAACGAGATTTATAAGTGAAAAGTCTGTGTTTCTCTATGCGAACTGTTTGGTCTTTGCTTGTCCCTACAGGGTGGTTAAGTGTGATGTAAAAGGATGATATTTTAAAACCGGATTTTTCGGGCTAAAACAAATTTCGTTCAATACTCCATTCAGTCATTTATTCATTCAGTCCTTCAATCATTTATTTTATTCCGAAATCAAATCCTGAATCCTGTATCTTTCATCCTGTATCCTGCATCATTCATCTTTCATCATTTCCCCCACCCAATTCCTCAACAATCTTTTTCCTTCGGGAGTCATGATAGATTCGGGGTGAAATTGCATTCCGTAAATGGAGTGATGTTTATGTTTGAGAACCATGATGCAATTGTTTTCATCAACGGCTAGTACATCTAGCGCTGAGGGGAAATTTTTTTCGTCGGGCACCCAGCTGTGGTAGCGTCCCGCGACAAATTCGGCTGGGATGTTTTCGAAAATGGGATCATCGGATTTTAAGACGATGCATTTGCGTTCTAGTCCGTGAATCACTTCTTGCAACTGACGCAATGATCCTCCGAATGCTTCGGCAATAGCCTGATGACCGAGGCAGACACCCAATATCGGTATTTGTCCCGCGTATTTTCGGATAAGCGCCAACGTTATACCAGCTTCAGAAGGCAATCCCGGTCCCGGAGATATTACAATCGCATCGTAATCGGCAGCATCCTCGACAGTGATTTCATTATTTCTAAAAACGAAAACCTCAACACCCGGAATTTCTTCCAAATAGTGAACGAGATTAAAAGTAAATGAATCGTAATTGTCGACAATTAAAATGCGAGGCATAGTGCAAAGGTAATGCGGAAGTAATTAGAAATAAAAAAAGATTGAGAATATATGAATATCCCTAAATACGGTTAACCGTACTAGTTATAAATTATCGACCAAACAGGAACCAATTGGTCATTGTGGAGTTTTTTTTCAATAGATTCATTTAATGATAGAAATACAGGATAAAACATTTTCCCTCTTCCAACGCGCTGTAGCCGCGCGACGGCGCAGGCTTTTTCCTGAAGTGGAAGAATTTAGCCGCTGTAAATTTTTTAGCGGGAACGATTTCAACTCCAACGGAAAGAAACAAACTCGCCCTGAATCGTCTCCTGCGTCGACGCTTCATGTCTCGGGCAGTGTTTCTTTCTGTCGTTGTCGTTCTCATCGTTCTTTCCGCAAAAATTTAAGGCGGACGATTCGCTTCGAAGAGTGATTCGGATATACCGTTCGACAATAATACTTTAGCTAGAGAAAAATAAAAATCGTTTCAAAAAGAGAAAAAGTCATCAAGAATGATCAATTTCATCTGAATGAAATTTATAACAGAATTGGATTTCAATTAAGGTTGTTCAACCTATGTTAGGTACGCACAATTCTCCTTTCACTACTCAATAAAAAAAATGACTTTCATCGTAGTTCGCAAAGCACTTGAAAAAATCGGTAGTTTTGCAAAAAATTACCATATGAAAACTATTATCAATACCAATAATGCTCCGGCACCAATAGGACCTTATTCACAAGCAGTGAAAGCAGGAAATATGTTATTTGTATCGGGACAGATTGCGATTGTTCCTGCTACCGGAGAACTCGACTTATCAACTATTGAAAACGAGACACATCAAGTAATGAAAAACATCGGAGCAATTTTAAAAGAAGCGGGCGCCGATTATTCAGATATCATCAAGACAGGAATTTTCTTAAAAGACATGAACCAATTTGCTGCGGTTAATGCTGTTTACGGAAGCTACTTCAGCAGCGACTTTCCGGCTCGCGAAACAGTTCAAGTATCGAGATTACCGAAGGATGTTAATGTGGAGATTTCGGTGACGGTAGCCATAAAATAGTTTAGGGTTTAGGGTTTAGGGTTGCGCTAGGCGGGTATGGCTGACGCGTTTGGGCTGAGGCGTTTTAAAATGCGTGATTCAGA
>JAKPPP010000108.1 GCA_029547265.1 Bacteroidota bacterium
ATCGCAACATTCATTAACGCAGGTACAGTTATTCACGGATATTCAGCTACATTTAGCACAGCTACATTACTACTTACTATGCCTAAGAAGTTAGGTATATACCCTAACAGTGGAACGCCTTTAGCGATTACTATTGTAGGGGCAGTAGCTGGAACGATTACGCAACCAACAGGTAGCGGAAGCACAGTTCAAGGAAGCGCTTCTAAATTAGCAGTATTCCACTATCACATAAGCGAGTTTTTCAGAATACAGCCCAAAGGCGTATTGTACGTTGGATTCTATGGAGTGCCTAGTACGTATAACTTTAATGAAATAACTACTTTACAAAACTTTTCTGGTGGAAAGATTAGGCAGGTTGGTGTATTTCTTAACAGTGAATGTCACGCATATACAAGCGCTGATTTAACGGCTATTAACACGCAAATTGTTACTTATTGTGACGAAAACAAAAAACCATTGAGTGCTATTTATGGCGCAGATGTTAGCGCAACTGCCGACCTTTCTACTTTAACCGATTTGAACACATTAACTGCTAATAAAGTTAGTGCCGTTTTAGGACAAGATGGAGCAGGTCAAGGAAAGTATTTATTCACTACGGTTGGTAAATCAATTACGTGTTTAGGTGCTTGTTTAGGAGCAGTTGCATTAGCACAAGTTAGTAACTCTATCGAATGGGTTGGTAAATTCAATGTATCAAACGGTACAGAGTGCGATACTCCTGCTTTTGCAAACGGTGACTTAGTAAGCGCAAAGGCTGATAGCTATTTAACCGCTATTGACAATCTACGCTATATCTTCTTACGAAAGTATGTAGGTAGCGCAGGCACGTACTTTAACGATTCGCATACGGCTATTATTGCAACATCTGACTACGCATACATCGAGAACAACAGAACAATAGACAAAGCTAAACGAGGCATTTACTCTAGCGTATTACCTGCGCTTGGCAGTCCACTTGTACTTAACTCCGATGGAACGTTAACAGATACAACTATTGCTTATTTTAGTTCACTTGCTGAACTGAATTTGACGCAAATGGTAAGAGATGCTGATTTATCGGCCTTCGCAGTATCAATTGACCCTACGCAGAACGTACTTAGCACAAACTTGCTAGTAATTGCAGTTGAATTGTTGCCGATTGGTGTTGCGAGAAGTATTCGTGTTAACATAGGATTTGTCAACGCATTAAGTTAATCTAAAAAAAAGAATAAAATTATGGCAAACCCATTAATTAACGGTGTAAATTATTCTTGGTCAAACGTATCATTGGTACTCTTTGGAGTGCCAGTGATAGGGATTACCAAGATAGAGTACACACGTAAACAGAAAAAAGACAATAACTATGGATTTGGTGTAGATCCGATTTCAAGAGGTTATGGCAATAAAGAATACGAAGGTAAGATTACGCTATATCGTGACGAATGGAATAAGATTATCGCATCCGCTCCAAGTCGTGACCCTTTGGACATCGATTTCTTTGATATTCAAGTGAGTTTTAGCGGTACTAGAGTAGCACCATCGCTTGATGTACTACGTGCTTGCGAGTTCTTAGAAGACCCTTTCACAGTATCGCAGGGGGACACTAAAATAATGGTGGAAATACCAATTATTATCGGACTTATTGACCATAAATAGGAAGATGTTTTTTTCATAGTGTTTAGTTTTAAAGAGGGGGTGTGAAAACTCCCTTTTTTTAATTAATAATTTGTTACTTTTGTACAAACAAATAATATGACAAACGAAGAAATTGAAGCAAAAGCATTAGATCTGGGCGTTAAGCATAATTGTAAAGTGTTTCCACTTGTTTTTAAAGACCCTGAAAATAATGAAGATGTTATTGGATTCCTGAAAGAACCGCCACGATTCGTGAAGATGCGAGTAATGGATAAGGCATTATCAAATCCGATTAGTTCATGTGCAGAGGTACTAGATGCTTACATAATCAAAGAAGAATCAGACCCTCGTATTTATAGTGAATCGCAAGAAAACGATGCTTATTACATGGGAGCTACTATGGAGGTGTATAGCATAATCAAAATATCGAACAACAAGTTTAAAAAAAAATAGTTGACGCAGAGATAAACGATGAAAGTGATAGTATAAGTCAGTGGGGTGCATTAATTCAGTATCATTTTAAAATTGACGTAGATGAAATTACAGATGATAAGTTCGCTCAATTAGTAGGTAGGCTTGAATATGCTTTGAAAAAGACAGACCAATGGAAAAGTTAATAAATGGCAGATAACAACGTACAATATACCCTATCTCTAAAGGACTTAATGACCTCCAAAATAAAGGAGGCTAATGTAGCAGCAACTGCACTCGAATCTACAATGAGTATTCTAGGGGTTGCCGCAGGTGCATTTGCAGGAATAGAGTTTTTAAAAGGTAGCGTTGAAGCATTTAACGAAAGTGAACAAGCAAGTGCGCAGTTAGATGCTACTTTAAAAAGTACAGCGAATGCAGCGAACCTAAACCGTGAGGCATTAGACGAGCAGGCTTTGTCTTTAATGAATACTTCGCTATTCGATGATGATGCCATCACGCACACGCAGGGGTTACTAGCTACGTTTACCAATATAAAAGACGCTATTTATATGGATGCCGTTCCTGCTATTGCTGATTTAGCGACTAAGCTAGGCGGTGATTTACAGGGTGCGACTATTCAAGTGGGGAAGGCTTTAAACGACCCTATTCATGGTATAACTGCACTAAGCAGAGCGGGTGTATCGTTTAGCGAAAGTCAAAAAAATGTTATTGAAAAACTACAAAAAACGGGTGATATTGCAGGTGCGCAACGTATTATATTAGCAGAACTAAATAAAGAGTTTGCAGGTAGCGCATTAGCAAGTGCAACAGCGGGTACAGGTGCATATACCGTACTTCAACATCAAATGGGGAACGTAAAAGAAGAAATAGGCGGTATTGTTGTGGCTATTGGTAATGAATTGTTACCTATGTTTGTTAGCATGGTAGAAGGAATCCACG
>JAKPPP010000140.1 GCA_029547265.1 Bacteroidota bacterium
GGGACGAGAATGCCGGAGCGAGCGAATGAAATAAGTGAGCGAGGCGGGGTCGCGTGCTTTAGAGACACTTGCGAATATTTATGAGCTAGTGTGTCTTAAAACAGGTGACCGAGTCCCGTCGACCCCGCCAAGAAGCCTGACAGGGAATTTATTCCTTGGCAGGCTTTTTGTGTAGACGGGACGAGAATAATTCGAAGCGAGTGTAAACGAGCGAGAGGGGGTCGCGAGCTTTACAGGTTGTTTGAGCGTAAGCGAAATACAACCTGTTAAGACTTTTAACCAGTTTTCCATATTAATAAACCTTCCACCATTTTAAATCAAAACAACAATTTTAATAAACAAGAAATATTCTGTAGAATAAATCATGACTAATTTGCTCATTTTTATCCTCGTACTAGTGTTCCTCGGTCTGTTTGTCGGTCTCAATATGCCGAATTGGAAAGGGAAGGTGGGCGAGAGATATGTTTACGATAAGTTAAGCAAACTAGATCCCATACACTATAGAGTTCTGAACGATTTACTACTCCCTTCTAAAGGCAGAACTCCGACTACGCAAATTGATTTTGTTGTAGTTTCCAACTACGGTATTTTTTGCATAGAGTCTAAAGCTCATAAGGGATGGATAAGCGGTAACCCGAATTGGAAATACTGGACCCAAACAAACTTCCGACGTAAAGATAGATTCTACAATCCGTTACGCCAAAATTTTGCTCATACTAAAGCGGTTGAGGATATCTTGGGGCCAGGACGTCTTAAGGCACATGCCGTTTCTTTGATTGTATTTATGTATGCGGATAAGCTATTCATTTCGGAAACCGATTTGGTCGGGAACACTCGGGATATCATAAATAAGATTCAAAGTTTCACGAAACCCATTTACTCAGATAGAGAACGTGATGATATTTACGACTTACTCGTAGGTGCTAACATAACTGATAAAAATCTACGCAAATTACACAACCGAAAGGTGCGGGAAATCAAAAGTTACTGAACCACTAAAATATCCCTACAAACCATCGCAAAACGCTACAACTTATCCCTATAACCAAACAAATTAGCATTAATAAAATAGTTCTGTATTTCGTCCTTTAGATCCCGCCAAGAAGTAAAAATAAGCCTATAACAAACAGGTATTTTAAAAAATAAAAGAAACAAGAAATTCTCCTCTACTCCTTTTAAAAATCTATGTTAATATAGTATTACTCT
>JAKPPP010000145.1 GCA_029547265.1 Bacteroidota bacterium
TTACAATTGTCGAAGTTGATGTAATCAATTTATACAACTGATAATCCCCGATTATCGATCTTCTAGAGGAGAAAGATAGTCGGGGATTGTTGTTTAAATGCAGATGGTTATTTAGGATGCTTTGATGAATATAAAACGAACAGAAGTTTTAGTTATCTTGAATAATTTTTAGCAGCATTTCAGGACTCATCACTTTACAATTTGCTTTTTTGTAGTCCTTAAGGTTTCGTATGACAAGAATTTCAATTCCGTGGTTGATAGCGGTGTAATACTGAATAGCATCTTCAAAGTCTTTAAAGTCGGAAGTGAGTGCTAGATCAATAATTTTATCGTCGACAGCCAGTACATGAACTAATGTTTTGAAGCGAGACAAAGTCTTTCGGGCATCGTTAATTTTGAAGTGCGATTGCAAAATATAATCGATATTCGAAAAGGAAAGCGACGACACATACAATCGTAGATGCTTTTGATCACTTAACGAGAAAATTCTTTCAGCCGATTCATTAAACGGTTTTCTTCCTGACAATAAATCAAGACAAACATCAACATCAATAAATACTTTCTGCATCTTAGATTCCGTATTTTTTGATCAAGTGTTTTTTGTGAGCGTCTTTGGCTGAAGCAACTTTATTAGCCGGAATGATTCCTGATAAACTTTTTACCAATGGTGTAATCTCAATCGATTCTACCTTTGGCTTTTCTGTAATAAATTCCAGATAGCCTTCCACCAACTTTGAAACGCTGGTTTTCTTTTTTCGGGCGTAGGATTTAGCTTTTGTTATCACTTTCTCGTCGATTTTTAAGGTCAGTTTAGCGTCCATAGGAATCATTTATACGTACAAATTTAAAAAATTGTACGTATAAAGTCAAGACTAAGGATGGTTGTTTTTCGTAAAATCATACAAATTATACCCTAGCTTTTTCGGAACAATCAATTCTTTGCTGTAAACCGGGATTGAATTACGGTGTGAAACTTTGAGGTAAACGGGGATTTCTGAAAAAATGGAAGGGACAGATATCGTCGACTCTCCGAAAATATTTAGCAGGCAAGTTTGTTGAAAGGAAAGCGTTGGGCTAACCAGTTCGATGGAGATGCTGTCGCAAGCATTTGGATCGTCTCTTATTCCGAGGTTGTAAAGGAGAGGGCGCATCAATTTGTTTCCTTCGTACAATCCTTGAATCAGCACATTTACATGAAAATCAAATTCGGTTTGAATAAAATTCGTATCGATTCGAATATTGTCTAAGTAAATATTATTTCCATAATGTCCGATATTGTTAAATCGAAAGATGACATTATCGCTACCTGCATAAGAGGATAATTGTAAGGTGTCGGTTCGCCATTGTGTGCTGTCGGGACTGAAATAGCTTTGTTGTGGAGGACAAGTAGCTAGTTTATTTCCCGAGCGAGAATAAATTGTTTCGAAGCTATTGCCACAATCAGTGGAGACTTGAATTTCTAGCGTGTCGCTATTGATTGAATCGTATGCAGCGTAAGCTACATCAAATAATAATCGAGCGGCTTTATGAGCGGGAAGCTTTATTCGTTTCGATTGAAGGATATCTTTTTCACCTTGTTCGTTATGAAGAAAATTCTCGAATTGCATTACTGAATTATGTGAACTGTAAGTATTAACTTTCTTCCACTGATAATATGATTCACCCCCATTAATAATTGAATCGATGAAAGAAAAAGAAGAATCGAATGACTCATGGGGTAGAATAGAATCGGCGAGCGTTGAAATATAGTTCGCGAGTATGATTGTGTCAGTTGAATTTAGGCCTTTTGCAATAAGCTTCACATCAAATGTTCCCGATGAATCATACCTCACTATTGGTTCGGCATTCGTGGAGGATAAAGGATTGCCACCAGGGAAAAGCCATTCTATTCCGTTGATAGCTCCTCTGCTTAAGTTCTTAAATCGGATATAGTTCCCTTTGCAAATTGATCGCTTATCGGATTCAAAAGCGGCATTTACTGATCTTAATGAATCGAAGGATGCGCATTGTATTCCGACCCCTTGGTAGAATAAATACAAATTGACATCATTGTTAGGCGAAGGAAAAATTCTTAAGTCAGTAATCGGAATTCTAGAAGGTAGTCCCGAGTTAAAAGGCAGCCAAAAATTATTATTCGGTTTTCGGTAATACACATCGTTAGTTCCTCCGGCGGCAAAGAATAATCCCGGAGTATATGGATCTTCCACAATCGATTTCCATACTATGTTTAGAGGTAATCCATGGTTGAATGGTTGCCAAGAAGTTCCATCGTTAATTGATACAAACATCGAATCGCCACATGTAAGTAAAAGCTCTCCTGATTTGCTTTTTAACAAATGATAATCTGTCGATGTGCCTGGGAATAATCGGCTGATAAAGGAGCAAGAGTCAGTATAAACATTTGTGCAATACAACAAATGATGATCATTGGTTAGTGCATATAAAGCACTATCATCAAACACCAACTCCTTAACATTCGATGGTGTAGTATGAATTAATGTTGAGGAAGCTTCATTGAAATTAAAACGATATATACCGGAGCTTGTAGAAACAAAAGCAGTATTGCTATCGCTTTCTGAAAATGCAATAGCGTCAAAACTCGACTCTCCTTGAATTACT
>JAKPPP010000152.1 GCA_029547265.1 Bacteroidota bacterium
TGGAGATGGCTCGTCGTCAACTTTGGCGAATCCAACTCATACTTACACCGATCCAGGTGTATATAATGTAAAACTGATTGCAACCAGCGCATACGGCTGTCAACATATAGAAATTAAAAGCAGTTATATTACTATTAATGCACAGCCGCAAGCGCAATTCACCGCGAATACTACTTCGGCATGCGACGTTAATACTGTATTCCATTTTTCCGCTACAACTCCCGGCATAACTTCTTGGGCTTGGGACTTAGGCGACGGACAAACTTCTAATCAACAGAATCCTTCACATCAGTATAGCAATGCAGGAAATTATAATGTTTCTTTAATTGTTACTAATAGCAACGGATGCTCTGACACGCTTTCAAGACCGAATTACATTAACATTGGATCAGCACTTGTACCTTCATTCACGATGAGTGATACGGCAGGTTGTAATCCTTTGCCGATTAATTTCAATTGTACGGTTCCAAACGCAACTTCTTGGGCATGGAATTTCGGAGACGGAACAACAGCTTCAACACAGAGCCCTTCTCATACTTATACTATACCCGGAAGCTATTCAATTACATTAACAGTAACTACACAAAGCGGATGCAATGGAACTGTTACAGTTCCGAATTTTGTTGTTGTAGACCAATTACCGGTACCTGATTTCAGTGTGGTTAGTGATACAGGATGTGCCCCATTTACCGCACAAATGATCAATTTAAGTACTGGTGCTAGCAGTTATAATTGGGCATTTGGTAATGCGACAACCTCAACTGCTACCAATGCGACTACAACATTTACTCAAGGAGGATATTTTAGTGTGACCTTGACTGCAATTTCACCAAATGGTTGCCCTGTCAGCTTAACCAAAGTACAACTTATTAAAGTATATGCACCAATTGCAGGATTTCAAGCTACACCTAAAATTGGTTGCCCAGGAATGACGGTTCAATTTACTAATACATCAGGTCAACCTAATATCATCAGTTACTTTTGGACATTTGGAGATGGAACTACTTCAACGCTACAAAATCCGACACATACATATAACTCAATTGGTAGTTTCCCGATTTCGTTAATAATCGAAAACTCTTTTGGTTGCCGAGATACTGTTTATCGTGCGAATTATATTAATGTAGTAAGTCCACTAACAAATTATACTATTCCGGATACTGTGAAAATTTGTTTGGGTGACCCCTATGTATTTGTTGACCCAACTATAGGCAGTAATATTTGGAACTGGAATTTTGGCGACGGAGGAACCTCTCATGATCAAAACCCATCTCATACATATAATACAGTAGGTTTTTATACAGTTACATTAAATACTTCGATGGCAGGTGGTTGTATACAAAACTTCAACCCATTTGCCTATGTTTTAGTAATTCCATATGCTAAGAAACCTATTAATTTAAATCTAACAAGTCCTTGTAAGCCATATAATGTTAATTTTTCTACAGCAACTCAAAATGTTACAAGTTATTCGTGGAGTTTTGGTGACGGGGTAACATCTACCCTCGCAGCGCCCTCTCATACTTACCAGAATTCCGGAACATATAATGTATCTTTAACAATGGTAGTTGGTGCAGGATGTATAACACAGGTAGACACAACAATTACTTTAGGACATCAAAATCCGACTCAAGCCAGTACCTATAGTGAATGTGTAGGTAATAATGTAGCATTCTCTGTTAATGACTCTTTACCATTTGTAAGTGCAGTTTGGCATTTTGCAGATGGAACCACAGCACCATATTTCAATTATTCGCACACTTATAGCGTAGAGAATAATTATGCAGCCTACCTAGTTACTATAGATAATTTTGGATGTCATGATACATTCTTTACTCCATTACCAATAACGATTAATGATCCAGATCCGGACTTCAGTGTTGCAAATACAAATGTTTGTTTTGGCAGCAGTGTCACCTTTATAAATAATAGTAATAGCGGTGATTTATATTACTGGGATTTTGGCGACGGAACAAGTTCTACAGATAGCGTACCAACACATACCTATACCACGCCAGGCACATTTACAGTTAGTTTAACTGTAACAAAAGGTGCTTGTACTAAAACTAAAACGCTCACAAATTACATAAATGTAATAGATCCTGTTGCACATTTAACATATACTACAAATGGTATGTGTATGCCTGTAACGGTGACATTCACTTCAATTGCACCAACTGCAGTGCAATGGACATGGTTATTTGGCAATGGAGATTCGTCTAACTTGCAAAATCCGGTTTACACTTATTACAATACACCAACCGATTCGCTCACATTAATTATAATGGATGCAAATGGTTGTTACAAAACAGTGAAGGAACAAAATATCGACTATTATAATTCTGCAATGTCGGTTGATTACTCTTCAGGATGTACTCCTCTCGCTGTACAATTTACAGATATTTCAAATGGTGCATTAACTTGGAATTGGTCATTTGGCGATGGAGATACATCAACATTGCAAAACCCATCTCATACATATACAACGAATGGAACTTATGATGTAATGCTTATTTGTACATTCCCTAGCGGTTGTACTGATACTACATTCTATAACGATTTCATCACTTCGCAAACGCCTACATCTGATTTCTTCTCACCGTCGGTTGCTGCATGTTCACCAACTCAAATTAATTTCACTAATACTTCTACCGATGCAACTATCTTCGAATGGGATTTCGGTGATGGAGGATCATCAACAAGTATTAACCCAAGTCATATTTATTATATTCCGGGTTATTATACCATCCGTTTAATATCTACTAATAGTTTTGGTTGTAAAGACACCATGGTTAAACCTAACTATATTTTTATTCCGGGAACGTATTCTAACTTCAGCGTATCTTCAACACAAGGTTGTCAAAACCTTTTAACTACGTTTTCTGATTCGTCGATCAATGCTACATCATGGAGCTGGAATTTTGGTGATGGTTATGTCGATAATGTAAAGAACCCAACTCATATGTATCAGGATACCGGTACATACATTGTTACACTAATAACTCAGGATACATTAGGTTGTTCTTCATCGTTTACATATCCAACTCCAATTAGAATTTTCCAAACTCCTATATCGTCTGCATCGTCAACTTCTATGGGAGGCTGTTCTGACTTTACAACCTCATTTGTAAATAGTTCATTGTATGCCGATACTTACTATTGGGAATTCGGAACAGGCGATACCAGTACATTATCAGATCCTACTTACACCTATACTTCAGGAGGCAATTACTTCCCAATGCTGGTATCAATAACAAATAATGGTTGTAGAGATACTTTCAATTTCAACAATCCGATAAGTGTTCTTCAAACACCTACAGCACTCATCGGGTTAAGTGATACTTCTGCTTGTAATCCTGCAACAATTACCTTCACAGGTCAATCGATTAATACCATTGGCGAACAACACGACTGGACATTTGGGAATGGTGCAACAGGCACAGGTATGATTATCGGTAATCAATATACGACTCCAGGAAATTATGTTGCAACATTGGTAACAACAAACAATAACGGATGTAGCGATACAACTACTGCTAATTTGACAATTCTTGTAAGTCCATTAGCTGATGCAACTACAAATACCACAACAGGATGTAATCCCTTAGCAATAGACTTCACAAATCTATCAACCGGAGGAACCAACTATTTATGGCAATTTGGAAATGGAGATGGAAGTAATTCTTTCGACACAAGTATCGTTTACACTCAAGCCGGAATTTACAGTCCATACTTAGTCGTATATAATGCTTTAGGATGTACTGATACTGCATTCCTACCATCAATAACTGTTAACCAAAGTCCTGAAGCAGATTTCTATTCAAATGACACAATGGCTTGCAAGGGATCAATTGTATCATTTTATAATACTTCTACAAATCTAATTTCTCCGACATACAATTGGAATTTAGCAACATCTACCAACGTATCATTTAATCCTGTGACTTCTTATGTTTATTCGGGTGATTATGATATTTCATTAGTAGTTACAAACAGCAATGGTTGTACCGACACAATGACTAAAGTTGCGTACATCAATGTTGCCGATTCATTACCGCCACCTGCAGATCCGATTTTAAGTGTATCGGTTGTAGATGACAGTTCAGTTGATATCACATGGCAGAATAGCAGTGCTAGCGACTTAAAATACTATGAAGTATATCGCTTAAATGCATCTACTAATAATTACGACTTGATTTATCATGATGCAAATGCTAAAAACAGTACTGCAGCATTGACATCTACTTATAGAGATACCGCTCTCGATACAAGAAATAATACGTACACCTACAAAGTTCTTACGATTGATTATTGCGATAATAAACTTTCATTAAGTGCATTAACTCCGCATACTACGATCGACATTACCGCTTTGCAAGCAGGTTCCAATATTTTTGTTCGTTGGACTCCTTATGTTGGTTGTACAGTAAATACGTATGATCTATATCGCACCGAAGTATCGAGCGGATTAACACAATTCGTAGCAAGTGTCCCTTCTACTCAATTAAATTACCTCGATACATCATTAAGTTGTCCGTTCGACTACTCATATAAAGTTACTGCTACCGATTTATGTGGCAATACATACATTTCAAATAGCGACACATCAGTAGCTCGTCCGTTGAACATTCTCGCAGCTCAACAAGTAAGCGTAATTCGTTCAACAGTAATTGACAATAAAGACGTATTAACTGAATGGTTGCCGCCTACTATTCATCCTGAAAGAGTTCTCGAATATCAAATTTATCGTTCGGAAGATAACAGCACATTCAATTTAGTGGCAATAGTTCCGGCAGCATTAACTTCGTACACCGATTTAAATGCAAGCATTAACGAACAAGAATACTACTACCGAATTTTAGTAGTAAACGATTGCAATATTTCAGGTATTGAAAGCAACAGAGGCTCATCAATACTTCTAACGGGAAGCCACGGTAATTACAGCACTCAATTTAATTGGACACCATACAAAGAATGGCAACCGGGAGTTGATACATATCAGCTCGAAAGGATAAACGCCAATGGTGTTTGGGAAATCATAAAAGTTGTTGACGGAACGGTAACAAATACCACCATTGACGAATAATCGCAATTAAACTTTACAGGAAATTGATTTTATTTCCTGTAAAGTTTAATTTTGTGTATTATGACTCCCACTCTTTCAAAACCAATATACCTCTTTTACATTCTCGTATTTTACGTTTTATTCCAATTTTCTTGGTGGGCGTATCTATTGGTAAATCTCAATACAGAGGTATGCCGACAAAAAATCGAGTTTGCGAATGCTTTCCACACCGATGAACTGGAACTTCGTATTGATACTATCAAATACGAAAAAGAGCTTCATAAACGTTGGATGATGGTTGCCGGCGAGGGAGCCGTTTTCTTAAGTCTTTTGCTGTTTGGTATTTACAAAACCAAAAATGCTTTTAAGCGCGAATTCGCATTAGCTAAACAACAGAAGAACTTCTTACTTTCTATTACTCATGAGTTCAAATCGCCTTTAGCAGCGGTTAAATTGAACTTACAAACTCTTCAAAAAAGAAAATTAGAACCTGAGCAAAAAGATCATGTTATTCGTAAAGCACTTTTAGAAACCGAAAGAATTCACTTGCTCATCGAAAATGCATTAATTGCAAGTCGCTTAGAAAGTCATAATTACGAGTATTATTTCGAACCTATCGATCTTAGTCATTTTTTAAAGGATGCCGTAAATGAATTCATTGATCGACAAGATCATGAACATACTATCAGCCATAATATTGAACCGGGCATCGGAATAAGCGGCGATAAAATGGCATTGATTTCTCTAATATATAATCTACTGGAGAACGCCGAAAAATACAGCCCTGCTGATACCGAAATTAAAATTTCCCTAACGAAAGAAAATTCAAAAGAGGCCATACTTCGAGTTAGTGACCAAGGCAATGGAATTCCTGAAAATGAGCGTAATAAAGTTTTCGAAAAATTCTATCGTATGGGTAACGAGGATACTCGTAAAACGAAAGGT
Organism: Bacteroidota bacterium; assembly: GCA_029547265.1. Classification (GTDB taxonomy): domain Bacteria; phylum Bacteroidota; class Bacteroidia; order AKYH767-A; family OLB10; genus CAINEC01. The sequence continues at coordinate 6,011 of JAKPPP010000152.1, forward strand.
ACCGGCTTAGGACTTTTCATCGTTCAGCATGTGGTGAATTTGCATAAAGGTTCTATTCATGTGAAGTCGAACCACCCTAGCGGAGCAATTTTTGAAATCAGGCTACCAATTAGTTAGCAATTTTCATCCGCCGAGGCTTCAAATTGTTGTACCTTTGCACTTCTTAAATCAATTTGATGAAAAAGGCAGTATTAGTAATTCTCGACGGATGGGGCCTAGCTCCTGCCGGTCCGGGGAACGCAATTTCTTTAGCAAACACTCCCGTAGTGGATCGATTAATGAAGGATTGTCCCAATACCACTCTTTTAACTTCAGGTGAAGATGTTGGCTTACCCGAAGGCCAAATGGGAAATTCGGAAGTAGGCCACCTTAATATCGGAGCCGGAAGAATCGTTTGGCAAGAATTAGCGAATATTAATAAAGCCATTCGTGAAAAAACTTTCGATACTCAACCCGTTCTTGTAAAAGCTTTTGAAGCTGCTAAAAAGAATAACAGCAAACTTCATTTTATCGGCTTAGTATCCGACGGAGGAGTTCACTCTCATATCAATCACCTTAAACAACTTTGCACCATAGCCAATAACTATGGCCTTGATAAGGTTTTCATTCATGCATTTACCGACGGACGAGATACTGACCCTAAAAGCGGACTCGGATTTTTAAATGATCTTCAAAATCACTTGGATCATTCAAAAGGTAAAATTGCCAGCGTTACAGGACGATACTATGCAATGGATCGCGATAAGCGTTGGGAGCGTGTTAAGATTGCTTACGATGCACTAACGGCAGGCATAGGAGAAAAAGCCACTTCATGGAAGTCGGCACTCGAAGCCAGCTATGCTGCTAACGTTACCGATGAATTTATTAAACCGATTATCGTTACCAACAACCAAGGCAACGCTATCGGAAATATAGAAGCTAACGATATCGTTATTTGTTTCAACTTCCGCACCGATCGTTGCAGAGAAATCACCATTGCGTTAACGCAAAAAGATATGCCTGAACATGGAATGCATACTATGCCTTTGCATTATGTTACCATGACGCGCTACGACGATACTTACAAAGGAATTGAAGTAGTTTACGAAAAAAATAATCTCTCATTAACAATGGGAGAAGTGCTCGAGAATGCAGGTAAGAAACAAATTCGTATTGCAGAGACCGAAAAATATCCGCATGTGACGTTTTTCTTCTCAGGAGGACGTGAGCAACCATTTAATGGTGAAACGCGCTTAATGGCTCCATCACCGAAAGTTGCTACATACGATTTGCAACCGGAGATGAGTGCTGAAGATATTAAGAACTTAATTGTACCTGAACTTAAAAAAGGTGAAGTTGATTTCGTTTGCCTCAATTTCGCGAATGCCGATATGGTTGGACATACCGGTGTAATTAGCGCAGCAGTTAAAGCCGTTGAAACTGTTGATCGTTGTCTCGGTGAAGTATTAGAGGCCGGCAAAGAACATGGATATAATTTTATCATCATTGCCGATCATGGAAATGCCGATATGATGCTGAACGAAGATGGTAGTCCGAATACTGCGCATACTACCAATCCGGTTCCATGCATTTTGGTTAGCGATAATAAAGCTCTCAAAATTTCTTCGGGTAGATTAGCTGATGTCGCTCCTTCTCTGCTTTATCTCTTAGGTATTCAACCTCCTGCTGAAATGACCGGACAAAATCTCATCGCTTAATAATTTTACTTGTCGATTTGCGTTTATATTCAATGAAAAAACTCTTCACTGCATTCGTGTTGCTTGTCGGTATTACTACCGCCTCGTTCGCTCAATCGCGCTTGGGAGTTTTTATTGGCGGTGGTACAACTTGGTATTATGGCGATATGAATGATCGTCTTTTAACACATCCTAAGTTATTCGACAGCTATTTTAACGGAGGACTAATTTACCGCCTCTCGCCGCATTTCGATATCGTTGCTAATTATATCAACGGAGAAATTGTTGGTGCCGATTCACTTGCAATACAAGAATTTAATATTAAACGCAATTTGCATTTCCAATCTAAAATTTGGGAGGTTTCGTTGCGTGCCGACTACAAACCTTTTATTCGTCAGACCGGCAAAAAAATCAGATTGTTTACTCCATATGTTTTTGCAGGCATAGGATATTTCCATCATAATCCCCAAGCAGTAAAAAACGGAGAACTTATCGACTTGCAGCCTTTAGGAACAGAAGGTCAGTATATCGATGGCGGAAATTATCCGAAGGCCTATAAGCTCTACCAACTTTCAGTGCCATTAGGAATTGGTATCGAGACTAAATTATCTCGCGCCTTTTCTTTGCGATTCGAAATATCCAACCATTTCACGTTTACCGACTATCTCGATGATGTGAGTGGTGATTATGCCGACTCCGCAAAATTATCAATGACTCCAAACGGTGCTTTAGCTGTTGATATGGCGAGTAACCTCAACAGAAATTATCCCGATGAAGGTTTCGGTAGAGGGAATCCAAAAAACAACGATACCTACATGACCGTAGGCTTTTCGATCTTATATACTCCTGTTTACGAAGGTAAAGGCGGTGGCGGAAGCGGCTCAAACCGTAATGCTCACGGAGGAAAAGGGAAAAAGAAGAAAAAGAAAAGTAATTGTCCAGCCTTCGACTAATAAAGAAGCCATTCCTTTTACTACTTTTGTCGTCTTCAATTTCCGGTGGAACTCAGTCAAATTTTAAAAATATTCAGAGAACGTCCGCAAACGCGACAGTTAGTGTCGACATTGTTGCAACGTAATCCTAAGAGAATCTCGTTAGACGGACTTACCGGCTCTTCAGATGCTCTGTTTCTTGCTGCGCTCTATCTTGAGATGCCCCATCCTGCTTTGTTCATTCTTGGTGATCGCGAAGAAGCGGCTTACTTCCAAAATGATATCGAAAATCTCTTAGGAGAACAAAAGGCTTTGTTATTTCCTTCTTCCTACAAAAAGCCTTATCATCTCGATCAAACCGACAACAGTCAGGTTTTGCAGAGAGCGGAAGTGTTAACGCGCATCAACAAACATCCCAATAACTTCTTAATTGTTTCGTACCCCGAAGCCATCCATGAACGTGTGATCACTAAAAAATCACTCGAGAGAAATACCATGGAAGTGAAGTTAGGAGAAGTGTTGAATGTTGACTTCATCACTGAATTCTTAACCGATAATAATTTCACGCGCACCGACTTCGTTTACGAACCCGGACAATTTGCTATTCGCGGAGGTATCGTCGATGTTTATTCATTCGCGCACGAAATGCCATACCGTATCGAATTTTACGGAAATAAAATTGAGTCGATTCGCGCTTTCGATCCTTCAACGCAGCTGAGTGAACAGAACATGGCTTTCGTAACCATCATCCCGAATATTCAATCGGGAATTATTACCGAAGCACATGAATCATTTTTCGATTTCATTCCGAAAGAAACGGTTGTTTACGGAAAAGATCTCGACTATACTTACAACGCCATCGAAACTTCAATGCAAAAAATTGAAGAACGCTTTGGCGAAACGATAGTGATTGAAGAAGAACAAACCGTTCGAAATATTGAAGATCTCTTCGACACGAAAGATCAGTTTAAATCCAATATCGAAAATCATATCGTTGTTGAATTCGGAGCGAAACCATTTTACGAAGAAGCTACAACCATTTCGTTTAATACCAAGCCGCAACCGCACTTCAATAAAAATTTCAATATCCTTTTAGAGAATCTTTACAACAACCAGAAAAAAGGATATGTGAATTTACTTTTCAGCGATTCGGCGAAGCAGTCGGAGCGCCTCTATACAATCTTCTCTGATTTACCGCGTCCCGATGCATTCAAAGGCGTTGAGTTAAAGTTCTACTCGATCCTTACTGCATTGCACCAAGGATTTATCGATCATGATCTAAAACTGATTTTCTATACCGATCATCAGATCTTCGATCGTTACCATCGCTTCCGCTTAAAGAAAAATTACAGCAAGAGCGAATCGATAACGCTAAAAGAATTATACAGCTTAAAGCCCGGCGATTTCATCACACATATTGATCATGGTGTTGGGCGATTTGCGGGACTCGAAACACTCGACGTAAACGGAAAACCACAGGAAGCAATTCGTTTGGTGTATCGCGATAATGATATTCTTTATATCAGCATTCACTCGTTGCATCGCATTGCACGATTTACCAGCAAAGACGGAACGCAACCTTCATTAAATAAATTAGGCTCGTCGGCTTGGGCAACGTTAAAACTCAAGACGAAGAAAAAAGTAAAAGATATTGCTAAAGATCTTATTGCTCTCTACGCTAAACGTAAAGCGCAAAACGGGTATGCTTTCAGCAAAGATTCTTACTTGCAAACCGAACTCGAAGCATCGTTCATGTACGAAGACACACCCGATCAGTTGAAATCGACGATCGATGTGAAACGCGACATGGAAAAAGAATATCCGATGGACCGACTCATCTGCGGCGACGTAGGATTCGGGAAAACGGAAATCGCTTTGCGTGCAGCATTTAAAGCAGCAACCGACGGAAAACAAGTAGCTGTATTAGTGCCGACAACCATCTTAGCATTACAACACTTCCGTACTTTCAGAGAGCGATTAAAAGATTTTCCGGTAAATATCGATTACCTCAATCGATTTAAATCGAGTGCTCAACAAACTGAAACATTAAAGCGCCTTGCCGACGGAAAAATCGATATTATCATCGGTACCCACCGCATCCTCAGCAAAGATGTTAAGTTCAAAGATTTGGGCTTGATGATTATCGACGAAGAGCAAAAATTCGGAGTTGCAGCTAAAGAAAAATTAAAATCAATTCGTATCAACGTCGATACACTTACACTAACGGCGACGCCTATACCAAGAACGTTACAATTCTCGTTGATGGGCGCTCGTGACTTATCGATCATAAATACTCCTCCACCGAATCGTCATCCTGTAACTACCGAGGTGCATGTCTTTAATGAATCGTTGATTAGAGACGCTATCAACTATGAAATATCGAGAGGTGGACAAGTATTTTTCATACATAACCGTGTTCATGATATTCATGATATGGCTGCTTTGTTGATGAAACTTTGTCCGGGGATTAAAATCGGTGTTGGCCACGGACAAATGGACGGCGACAAACTCGAAGATGTATTAATTCGATTCATCGAAGGAGAAACGGATGTATTGTTAGCCACTACCATTATTGAATCGGGACTCGACATCAGCAATGCCAATACGATGATCATCAACAATGCGCATTACTTTGGATTAAGTGATTTGCACCAGATGAGAGGACGTGTAGGGCGATCGAATAAAAAAGCATTTTGTTATTTATTAGCACCACCGGTAACCGTGCTTACTCCGGAAGCTCGTCAGCGATTAAAAGCAATTGAAGAACATTCTGATTTAGGCAGTGGATTCCAAGTTGCCATGAAAGACCTCGACATCCGCGGAGCGGGAAATTTATTAGGAGGCGAGCAAAGCGGATTCATATCGGAAATCGGATTTGAAATGTATCATAAGATCCTCGATGAAGCCATTCAGGAACTCAAAGAAACCGACTTCAAAGACCTTTTCCCTCCCGATGAAAATGCTAGCTTCGTAAGTGATTGTCAGATCGACACCGACTTAGAGATGCGTATTCCGGATACTTATGTCGAGAATATAGCCGAACGACTAAGCCTTTATAAAGACCTTGACGATATTGTTACCGAAGAAAAGCTTATTGCCTTTGGAGAGCAATTGAAAGACCGCTTCGGACCGGTACCGCACCAGGTATTTGAGTTAATGGACACCATCCGCTTGCGCTGGAAAGCCCGACTACTGGGATTTGAAAAGATTGTTCTTAAAAACAGGACCTTAAAGACCTATTTCGTGGCGAACCAGCAATCGGCCTACTTCCAAAGTCCGTTGTTTAATGCCGTTTTACGCTTTGTGCAAGCCCATCCTCACCTCTGTAAAATGAAAGAAGAGAAAGGAAAGCTCAGCTTAACCATCACCCGTATGGAAAGCATCAGCAATGCCAACGCCATATTAGAAAAGATGGTACAATACCATCAACCGGCGGCTAAAAATGCCTAAATCCGGCCAAAATGAAAGGTGCGTTTGGCAAATAGCACATCCTTTTTCACCCCTTTTCGCCGAATATTCGCCAAAATGAAGAAGGCAAGGCTTGACAATTGACGGTAATTGTGGTCATATCAAACACACAAAAAAAATGACAACAATTATCTCTATCATCATTACGACTGCAGGACTTGCATGTGTAATCTACCAACAGTACCTTGAAAACAAGTCGAGAGCTACTAAAGGACAACATTAATTAACTATTAATTGAGCGATAGCTGCTTTTTTCCGCTTAGGTTTCTATCTTTGCGGCCTCGTAAAGGGCAAGTATGTTATATCTCAAGAAAAGTTTAATCCCCGGCGCAGGCAAAGGCCTGTTTGTAAAAAAGACATTTAAACGCGGCGACATCGTATGCGAATACGAAGGAGAATTTGTTCCATGGTCGGTTTGCGAAAAGCGTGCTGAAGAAGGCCATGAAGGCTATGTATTCTTCATCAGCAACAAAAGATGCGTTGATGCTTATTTCACGCCGGAAGCGATGGGACGCTACGCGAACGATGCAAAAGGTATCGGCCGAGTAGAAGGACTTCGCAACAATGCGCAATATGAAATCAAAGTTCGTAAAGGCGAGAAACGTGTTTTTATTGTAGCTACAAGAACTATCCATCCTGATAGTGAAGTATTGGTAGACTACGGCAGCGACTACTGGAAGAACCTTGAAAAGACAAAGCATCTTTACAAGAAACAACAAGAAGAGAAAAAGCGCTTACGCGAAGAAGCTAAAAAGAAAGCTGAAAAAGCCGGAAAATCTGCTAAAAAGAAGTCGGCAAAGCCTGCTAAAAAGAAAACCGTGAAAGCGGCACCGAAAAAAGCGAAAGGCAAAGCAGCTAAAAAATAATTCACATTAACTTGTTGGCAAATGACCTTGCAGCAAGTAAAACCACATGTTCATTTAGGTGAATTTTGTAAGCAATCTAAATGTATATGACCATAGTATCTATAGTAATCGTTTCAGTAGGTTTTGCCTGTGTAATTTACACTCAATTCAGTGAAGTATTCACCGGAAAGAAAAAGGTAAAAAGCTAATTGATTTACTGAAAAAAACTGACGAATCAACCAATTGATAAACCCTAATAGCTTTGCTATTGGGGTTTTCGTTTTTTAGTGCTAATTCAAATTATTAAGTGGACTTCTCAAAATATAATTGATCCTTTAATTTGTAAATGTTCAAGCTAACAGAAGGGCTATAGGACTAATAGAGATGTTTTCTTCATTGGCCAATTCAATGATGGAAATACAGGATAAAACATTTTCCCTCTTCCAACGCGCTGTAGCCGCGCGACGGCGCTGGCTTTTTCCTGAAGTGGAAGAATTTAGCCGCTGTAAATTTTTTAGCGGGAAGCAAATAAAAAGTTTCCTACCCTTGTTTGAAATTTGAGTTTCCCGGATGGAGGTTACACATTACTTAATCACATTTAATTGTTATCTAATAAAGAATCGATTAATTCTTTATTTTGATTTTTAACTATTTAAGCTTTGAAAGTAATGCATCCTTTCTCGATACTACTCTTTGCGATTTGTAAATCCCGGAATGTCCGCTGAAATAATAAGCCATATAACATGCAGCACCTAAATACAGCGCATATTCACCGCCAAACAATTCCATTCCCATAATGGTGCAAGCCAGCGGAGTATTAGCGGCTCCGGCAAAGACAGCAACAAATCCTACGGCGGCAAATAAATCAATAGGAACACCGCTAATCACAGCAATACTATTTCCGAGGGTAGCACCTATAAAAAACAAGGGCGTAACCTCTCCGCCTTTAAAACCCATGCTGAGCGTGATCACAGTAAGCAGCAGCTTCCAAAACCAAGCGGAATAATCGATATGTGTTGAAGTAAATGCCGAAACGATACTGGTGCCTGATGGAGATGAGGCCGTAACACCCAATCCGAGGTAATCGAATGTCCCCAGCGCATAACTGATAGCCAGAATTAAAACAGAAGCAACTACGGGAATCAGCAAAGGATTTTTTATCCATTGTTGCGAAACCTCTTTCAGTTGATGCACCGAAAACGAAAACAAGCGAGCTACCAATCCGAATAAAACACCCGAAATAATAGCTAATATCAAGTAAGAAGTATCGAAATGAAAGTACGAAAGCAGGTGACTTGCAGTTACTAATTTAACAGTATAAACAGTATGTGAAATACCGCAAGCGAGACATGTAAAATGAGCTACGAAAGCAGCCACTAAACAAGGAATCCATGCTTGGAATTTTGTTTTCCCGATGGCTAATACTTCGAGTGCAAAAATCGATGCAGCAATAGGTGTTCCGAAAACAGCAGCGAAGCCTGCCGACATACCCGCCATCAACAACCATTTTTTCTGAATGCCATGCAACTTAAACTTTTTAATGATGACAGAAGAAATACTCCCTCCCATTTGAACTGCTGTGCCTTCGCGTCCCGCAGAACCACCTACCAGATGAGTAAGCACTGTCGAAAATAAAATAAGCGGAGCCATTCGTCCCGGTACAGCATTCACAGGCTCATGAATCTCGTCGATGATTAAATTATTCCCTGCACCGGCATTCTTCCCTGCCCTCTTATACAGCAGATATATAACGATACCGGCTATGGGAAGTAAAAACATTAACTTAGGAAACTGAAAACGCAATTGCGTAGCGACATCGAGCAGCCAAAGAAAGAAAGCCACAGAAATACCTATTGCAATAGAAGCAGGAATAAGGAAAATCAAAATCGAAAAAAAATGCTTTACATCAGCATTAGATACAGCGAAAGAGAATTTATTTTTTATCATCCTACAAATAAGCATCAACAGTAATTCATGAAATTACAGAATTTGCAGGCGCCATCAGCTCGTAAGCGGTTGGATCAGGAAGACACCATTTCCCGTTGAGTTGCAAATATACAGAGAGAAGAGATAGAAGTGGAATCAAGGGTAGATAAATTGTTAGATGTTAGATGTTCGATGTTCGATGTATCTCCTGCCGGTTCCCTCTATATAAACGAAATTTATTAGGCAGAAGAATCTCTTTCACCCCAGCGGGGTAATTTATTATTAAACGAGTTCTCTCCCACCGGTTCCCTCTAGAGAAACGAAATTTATTAGTTAATTTAATATATTTCACCCCAGCGGGGTGATTTATTATTAAACGAGTTCTCTCCCACCGGTTCCCTCTATAGAAACGAAGTTTATTGGCTATAAGAATCCCCCTCACCCCAGCGGGGTGATTTATAATCCCCTCTACCCTTCCTGAATAATCCTTTATCTTGAATCCTGTATCCTGTATCTTGTGTCCTGTATCCTGTATCCTGTATCTTGAATCCTGTATCTTTTTTCTAAATGAATTTTTTATGAACCGAGAATGAGCCCAAATTTTTCTGGCACGATGGTTGGCAATAGCTAAAACAAGAACCTCATATTAACAAAAAACAAAAAAACTAGGAGGCAAAAGCTATGAAAAAAATCATCTACACTCTATTGATCAACGCAATGATGATTAGCTGCGCGAACGCCACACACCTGGGTTCTGACTTAAAAATCCGGATGCATGATTACCGCGCAATGATTGTTGAACTTGACCACATCAATTACAATTCACCTACAACAGAATTCAACATTGATGAATTAGCACCGGGACGTCACCAAATTAACATTTGGACATTAAGAAATCACCACTATTACGGTCAGCCACGATTAGCATACAGAGGATACATCGATATCCCTGCACAATCAAGAGTAACGGCACGACTTACCGAATATCAGCAACTCAAGGTAGTAAGAATTGAACCAAAGTATGTTTTACCTGATAACTGTCAAACATACGAGCCTTACGATCCTTATCACTATAACACCCCAACTGCAGTAGTGCCCGTAAGCAACCACTGCGGTAACTTCGAAGAGCTGAAAGCCGTTATCAGACATCAAAACTTCGATAACACCAGAGTAAAAATCGCTGAAGAATACATGCGCGATAACAGAATCTGCACTAAAGAAGTTTCTGAATTAATGTGCCTGTTGACCTTCGAAAGCAACAAACTCGATTTAGCAAAATTCGCTTATCAATTTGTTGACGATCCACAAAACTACTTCCGCTTGTACGACGAATTTACCTTCGACAGCAGCGTAAGAGAGCTTAGCGACTATATTCACTCAAGATCATAATGTGCTAAATTTCCCAATATGCCCCGGTTCCCGTAAGAGCCGGGGTTCTTTTTTTATCCTATATCCTTAAAACCACGGCTTCAAAAGCGTCCCCCAAGCGAAACAATGACCTACACCACCATTTAATCTGATGAAAATCAGCCACTAAAACAGTCGGGAAAGGGGTATCAAAAAAGTTTTAAAATTGCTACATTTGCGCATATTATATTTCTACGAGAAATTCCTGCTATGGAACAAAATAATCAAGTAATTGACAACGTAATCATCAAGTTTGCCGGCGACTCCGGCGACGGGATGCAGCTTACCGGAACACAATTCACCAACACTGCAGCTCTTTTTGGTAATGACCTGAGCACCTTCCCTGACTTTCCTGCTGAAATCCGCGCCCCACAGGGTACGATTCCTGGAGTATCGGGATACCAGTTACATTTTGGTAGTGTAAGCATCTTCACACCGGGAGACGAGTGTGATGTATTAGTAGCTATGAATGCTGCGGCATTGAAAGCCAACATGAGATTCCTGAAGAAAGGCGGAACTATTATCGCCAATACCGACGGATTCGACCCTAAAAACCTTCGTTTAGCGAACTACGCTGACGGAGCTAATCCTATTCTCGACGGCTCGCTCGAAGGCTACCGTTTAGTAACGATGGATGTTACGAAGATGACTCGTTCGGCATTATCTGAATCGGGATTAGGGATTAAAGAAATTGACCGTGCAAAAAACATGTTCGTGTTAGGATTCCTTTACTGGATGTATAACCGCGACATGAGTGCTACGGAGAAATTCTTAACAGAGAAATTCGGCAAAAAACCGGATATTCTTGATGCCAACTTAAAAGTACTTCGCTCGGGATATAACTTCGGTGAAACCAGCGAAACAGCGGCAACGCGTTATACCGTTAACCCGGCTCCTATGCCTGCAGGTGTTTACAGAAACATCATGGGTAATCAGGCAACAGCAATGGGATTAATTGCAGCTTCTCAAAAAAGCGGATTAGACATGTTCTTAGGTTCATACCCTATCACTCCTGCTACCGACATTTTACATGAGCTTGCTAAATACAAAAACTTCGGAGTACGCACGTACCAAGCGGAAGATGAGATTGCAGCGATTTGTTCTGCTATCGGAGCATCTTTCGGAGGTAAATTAGCAGTAACTACTTCATCGGGACCGGGAATTGCTTTGAAAACAGAAGCAATGGGACTTGCCTTGATGTTAGAGTTACCGTTAGTTATCGTAAACGTACAACGTGGTGGTCCGTCAACGGGACTTCCTACCAAGACTGAACAAAGTGACTTATTCCAAGCTATCTATGGACGAAACGGAGAAGCTCCTATTCCTGTGATTGCTGCGAGATCGGCTGCCGACTGTTTCGACACAGTATTTGAAGCATGTCGCTTAGCACTTGAATTCATGACACCGGTAATTTTCTTGAGCGACGGATATATCGCTAACGGATCAGAGCCTTGGAGATTCCCTAAAGCAGATCAGTTAAAAGAAATCAAAGTTAACTTCACTACTGAAAATAACAACGACGGTAAATATCTTCCTTACAAACGCGACGAAAAACTTTCAAGACCTTGGGCTATTCCGGGAACGAAAGGATTAGAGCACCGCATTGGAGGGTTAGAGAAGCAACACGAAACAGGAAACATCAGTTACGATCCTGAAAACCATGAATTCATGGTTAAAATGCGTGCAGCGAAAGTGGCTAAGATTGCTGACTTTGTTCCTCATCAAACATTAGATAACGGAGCTGAGAAAGGTAAATTACTCGTGATAGGATGGGGATCTACTTACGGCCCGATTAAAGGGGCTGTAATCGAAGCAAGAAAGAAAGGATACGATGTGAGCCATGCGCATATTCGTCACTTATTCCCTTTCCCTAAAAATCTTGGAGAAATGATTAAGAACTTCGATCAGGTATTAATTCCTGAGATGAACACGGGACAATTACTATCGATTGTACGTGATAAATTCTTAGTTGACGCTATCGGCTTAAACAAAGTAAAAGGAATGCCGTTTGCAACAGGAGAGATCTTAAACAAAATCGAAGAACTTTTAAAATAAAACTACAGTTTAGCCTTTCGGATTTCGGTAAGGCATGAACGTTAATATAAACAAAAAGAATGGAGACAATTCAATCACCAGAATCACCAAAACTCACCAGCAAAGATCTGGTTACCGACCAGGAAGTAAGATGGTGCCCGGGTTGCGGAGATTATTCAATTCTTAAACAAGTTCAGACTGTAGTTCCCGAACTTGATATTCCCCGTGAAAATTTAGTATTCATCTCAGGTATCGGATGTTCATCACGTTTCCCTTATTATATGGAAACGTTCGGAATGCACTCTATCCACGGCCGTGCTACAGCTATTGCCAGCGGATTAAAAGGAGCTCGTCCCGATTTAAGTGTATGGATCATTTCAGGCGATGGTGACTCACTATCGATCGGAGGTAATCACTTCATCCACTTATTAAGAAGAAACTTCAATGTTAACCTACTAATGTTTAACAATGAAATTTACGGATTAACAAAAGGACAATATTCACCTACATCAGAAGAAGGGAAAATAACGAAATCTACTCCGATGGGATCAGTAGATCATCCGTTCAACCCGATTGCATTAGCATTAGGAGCTGAAGGAAGTTTCATTGCACGTTCAATGGATCGTGATCCTGTTCACTTAAAAGATATGTTACGCAGAGCGAATGCGCATATCGGAACATCGTTTGTAGAGATCTATCAAAACTGTAACGTATTTAACGACGGAACATTCGAAATCTTCACTGAGAAATCGAGCAAGAAAGAACAAACGATATTCGTAGAAAACGGAAAGCCTTTAGTATTCGGACAAAACGCCGACAAAGGAATTAAGCTTGACGGATTCACTCCTATTATAGTTAATTTAACTGAAGGACATTCGGCTAACGACTTATGGATACACGACGAAAAAGACTTAGTGAAAGCAGGAATTCTTTCACGATTCTTTGAGCGTCCGGCAGAAGGCAGCGGACATTTACCTCGTCCGTTCGGAGTATTCTACGAAAACAACAGATCTTGCTACGAAGTAGGATTAAATCAACAAGTTGAAGAAGCTATTGCTAAAAAAGGCAAAGGCAATTTAGATGCCCTATTAAGCGGCAGAGAAACTTGGGAGATTAAGTAAGATCACTTGAAAATTATAAATCCTCAAATTAGCTAAGAAATTAGTTGATTTGAGGATTTTTTTTGGGGGATGGTTT
>JAKPPP010000224.1 GCA_029547265.1 Bacteroidota bacterium
TGGAGACTCATCGATCAACAAATCTATGAGCTCCTTATCCGCAATTGTAGAAAGCTCATTGATTGCCTTCTTTGTAACATCGTTCCACACATGTGGCGAGAATCTCTCGATACGTTCCTTCAGTTGCAAAGAGATATCGGAAAGCACGATCTTTGGCAGCTCCCTTGAGAGCCTCCAGCGCAGCGCAGGTTCGAGCGACTCACCTCTCATTGCCCTAAAGACAAACGACAGAAAGAACGTATTGTATGCATTATCCGCTTCGGAAAACCGCAAAATCGCAGGTCTGTTATTCCATCTTTGAATAGTAAGAAGATTAGTCAGTGAAAAAAGAAAATTTCCCCTTCCCAACTCTGCTCCTCCTTTATCATTCTAAGGCAACATCCTATAAACAAAATTATATCACAACAGAGCTGAAGAGAGGAAACTTTCTTTTACATCCGAACCATTTCTCTTCACATGCTAACTCTCCGTTCCCTTAACTTTTCTCTTATTTTCGTACATTCTCATATCAGCCTTTTCTATAACCTCACTCAAGTCTTGACACTCTTTGAAATCTACAAGACCATACGAAAAACTTGCATTTGCTTTCTTCTGTATCCTTTGAATCAAATACTCTGGTTCTGCCGAATCTATGAAAATTAGAAACTCATCACCACCATATCTAACCAAGAAATCATTGCGTCGCATACTTCGAATGCAACTTAACGCAAAATCCTTCAGCAGCCTATCACCACTTGCGTGCCCGAGCGAATCATTACACCTCTTCAAATTATCCAAGTCTATGAATGCTAAGTATGCACTTGCACCGTTTCTCTTGACCCTGCTGAACTCCTTCTCAAGAATATCGAGGCCAGCCGTCCTACAATAAGCACCAGTCAATGAATCGTACATCGTCATCTTTCTTAAACCTTCCAGCGTCTCTATGTTCCTATACTGAATTTCCGCGATGCTCATGATCATGGATATCAGATTATCGTCCTCATCAGTGAACGTGTTGAAATACACCGTCACATTTATGTGCTCAGAATCGAAATCCTTGTCGACATCGGTTGCCTTTCCAAAGACCTTGATAAATGAATCGACTATAATCTTTATCCCAACAACACTTTGAGTATTCGTATAAAGAGTCTTTGCCAACTTGTCAACGAACTCCATCTTCTCGGTACAATGTATCAAATCAACGATAGAAGTAGACAAAAGAGCCAAAGGCAATGTTGTTTCCCGAGCTTCTCTGAACAATTCGTTGAGTTCTGTTGACAATCGTTCCATGTCCCCGCCACCTTTCATTCTTAACCACTCAACTATATTATCGAATACTTGGTCTAAATATTTAGACATGTGGTATAATACATATGTAAAAATGTAAGTTAATTAACAAGGAGGTTCGCTATGTGAGAGTCAATAGAGTCGATATAATCAGTAAGTCGAAAATGAGACAAGGATTCACACTAACAGAAACGATAGTAGGATTATTACTAATATCGATACTCTTTATGATAATTGGGACAGGAATATCCGGTGTGCTCAATAGTTTGAGTTCGACGCGTAACCTTCAAAAGATTGTCGAGTTAGAAACATTCGTATCCAGATACATCAACATCAACGGTGGTGTTGGTTCAACACCAATAACCGCAACTGATATAAATCAAATATTCAACGGTGGTACAAATAGTTACCCGAAAGTTTCCAATATCAAACAGACTGATATTGCTGGGGTGCAAAAATACGAGGTAACAATTGAGTATCTACAGGGTAAGACTCGGACATTTATTGTTTACAGATATAAAGATTATTGATTTCTTGAAACAACGATTCGAGGTGATGTGTTATGGACTTAACAATTGGAGGAATGATTGCAAGTTTACTTGTTGTAACGATACTTTTTGGAATGATGGGATTAATATTCAACGAAACATTTACAGTACTCCAGAGCAATCAAAAATATCTGAACTTTTTTACAGAGGCTCAAATGATATCGAACACATTAAACCAGTTACTATCACAAGGCGTTTGGACGACGAAAGCCAACATGTTAATTGCTGGTGCAACGAACAAATTCCAAATTGGATATTTTGTTCCGAATGGTAGCATGCCAACTATAGGTAATGTTATACTCGAATACGACTCCGCATCCCATGAAATAAGATTCAATGGGAAGAAAGTTTTGGGACTTTCGAATATGATTTCAAACATCAAATTCGAAGTCAATGATACCAATATACTTATGACGATAGAAACAAACAAGATAAAGGACAAACAAGGTAAAAAATATGACTTACACAGTACCATTACTCACAATATTGACACAATCTTCGTAATGTAAACGTGTAAACGTCAACTCGCCAAAAGGACTAAAATGGAGGAATCATATGGGAAATTTACGTAAGGGGTTCATGACAGCAATCGTATTAGTGATGATGGTAGTTGCAAGTATGCTCCTGCTTGTACTATACCAAGGAGTAGCTAACTATCGAGAGAATGCACTGTCTACTCTTTCATCGATACAAAACGATGCTGATTCAGTGAACATATTGAATGTAGGAGTAGGATTCCTAAAACCAAAATTTCTTGGGATATTGGGTTCATCTTTACTTTACAACGATAATGTACCGACTTGGTTTAACGATTTCAAAGGTAAACTCAACCAAGATTGGCAGAACTATATCACAACATATGTTTCCACAACGAAAGCGTGCAAAATCTACGATTGGTCGTCTACAAACAATCAAGGCGATGGGTTAATCAAGTTGGAAAGTTCAGCCCTTGATTTATTCAATCAGATAACCAGCTATATAACGCTGAGAGTTCCTTACCAAGTATCTCTGTACGCCTTTCAGATGCCAAAATTAGGCAGCTCAACCGTCTTCTTGATTTCGATGGTGAAAAGGCAATACAGAACGCCAAACAATCAATCCAAATACGTGACTACATACACATATTGCCTTGTTGGACCAAAATTACTCAATCAGTATCTATATTTCACAAATATAGAAAAAGTATCAGGGCAAGATCCAATCTATTTTAAGGCTGGAGAACTCATAGATGGCCCTATGAGATCAAACGATTACATATACATAAACAATACGGGTGGAAATCCTACGTTTAATGGAACGGTCGAATTCAAGGGAATAAAGGATAAACAAGAGAACACAGTTGCCGAAAGCAATTATTCAACTTATGCGACACTGAATGGTAATCCAAAGTACAGGATACTGAGTAATACCGATGCATCACTTCTTGACTTTGTTTCAATAACAAACGAATATCAAAATAATCTACAATCACTAATCAGGCCGGTTTCGAATTTGCAAACTGCTCCTGCAACGGCAACTGGGATAAAATTTAGCAGCGATATAACTGTGAGTTTTAACCATGGTACAGATACGAATAGTTACGATTTGCAAATCTACCAAGATGCGAATACTAGGTACACAATAAAATGGAAAGCCAGCGGAGCACCAAATGCAACGGTTATAAAGGAAACATACACAAAGCAAAAGGGTAACAAATGGGTTTGGCAGCCAGACTTCCAGGTTGATACATTATTCAACGGTGTGATATATTCAACTGGTAACATAAACATAGATGGAGAGTCCACATATTTATCGAAATACTATGGAAATTATACGCTTTATTCAGAAGGAAACATTAATATAAGTGACAGAGTAATACCGTATGATACATATACGAACTATTTTACAGATCAAGAATCACAATATTCTGGTACTGAGATTTCAGCAAATAAGATAGCTCAAATCAAAGATTACGTTTCAGCTAACGAGAAATCATCGCTGAATCTTGTTTCCAAAAATAATGTAGTCGTGTCAGAACCTGTCATTCAATCGAATTGGTGGGGAACTGATTATTTTAAACTTTACAATATGAAAATATTTGCAAGCATCTATGCATTCAATGGATCGTTCAAAGTCGAGGATTATAATGATGATGATCCTTCAGGACAATTATTTACCTTTGGCAGCATCATGCAGAATGTTAGAGGGCCGGTCGGAACTTTTAATTCTTCCACTGGTCAAACGCAGACTGGTTATTATAAGACCTATGTGTACGATCCAAGGCTCACTACCGCTGCATACCAGCCTGCAGGCACACCTGCAAAGAATTCATCAGCAAGGATTCAAGTACTTGGCATAGTAAAGTCGAATAACTGAACCCTTTAAGCACAAATACTAAAAAACGAGGGCAATCTGCCCTCGTTTTTTTCATTCGTTTCTTTTTAATGAATTTTAAAAGTTATAAGATCATTTTGGATCAGTGCGCATACTGTATTTAAATAATGATATTTGCATACAAAATCGTCTATCCAGTTCCTACTACCAAAAATTGGATATAAATTTAATGACATTATATGATACACTTTTATATTGAGAAATAATTATTTTGGGAAAAGGTTGCACATACTTGCATAAGGAGTGATAATATGAAAAGGAATATGATATGTATAATGACGTTGCTCGTAATTGTTCTAAGCAACCTGTATGCAGCAACATTTACGAAACAATTTCCACTCTCGATATACAATCCACAATTTCCGGAGAGTGCTTGGGGTTCTGTTTACTCAAAGAACATAGCGGTTAGGCAAGTTGGAAGCAAATTATTGGCCGTAAATGTATACAAGAGGACAACACTAAGTTCATCAGCTGATTCAGGACCATTTGACCAGGTGTCGCAGACATATGCATATGACCTAAACAATGACAATATGGCTGATCTTATTACAGTAACGTATCCAGGCAAATTGGTAATAAAACACAATAAAGGATTTGATGAGAATGGTTCACTTCTTTTTTCAGATGTTTACACTTCCGATTTACCAGTAAGAGGTGAGGGAGCGGGAATAATTGACGATTTCGATAAAGATGGTAAACTTGATCTATTTTTGTTCAATCAAGACCGGTATGGTTGTTACGTAAGCAATGTATACCGGAATAAAATCCCAAAATCTGAAATGAAATCTGCCTTATTGCAAAAAGGTAATGACATTAATTTCAAGACAATGTGGACTGTAACTGCTATGGCAGCATATGATTACAACGGTGATGGGTATAAAGATATAATCTACGCAGACATGAGTGGCAGAGTTTGGTTTTGGCCATACGATAAACAAAACAACTTCATACACACCAACGTGACATTGTTACTAAGTGACAGTGATATCGGAACAACTGATAGTCAAGGTGGAGCTGTCTTAGATATGGCAGACATAAACAACGACGGCATACCCGACTTAGTAGCGGGTAATACTAATAAAAGAGGACTATTCATCTATTTTGGGAAAATGGAAAATAACCAGCTTAAATTCAGTACAAATAGCAAGCTTGCAATAACGAAAGAGGATGGTAGTTTGGGACCAAATACAGTTGTAGATAAGTCGCTTTTTAGTAATTCAAAAGATCCCAAAAATCTTCCATCATTTTCACCAACCATCCTAAAGATTACAGATATAGATAGAGACGGCCTCAAAGACGTGATTGTCGGTACAGATGCATGGCGACAGGGGAAAAACTTTGGTGGAAGCATATACCTTTTCAAAGGCACGGGCTATACAAATGACGGAAAACCAAAATTTGTGAGTATAGAACTAAATCCAGGAAGCTACTCAAAAGACAACACTCCACCGTACGATTTTGATTCTGGAACAGTAGCAGACCTTGACAATGATGGTACTCCTGATTTTGTTGCAGCTGATGGAAATAACTCTGGAAACTATTATAAAGTATTGACAAAAACAAGTTTGGAATATGAAACTGATCCGGGTTACATGATTTCAGATTACTTTCCGTTGGTAACAGGTGTAACTTTGTCACAACTGCCAGACAATTTTGTACGGAAAATAAGAGTGACCGTGGCATTTGACAAATCGAAAGGCGACGGATTTTTTGAAATAAGGTACACGGAAAAAGGTATTTCTAATCCAGCATTAGTGAATTATCTGTTTTACCCTTTGATGCCTGGGGTTGGTGTTAAACAACCTTTACCAAATGGGGATTTTACGACAGAAATATCTTTTTCAAAGGCATTGCCAGATCCACAAATAATAATAGTTTTCTATCCAAAAAGTGCTACGAGTGCACCGTATCTTGAAAAGTTAATTTACTCAGTTGAAACTGAACCATCTCGAGTTAGCATGAAGAATTTCTATTGGTCAGTTGGAGGTTAGTAAGTGATTGAAATAAGCTATAGCATTTGGCGATAGATGCAGTTATTCAACTGAATATTCCTTTCTGTAAGACAACTCTGTAGTTCAACATGATAAAATGCTTCAGATAACTGAATCAATAATCGCATTTTACCTTATCAAGAAGGTGACAAATTGTTTAAGTGTGGAAGTTTGCTTGCTGAGGCGCTTGTTGCGCTGCTAATAATATCTTTTGCAATGAGTATTGCACTTGTTTCATCTTGGAATCTCATGAAGATTTCGCAAGAATCACAAGCGAAAATGGATCTATCCGAATTGCTTTTCAACACTTGTGAAGAAATTGTTCACAAGGAATTATCTTCTATACAATTTGGACAAGAAAACAAGGAATATAAAGGTGAGACCTACTCAATCTCAGTAACGAAGAATCCAGAAAACATCGGGCAAAAATTCTCACCATCTTCAAATAGCACCAACCTTGTTGCTGCGACGATTACAAGTGTTACTGTAAAAGTTCAAGCGAAGAACGGTAATTTCGTTGAAGCGGTGGTGATTCCAATACAATGGTAAAATTGAATCCTGGGTACACTTTGATTGAAGTAATAGTTACTCTCGCAATTATTTCTCTCATAGTTTCAATATCTTCCCTCAATTTTACAAATGTCTACAAAAACTTGTCTGCAGATGCAAAGCTCATGCAAAGTGCTGAGAAAGTGAATTTTGTATTCTCCAGGTCAAGGGTAAATGGCTTTGTAAATCGGGATATATATGCTGTACGATATCAGCAAGATAATGTTAATAAGAAAGGTACTTTCAAAGCATTTCTTGATAACAATATGGATGGGGTATCTGATGATGGAAATTCCATAATTGCAGAGATAGACTTGTCTCAAATAAAAGTCGACATCTTATGCAATGGGAATCACTTAAATTCCATCACAGATATGTACTCCGTAGATGGGATGTTCGGAAAGTATATTGGAAAAGCAAGTGGAACGAACGACCCTATTATAGATCCAGTATACGGCAACATGAAAATCACACTTTCTATAGATAAATACCAAAAGATCATTAACATTTCAAATTCACTGCCTGATATACAAGAATAGAAACGACAAATCTAAGGAGTGATGAACAATTAAGAGCGGGTATACACTTTCAGAATTGCTTGTCAGCTTGATAATAGTTTCTATATTCTTCATGATGACAGTACTCATACTCAATAGTACAGTTAATAGTTACTCAGTCGCCAGAACAACTCTAAAGTCATTGTATGCAAATGACTATGTAGAAGGACTTTTCACTGAACTTGAGAATGAGATAAGACTCGCAGGAAGTGGTTCCGAACTTCTCCACAAACTTTATAAGCCAACATTTACACCGGGTCAATCAAACAGTTACACTCAGCTTGGCCAACTGTACAATGAGTTTACATCACATACTTGGATTAGAAATTGCATAGATTATGACACCGACACTGGAACGCTCTTCATCAGCTATGCAATACTGATGCCAACAGTACTTAAACTTAATTCAGATGGAACATATTCTCCACTTTTTGACGGAAGGTTGGATGAAGTAAATTGGGTGATAATCAAAAATGTAGTCTCATCAACAGCTTCTGGGTATCAAACAAGGTACGCAAAAGTCCAACTTACTAAATTGAGCGGGTCTGGCACATATCCAGGACAAGTTACCAAATCCGATAAATTCAAAATTTCAGAATATAATCTTTCACAGCAATCGCAATTTGTTACTCTGCGAACAAACGGTGCTGATTTGGATAAAGACAACTTCATCTACCCTATTGCACGGCTTAAGAATGCTGTATTCAACAATGGCTACACAACTACTTCCTTTCGTCAAGTGAGAATATCATACGATGCAGAGCAAGGAATCGTAAGAATGGTACGATTCTTGCCTAATCTCGATTTACCATCAAACACTGTTACAATTGACCTTTTAAACCATGTGAAGGATTTCAAAATATATGTGCTCTATAACAGTGGAAATTCAACATTGGAAAAGGAAATTTCAGATGCCAAAAAGACTCTTGGCTTCAACCCTCAGTCGGTTATAGGACTTAGATTTTACGTAAAATGGGAATCAACTGGGCCATATCAAAAACCTGTTTCGATCGAAAAAAGCAGAATATTCATGCTAAATGGTTGATTATAATGAGAAAATTAATTAGGTAGGTGGTGACGCAATGAGACGAGGTTTTTTGAGTACTTCTATTGCCCTCATACTCTTGCTTTTTTCAGGTTTAATAGCAATTCTAATTGCTGGCGTAATGAAAGAAGTAATAGACGCGAATCAGCAAGTTATGAAATACATCGATAATTCCTATTCAAAATTAATAGTTACATCTAGTGCCAATGCATGGGCAAAATACTTAACTGTCAATGGTGGATTTTGGAATGACATTCACAGTGATATATTGGATGCTTCATCAAACAAAACAGTAGCGACGATAGACAATGTATTCACATTAAAGGTGTCGCTTTCTAATGCCATAACAACTTATAAATACACCGTTGCTTCAACCAGTACTGCTCATGTAAATGAACAAAAATTCGTATCAATAAGTTTTGATACGCTACGAGACAACACAAAACTACAGCTCAGTGCTAACATCGAATTTGGTTGGCGTGGATTATAATCCTACTTGTACGAAGCATACTCATATATTGAAGCATTTCTATCTATATGAAATTCTTGATATCTGTTTCGAATTTCTTTTCATCTTTTCCTTATTCTTATCAATTCCTTAGCCAATCCTGGTAATATCATCGGAACATCGATTATCTCAAGGATACTTGGAATCTCACCTGAATAGACCAATTTTCCGTTGAATTCTATTTCTCCCAAAGTACTTACGTATCTATCGTCAAAGTAAATTTTC
>JAKPPP010000228.1 GCA_029547265.1 Bacteroidota bacterium
CGACGCTTCATGTCTCGGGCAGTGTTTCTTTCTATCGTTGTCGTTCTCATCGTTCTTTCCGCAAAAATTTAAGGCGGACGATTCGCTTCGATATATCGTTCCTAATATTTTATCAAAGACTTCGTCAAACTATGTTAGGGACGTACGTTCCTTGGCATCGGCTACTTCGATTGAAATTAAATTCTTAATAGGCCGCTGATTACGCTGGTCTTGTCTAGCTCCCCATTCAGTCACCCACTCATTCATTCACTCAAAAAAAAAGGGGCCGCGAACTTCGCGACCCCGGCGGCTTAAACCGCGCTAACCAATCTTAACTAACGGAAAAACATTTTTAACCAAAAAGGGATGTTTTCCTTTTTATTCACCGAAGCCATTGAATGAACATGAAAAGTGGTTTTATGGATTCATCGTTTTGTTCATTCAATGCTTCAGAGTTCAATATTTTAGTCTTTTAGAACTACTAAGTATTTTGATGACTTCCAAAATTTGTCAGGGTCGGTGATTTCAAGATATGAAACTTCTTTTCCTGAGGTATTCTTTACTAGTTTGTAACTGTCGATCGGATGTGTTGTTACTACTTCCGCATCTTTACTGTTAATCGCAATGGTTTGTGTTTGTGTGATGTCAATCTTGTTGAAAGCTTCTTCATTTGCTCCCGGGACTAATTCTTTTTCAGCTCCGATTCCTAATACACCACCTTCTTTTTTCACTACTTGTTTGTCGCGAAGTTGTTTGTAGGTTCCTACTGCAACATATGCTGTATGTAATTTGGTTGTTTGATCGCTGATTACTGCCGCTTGCTGATCTTTTTCTGTTTGTAAGCCCGTAACTTTTGTATTTAAGTTCGCTACTTGTTCGTTCAAGGCTAATAACTGTGTGTGTAAGTCAGCTAACTCAACGTCTTTCTGTGCTAATTGCTCATTTAATGTAGCAAGCAATTTTTGTAGTTTAACATTTTCAGTGCGTGAGCTTTTTAATTTTTTGTTGATGGATGCCATCTTCGATTTACTTTCATCCATCAATCGTGTGATCTCTGCGATCTGTGCACTAATGCGTTCTCGTGATGATTTAACTTTTTCAGGATCATTGCTGATCGCTTCTTTAATGCTTCCTTGCTTTTCGGTGATCGCCGACAAATTGTTTTCAATGTCTGATACCGCATTTACAAATTCACCGAGCTGCGCGTCTTTTTGTCCTACAACCGCAATTACACTGTCTTTCTCTTGCTTCAATTGTTCAATCTGTGCAGTGTAGTTTTCGCATCCGGTGAAGGCAAAGCCTGCGACGGCTAAAAGGATGATGAGCTTTTTCATGGGATATGTTTTTTAGTTTTATCGTTTTAATACCTACCCCATTCGAATAATGATGCCGTGAATGGCCGTTTCCCATAAAAACTAAGTCAATCTATTGATTTACAATGTATAATGGAAGGAATTAAGTGGAGAAATCCTTCGTGCCAAAACTATAGTTGTGTCATTTTGAACAAACAATTGTATCATTTTGACACAATTTTCATCTAGTTTATTAGTTTTACTAATTATTATCCCTAAAAAAGATCGGGAAACCATGGAAAAAGGTGCTTTTAAGTTGTTTGTATTGGTTCTGTTGGCTGCCTTGTTGGTTGCAGGCTCCGTTTTCTTTAGTGCACGCATAGCTGATCGATTTATTACCACTACCGAAAAGGCTTCTCAACCCGATAGTCTCAAGATTCACCTCGATCGTATGTTGTTTCGTTTGTCTCTCACCGAAAATAATATCCGAAGCTTCGTTATAAGTGGTGATGAGAAATACCAATTGTCTTTTGAAGCATACCTCGATTCGCTTACTAACGATACGCTGATTTTGAATAAGTATGCCGATGATGTTATCACGCGAAATAAAATTCAACAGGTAAATCGTTTGCTGTTTCGTAAAACGAATTTGTATGCCGAACTAATGTCGCTTCGTTATACTCAAGTGCTCGAGGAAACGTTTACTACAATCGATTCTTTACAACAACCGGAAATAAAAACGGCAAC
>JAKPPP010000132.1 GCA_029547265.1 Bacteroidota bacterium
TCTTTCTTCTTATTACCGCCTTTAATCGTGCGTATAATACTGGTATTTGAAACGGAGCTTCTAAAAAGTCATCTGCTCCCAAATCAAACAATGCACCATAAATTCAGGCGAATTATCATCCGAGATAATAATTACCCCATCCGTTCGGTTTTCGGTATTTAATTGCTCAACTAATTGAAGTTCTTTTTCAGTTTGCGTGCCAATTGAGATTAAAACGCAGTCAAATTCAGCGTTTTTTATCTTTTCAGTAGCTTTAGTCAAAGTTGATACAGTAACCTGACAGTCCTCTTTCTTTAAGAAAGAAGATAGTTCAACCAATGGTTGATGTTCCTGTTCAACTAATAGTAATTTCATTTACGGTGGTAAAAATAGGCTATGGATTCTGAATTATTACTGAATAGTAAATTACACAATAATTTTTACCCTCAATCCAGTAAATGTTAAAGTAAAAAGGTCGGGAAAATCCCAACCTTTCTAATTGCCATTAGCCATAATTTGCGATATTTGCCCAATGGATTTGATTTACAAAATGTCTAACCTTTCTAATGACTTGAAATGTAACGCTTTAAACTCGATAGTATTTCAATGTCCTTTAGTAGCTGGTTCGAGATTTTGTCCGTGAAGTCCACCAAAAAGATCACTCGAAAGGTGATCTTTTTTATTTCTAGGAAGTGCCAATTTGATCCCTTTTTTGAAAAGGACATGATTATAGGCTTGCCCCTTAATTTTAAGGGAAAATTTTTGATTTATTATTTTGTGTGGATACAGATATCGGGAAATCAAATCACAATTAACTGGTTTGTTCTGAATTTATCCAAGTTTTCCGAAATCTTCGTTTTAGGATGTCTTTTTCGTAATAAAGGGCTTAAAATATTGTACTCGTTCCAAGAATAGTTGGTTTATGGAAATTAAATGCTAAACAATAATGATTTAGAGGGAATTATGATTAAGGACTTATATGGTTTCAAATAATTCATACCTCACTCTATTTTGTAAGTAATATAGTCTGAATTAGTATGTTCAGGAATATAAGACA
This sequence comes from Bacteroidota bacterium, assembly GCA_029547265.1. Classification (GTDB taxonomy): domain Bacteria; phylum Bacteroidota; class Bacteroidia; order AKYH767-A; family OLB10; genus CAINEC01. Next base: position 1,037 of record JAKPPP010000132.1, read on the forward strand.
GAGTTTGATTTTGCTGGCAGGGGAGGTCACCTTTAAACGAATAATTAACAAAAATCAAAAGCGCTATAGGTTTTTATTTTTGGAGGCGAGCTTATATCTAATTTTACTAGTGTATAACATTCTGTGGAATTTATTTGTAATTATACATCCATTAGACAATCACTGACATATAGCGATATTTATTTTCAGTTTGTATTTTAAATATATCGATATTTCAGAATATATGAATCGGTTGTATGTATGTTATAAAGTGAATGGGCTCATGATAAGTGATCGCCCTGTAGAAAGTGATTTTAATACAATAGGTATTTCTCAAAAAAAATTATTTTGCATTGAAGGATTTGTTTAGAAAAAAGAGCGTTCGTGTCCCTTTGCATGTTAATTATAATGGTGAAATAAATCAACTAAGCTCTTTTGAGTATGCAAGTTTGAAAGCGATTCCTTTTCGTTTTGATTTAGCCAAAAGGTCATTGTATTCTGAGATAAATGTTTCAATTTTTAAAAATAAGCTTATTCCGCACAATGGAAATATGTCTTAATATATCAGGAGATAAACATCTTAATTTCCTACATGTGTTTTTACTTTGAAGCAATTTTTTAAATTGCTTTTTATTGTTTTTGGGAAGCGGAATTGCCAAGTTATTCGCTTTTATGTGCTCACACCTCTCAAATTGATGGTGGATCTCGTTTGTTTGATTAATTATAACTATTTTCATCACCTCAACTATAACTATGTCTACCAATACTCAACGTTCAGCAGCGGCTCTGCCGGTCCTAATCTCTGTATTCTTCTTCTGGGGCTTCGTGGCAGCCAGTAATGATATTCTTATCCCTGTATTCAAAGAGAAACTTAATCTTGAACAGTGGCAAGGTCAAATGATTTCTTTTGCTTTCTATGTTGCTTATACTGTTGGCTCTCTCATTTATTTCTTTATATCTAAGGCGAGTGGTGGCGATTTGCTGAATCGTATGGGTTATAAAAATGGTATCGCCCTAGGATTGGTAATCTCTGCTTTGGGAACTTTATTGTTTTACCCCGCTGCCGAGTCTTCTTCCTTTGGGTTGATGATTACTGGTTTATTTATCGTCGGCCTAGGATTTTCTCTCCAGCAAACGGCCGCTAACCCTCTCGCCATAACTATCGGCGATCCAAAAAAAGGTGCTCAACGATTGAGTTTGGCCGGAGGTATTAATAACGTCGGAACTACTATCGGCCCCATCATCGTAAGCTTCGCCATTTTTGGTTCTCTTGCTGCCGGTGCGAAACTTGATTCTCTTTCTGCTGTTAAAGGCCCTTACCTGATTTTGGGTGCTGCTTTCCTAATTGTTGCGGTGATATTTAAATTCTCTTCTCTCCCTAATAAAATTGAGCATGAAGAGAGTATCCCAACATCTGAATCTCTAGGCACTTCTTATGATTCTGCTTTGTCTTATCCTCAGCTGTGGATGGGTATGATTGCAATCTTTCTTTATGTAGGAGTAGAAGTTTCTACTGCTTCTAACTTACCTGAATTTATGCGTGTGCACCTTGGTACTGAAACTTCCGGTATCGCCCCTTATGTTTCTCTCTTCTGGGCAAGTTTAATGATCGGTCGCTGGAGAGGTGCCGTAGGAGCTTTCGATGTAAGTGCAACAATGAAAAGTGTCTTGGGAATTTTTCTTCCTTATACCGCATTCGGAATTTTCTTGTTTGCGAATAAAATTGCTAACCACGATTTAACTCCTTTCTATGTTTATGCTTTAGTAATCGTTGCCGTTATTATTGCCGACTTCCTAAGTAAAGGAAATCCCGCACGTCAATTGCTGATTTTCTCTTTCTGCGGAATTACTGCCTTAATTATTGGAATGATGTCGACAGGATTAACAAGCGTCTATGCTTTCATTAGTGTTGGATTATTCTGCTCTACTTTATGGCCTTGTATCTTCACTCTTGCTATTGCAGGATTAGGTAAACATACTAACCAAGGTTCAGGATTCTTAATTATGATGATCATGGGTGGAGGATTTATTAGCTTGCTTCAAGGGTATTTGGCAAGTGATCATTTACTCGGAATTAGAATGAGTTATATAGTTGGTGTACTTTGTTTTGCTTATCTGGCATTTTATGGATGGAAAGCGAAACATATTCTTGCTGCAAGAGGAATAATTTACGATAAACCTGCAAACGGACATTAATATCATTCAGATTAAATATTATGACAATTACTCGTATCTATTATCTTAGCATGTTTATCTTGCTTTGCTTTTTCTTTTCCCCTGCTCTCGCACAAAAGAAGTCTGATATAATTCCTTTCCCTTCTTCAGCAGAAGGAAATCATGGTCATTTCGTATTTGGAAATGATGTCATTATCGTTGGAAATAAACCTTCTGTAGATATATTTAATGCTTGGTTGCAAATGACTAGCGGATATGCATTGCCGTTAGTAGAGTCAGCCACTAAAAAGCAAAAAGCCATTTATTTAACTGTTGTTAATGATGATTCTACAGAAAATTATCGATTAACTATTAAGAAAAATGCAATCTACATTCAAGGAGGACGCGCAGGAGTTATGCACGGAATGGCTTCGTTAATTCAGTTGATCTCGATGTCGAAAGAACATAAAAATCGAATTTCTTGCATAACTATTAGCGATGCACCTGTTTTTAGTTATCGTGGTGTTCATCTCGATGTTTGTCGTCATTTCTTTCCTGTCGATTTTGTAAAGCGTTATATCGATTTATTGGCCTTGTATAAAATGAATACTTTTCATTGGCATTTAACAGATGATCAAGGCTGGAGAATTGAAATAAAAAAATATCCTTTGTTGACCGAAGTTGGTGCATGGCGAAAGGGTAGTATGATAGGACCTTATCGCAACCAACAATTTGATTCAATTTATTACGGCGGTTTCTATACTCAAGAGCAAATTCGTGATGTAGTGGCTTATGCGAAAGCTCGTGCGATTAGTGTAATTCCTGAAATTGAAATGCCCGGACATTCAACAGCAGCCATTGCTGCTTATCCTTTCTTGACTTGTAAAGATACAGTAGTGGAAGTTGCAAAAGGTTGGGGGGGATTTCCCGATGTGTTTTGTTCAAAAGACTCAACTTTTACTTTTCTTCAAGATGTATTAACTGAAGTAATTGATCTTTTCCCTTCTAAATATATTCATATCGGTGGCGATGAATGTCCGAAGGAGAGATGGAAAGAATGTCCGGTGTGCCAGAATACAATTAAGACAAATAACTTAAAAGATGAAGCAGAACTGCAAAGCTATTTTATTCATCGCATTGAATCTTTCTTAAATAGTAAAGGGAAGAATTTAATTGGATGGGATGAAATTTTAGAAGGTGGACTTGCCCCAAATGCAACAGTAATGAGTTGGAGAGGTATCGATGGCGGTATCGCTGCAGCAACCTCCGGACATGATGCTATCATGACTCCCGGCTCTTATTGTTACTTCGATCATTATCAAGGTGAGAAAAATTTAGAACCTCTGGCTTTTGGTGGTTATACTCCTATCGAAAAAGTTTATAGCTACCAGCCTGTACCGGATACTTTGAATTCAGAACAGCGTAAACATATTTTAGGCGCACAGGCAAACTTATGGACAGAATACATCACCGATCAAAAGCAAATTGAATATATGTTAATGCCTCGATTGCTTGCTTTGTCAGAAGTCCTTTGGTCTGATTCTCTTCGTCGCGATTATAAAAATTTTGAAGAGAGATTGCATAGCAATGAACGTTTGTTGAAGGACCTCAAAGTGAATTATGCTAAAAGCTTTATGCGCCCTTCAATTGAAGTAATAAAAGCAAATGTGATGGGTGAAGTGAAATTGAATATTACTCCTAAGGATCATCAGTCTGTTTCATGGAAGTGGAGTGATGCATCAGACTTTAAAAAATATAAACGCCCGATTTCAATTTCTCATTCGGGATTAATTCAAATCCGCTCAATTTCGGATAGAGATACCGTTATGCTATTCCGCAAGTTTGATATGGCTCCTTCTAGTGGTTGTAATGTTAAACTTCTAACGAATACTAAAGGTGCTTATGCTAATCCTACTTCAACACTCACCGACGGAATTATTGGTGGTTATCCTTGGAGTGGAAAACAATGGTTGGGGTGGATTGGTAAAGATGCTGTTGTTGAACTTGATCTTGGTGGCGATTTTTCTATCGATAGCGTGCAGGTTTGGCACCTCGATGAACCTTCGAGCTGGATTCATGCTCCCGCATCTGTTTATTTGCAAGATGATTCATTGCATTCAGTACCTGTTGTTTTAGGGAAATCTGCAGTGAATTGTACTACTGTTTCAATGCCAAAGACTGCATCAACGCTAAAAGTTACAATGAAATCGATAGGAAAGAATCCTGTCGGTACCAACGGCGCAGGAGAGAATGGATGGCTTTTCGTTTCTGAAATACTTGTATACGGACATAAAGTAACTAAAGAATAATGTATTGTTTTTGTAATAGGAAAATGTTGGGTCGGCTGTTAATGCTGATTGGATTTACATTTTTCTGCAATGCAAATTCATATTCGCAAAATTCTGTTGTGAAAAATCTATCTCAATGGAAATACTTTAGTACTTATAAAAACAAATGGATCTCAATTACAGTGCCCGGTTCAGTTCAAAGTGATTTACTTGAACATGAGATCATTTTTAATCCCTTAAGAGGTCCTGAATATGAGGGTTCCGAGAAAATTTCATCTAACCCGCATAATTATCAGACTTCATTTAATTGCACTCCGCAAGAGTTGTTGATGGAGACTGCGATCCTCGATTTTCAAGGAATCGATACTTACGCCGAAGTGTTTTTAAATGACCAAAAAATTATTTCTGCAAATAATATGTTTCGCGAATGGAAAGTGAATGTGAAACCTTTGCTGAAAGAAAACAATGTATTGAATGTCCACTTCTTGAATATCGATTCAACAGAAGCAGCTAAAATTAAAATGCTGCCTTATCAATTGCCCGAAGGTGCTCGAGTATTTACTAGAAAAGCACAGTATCAATATGGATGGGATTTTGCGGCGAAGCTAAAAACAGTCGGACTTTGGAAACCTGTTACTCTTTCATTCTCGAATAACGCTTTAGTCTCAAATGTATTTGTAAATACATTGTCATGTAAATCAGCTTTGTTCACCGGAAATGCTGAGGTTCATTTAGACGCACAGCGAGATTCTTCTTTTTCGTTGTCGTTTGTTGTGCCAGAAAATTTGTTGTCGTTTGATACTTTAGTTTCTGTGAAAAAGGGAGAGAATGTTTTCTTTGTTCCTTTTTCAATAGCTAATCCTCGTCTTTGGAATCCTGTTGGAAATGGTGAACCCTTATTGTATACTTTGAAAGTTTCGATCGGCTCAAATAGCCCTGTTTATCGTAAGTTCGGTTGTCGTGAAATAGTGTTAAATCAGGATAAAGATTCAGTAGGTTCATCTTTCTATTTTACAATAAATGGTAAACGTAAATTCATTAAAGGAAGTAATATCGTTCCTCCGGACTTAATTCCTTCTCGCGTGCGTGATGATGTCTATGAAAACTTAGTACTTCAAGCAAAAAATGCAAACATGAATATGTTGCGCATCTGGGGCGGTGGATATTATTTTCCTGATGAGTTTTACGACTATTGCGATCGCTACGGGATTATGATCTGGCAGGATTTTATGTTTGCTTGCGCCATGTATCCGGGTGATGATGCGTTTATGAGTACTACTAAACAAGAAATTATTGAGCAGGTAAATCGATTGAAATCTCATCCTTGTATCGCATTATTCTGTGGTAACAACGAAAGTGATGAGGGTTGGAAGAATTGGGGATGGCAAAGTCAGTTTAAGTATAGCGCATCTGATTCTGCAGCGATCTATAACGATTATCATAAATTGTTTGAGTCGATGATTCCTCATGTAATCGATTCAATCGCTCCTACTATCTATTATCATCCTTCTTCACCTAAAAATGGTTGGGGGAGAAAACAAAGCTTGACAGAAGGAGATAGCCATTATTGGGGAGTATGGTGGGGATTTGAACCATTTGCTAACTACAATAAAAAAGTTGGTCGTTTTATGAGCGAATTCGGATTTCAAGGATATCCTGATTTGAGTTTCTTGAAAAAATATTCCGATAAGTGTGATACTAACGATATTACTTTTCGTTATCATCAACAACATGGCCGTGGATTTGAAACGATTGATACTTATATGAAGCGCGATTATCCCGTTTCTGATTCTTTTCCCGATTATGCTTACGTTTCTCAATTAATGCAAGCCGACGAAATTGAAAATACAGCATTGATTCATCGGAAGAATTATCCTTATTGCAGCGGTACTTTATACTGGCAATTTAATGATAGTTGGCCTTCAATTTCATGGAGCAGTATCGATTATGCTTTGCATCCTAAATTGCTGTATTATCGAATGAAGAATGCTTATGCTCCTATTGTTATGTTTACAGATACAAGTGATGGTAAGCGAAATTTGATTTTTCATAATGAAGGAAGTAAACTCAAATCTTTTCTGCTTCGAATTACTGAATGCACAACAAATACTGCTGATAAACCTTTTATGACGGATTCTAAAGTAGTGAACTTATTCCCTGATTCAGTTCAAAATTATAATGTGCTTACTTTAACATCAGGAAAAAATAGTAATGTTGTCTACCATTTTTCATTGTCTGAATTAAGCGATACTTCAAAAATTGCAGAGTGCTTCATGTTCAATGGTATGCCTAAAGATTTACCGCTTGTTAAAGCTAATGTCGATTTAAAGTTTGCCGGAGAACAAATGATTGAGGTTTCTGCCGATCATGTTGCTTATGGTGTTTACCTCTATGATGATGAACATTCTTGTTTATTTAGTGATAATGGTTTTCATTTGATTCCCGGGGAAAAGAAACTCATTAAAGTGCAGGGAGATATAGCTCGTGTGAAAGTGAAATGTTTGAATAATATCTCGCACCGCAAGTTATAATTACTCTGTTTTAAGTACATAGCTGGATTTTTCCTTCAATTTCTTTGATAGTTTTATTTTTTGCTTCTTATGTACTACTTTTCGGTCATGAATAAGCAACTACTTTCGATTGTCGGACTGTTCCTCCTGTTTGTCAGTCATGATTTAAAAGCTCAAGATTGGGCATCTTTTGTAGACACTAAAGATCAAAATTGGGCGCAGTTTGTTGACCCTATGATTGGTACCGGTGGGGTCGGTCATACTTACCCCGGGGCTACGGTTCCTTTTGGAATGGTTCAGCTTAGCCCTGATACTCGAAGAGATGGAAGCTGGGAAGGTTGTGCAGGATATTTCTATCCCGATTCATTAATATACGGGTTCTCACATACTCACCTTAGCGGAACCGGTTGTAGTGACTATGGTGATGTACTTACTATTCCTTGTAATGAGGATGTGAATTTTAAACCTGAAATTTATGCTTCAACTTATTCACATACTAGTGAGGTTGCAACGCCGGGATATTATGCTGTAACTCTTGCTGATAATAATATACGTTGCGAAATGACCACCACAACTAGAAGTGGGATGCAACGTTATTCTTACCCAAAAGAGATCAATCCAACAATTTTACTTGACCTAGTACACCGTGATTTTGTTCTGACTTCTACGATAAAAATTGTTAGTAATAATCGTATAGAAGGTAGTAGAAGAAGTGAGGCCTGGGCAAGGAGTCAAATTGTACATTTTTCAATGGAGTTTTCACAGCCAATTGAGAAAATAGTTGTTGAAGGGAAAGAAAAGCCTTTTGTTGTTGGTGATTCTTTAGAAAGTAAATCAATTCGATTGGCAATTTATTTTAAGAAAACAAAGTCAAACGTCATTTTGGTTCGTAGTGGAATATCTACTGTGAGTGAGGCAAATGCTCACTTAAATGTAGTTAAGGAAAATGATTCGTGGGATTTTGATAAGGTCCAAAGTCATGCCCGCGCAGCTTGGAATAGTGAATTGGGGAAAATTGCAGTATCTGGCGGAAACAAAAAAAGCTTGACAAACTTTTATACATCATTATATCATACAATGATTGTTCCAAATGTTATGTCAGATGTTGATGGTCGCTATCGTGGACGTGATAATAAAATTCATACTGCCGAAGGTTATACTCAGTATTCTGTTTTTAGTTTATGGGATACATTTCGAGCAGCTCACCCTTTATATGCACTCATTGATCGAAAACGTACTCTAGATTTCATTAAAACTTTCCTTGCACAATACGAGCAAGGTGGACGATTACCTGTTTGGGAGCTAATGTCTAATGAAACTGATTGTATGATCGGTTATCATAGTGTGTCAGTCATTGCTGATGCAATTGGTAAAGGGATTAATGACTTTAATATAAATGAAGCGTACGAGGCAATGAAGAAAAGCGCTAACTGGAATCATTTTGGTTTAGGGATGTTTAATAGAAATAATTTTCTTCAAGTGGATGATGAGTCTGAATCAGTTTCTAAAGCTTTGGAATATGCTTACGACGATTGGTGTATCGCTCAAGTTGCTCGTACGTTGAATAATGCTTCGGAAGCTACTGCTTATGATTTACGTGCTGCTTCTTATATCAATCAATATGATCCTTCAACCGGATTTATGCGCCCTCGTAGAAATGGTGCTTGGTTTTCTCCTTTCGATCCTCGTGAGGTAAATAATCATTATACAGAAGCAAATAGTTATCAGTATTCGTTTTTTGTTCCTCAAGATATTCCTGGCATGATTGATCTGATGGGTGGAGTTGAGGCGACTGATAAAAAGCTCGACGGACTATTTACAGCTCCGAATTCAACTACTGGTCGTACTCAAGCTGATATCACAGGTTTGATTGGTCAATATGCTCACGGTAATGAACCAAGTCACCATATGGCTTATTTATATGATTACATAGGTAAGCCTTGGAAGACTCAAGCTTTGATTCATCAAATTATAGATAGCCTCTATCATCCTGTATATGACGGATTGCCGGGGAATGAAGACTGCGGACAGATGTCTGCTTGGTATGTTTGGAGTGCCCTCGGATTTTATCCCGTTACTCCGGGTAGCCCTTACTATGCATTAGGTACTCCGTTGTTTGATAGGGCAACAATTCATTTAGAAAATGGAAAGTCAATCGAGATCAATGCATCGCGTAAATCGAATAATGCTTTTTATGTTCGCGATTGGAAAATTGGAGGTGTATCGCAATCCGGAAATATTTTAAATCATAGTTCTATAAGTAATGGAACAGTTATTGATTTCGTTCTAGATAGTATTCCTGTTTCTACTCGTGGTACAACACCCGAAACGATTCAACGCCTCGATAAATGGGCGTTCGTTAAAGCTCCTTTTATACAAACTGCTTCAAGAAATTTTGCAGATAGTATGTTGGTTACAATTACTTCTGATCCGGGAGAAGAAATTTATTACACTCTCGATGAATCTAGTGAAGGTGGTCCCGTAAATAAATACGTTAAACCTTTTTATATCACCCAATCTATTAAAGTAAATGCGTTTTGTAAAATCGCCGATCGTAAAAGTGGTATCGTAACAGGAACATATTATAGACTTGCTCATCCGAAGTGGAAAGTTACTTTGTTGAGTAATGTTACCAAGCAATATAGTGCAGAAGGCCCGCAAAGCATGGTTGATGGCGTTTGGGGTTCTCCCGACTGGCGAAAAGGTGATTGGCACGGTTACCAATCGCAAAATATGGTGGTAGACATCGCTTTCGATAAAGAAGAAACAATCACTTCAGTGCGCCCGGGTTTCTTACAAGATACTCGCTCGTGGATCATTATGCCTACTAACGTAAAATTGCAAGTTTCGATGGATGGAGTAAATTGGACTGATGCCGGTGAAAAGAAAACAACTGTTCGTCCGAATGATTATAATGTTCAGGTGATGCGACCAACAATGACGCTTGATAATGTAAAAGCTAAATTCCTTAGAGTAACAGCCGAAAATTATGGAGTCCTTCCGGGATGGCATCAAGGCGCCGGATTTGATGCATTTATTTTCTGCGATGAAATAGAAGTTAACACAGTTAAATAAACCAATATGACAAAAAGTAATAAGTCAACAGATGTAAAATTCACTATGGGTGTTTTTGTTTTTCTTATAGTTGGATTTTGTTTAATGGCATTGTTTTTAAACAATGAGAATTATTCGAATGGCGAGAGAATCGGTTATGTAACCAAATTTTCACATAAAGGCCAGTTTTGGAAGTCGTGGGAGGGTGAGTTGAATCTCACTCAGACAGGTATGAATACTAGTTCTACTTTCAACTTTTCAATCGATAATGATAAGAACTTATCGACTGTTATTGCAACTATCGATGAAGCGGTTAACAAGGGTTGGAAAGTGAAGATGACTTACCATGAAGTTCGATTTAAAAATTGGTTTAATAATCGAGGTGAAACCGATTATTTTGTTGATAGCATCGTGGTGCTCGATAAAAATACTTTCGGCTCTAATACTTTTTTAGGGAATGATGAACCTAAAGGCCATATCATCGATACTGTATATGTAGTAATTGACAAAGCTGAATTGCAAAAGCAAATGCAAGCTAAAAAGGCATTGAACGAATCAAAGTAATACATCTTTCTAAAATATCACTCCATGGATCGTCGTAATTTTATCTTAAAATCTATTCTTGCTTCAGGTGGATTAGTAGTGCTTAAAAATACTAACGGTTTGGCATTACCGAAATCAATGCCTTTAGTAGAAACTGCTAAGAAGCCAATGGTAATTAGTACTTGGGCGCCCAATGTAAAGGCTAATGCTGCTGCATGGGAAGTCTTGTCGAAAGGCGGCCGTTGCCTCGATGCAGTTGAAGCCGGTGTTCGTGTGCCGGAAGCTGATCCGAATGATACCAGTGTAGGTTACGGCGGACTTCCTGATCGCGATGGACATGTTACCCTCGACGCTTGTATCATGGATGAATTCGGAAATATTGGTTCTGTGATGGCGCTCGAACATATCATGCATCCTATCTCTGTTGCTCGATTGGTGATGGAGAAAACGCCTCACGTAATTTTAGTAGGAACTGGTGCTTTGAAGTTTGCGCTTGAAAACGGATTTAAGAAGGAGAATTTGTTGACGCCGAATGCAGAGAAAATTTGGCGTGATTGGCTCAAGACTTCTAAATACGATCCAATGGATACTATGAAGTCGTTGCAAGAACCTAAAAGCATAAAAGAAAAAGGCGGACAAGGAAATCATGATACCATTGGTATGATAGCCATGGATGTGAATGGTAATATGAGTGGTGCTTGTACAACTAGCGGAATGGCATTTAAAATGTCGGGTAGAGTAGGTGACTCACCTGTAATTGGAGCAGGATTGTTCGTCGATAACGAAGTAGGAGGCGCAACTGCAACCGGTGTTGGTGAAGAGGTTGTTCGTATTTGCGGTTCTCATACTATCGTTGAGGCAATGCGTTATGGTAAATCTCCTATGGAGGCTTGCAAAATTGGAGTTGAGAGAATGTATAAAATCAGAAAAGATAAGATTGCCGATATGCAAATCGGTTTTTTAGCTGTGAATAAAGCAGGTGATATCGGAGCTTATTCATTGCGTCCCGGATTTTCTTATACTTACAAACTTGGTGATGGAGTGGATGTGATTAAACAGGCTGAATCTATGCTTGACAAATGAGCGTACTCGTTGAATTAGCAGTTTTTAATTTGGCATCAGTAGCTATTGCTGCCGATTGCAACGTTCCTCGTATCGAATTATGTAGCAATTATTCTGTCGGTGGAGTTACTCCTGCATTTCCCGATTTTATTGAAGCTCGTAAATTATTTCCAGGGAAAATCTTCGTAATGATTCGCCCTCGACCGGGAAATTTCGTTTATTCTGATGAGGAGTTTGAGTCAATGCTGAGTGAAATGGAAAAGTTTAAATCAGCTGGCGCCGATGGATTCGTTTCCGGATTTCTGAATGAGAATACTGCCGTAAATATTCTTCAAACAAGAGCATTTGTAGATGCTTGCGCTCCTTTGCCTGTTACTTTTCATCGAGCTATTGATGAATGTGTCGATTATAACACTGCAGTTGCTAACGTCGTTGAATGCGGCGTGAAAAGAATTCTGTCGGCAGGAACTGCCCCGTCTGCTTTTTTAGGAAAGCAAATGCTTAATGAAGTACAAAAAAAATATTCCGATCAATTAATAGTTGTTGCCGGTGGAAGTGTACGTTCATCAGGTCTAACTGATTTCTTAAACAACTCCGTAATATCCGAAGTTCATTCAGCAGCTATAATGAAGGCCGGTAATGACGTTGTAAATGCCGAGGAGTTAAATGAGTTGATTCGACTCGCAAACGTGTTCTAATCGCCTATAAAGTGGCTTTAATCGAAAGATTGATTATTCTTCCCTCTGTTGGTCCCCATAGATCGGTGAAAACCGGCTCTCCATTTACTATTGTTACTAAGTCTCCTTTTCGCGATTGACGGAAATCGGTGAGGTTTTCACAGTTTAATATGATACTGATGTTTTTAATCTTTCGTTCAACCATCGCTGCCATAAACCAATAGTTCGGGACTTTTTCTCCGCTCGAATTATACTGATTGGCATTGTATGATGCTTCTATTCCCATTCTCCATTTTTTCTCGATCTCATAAGCTAAGGTCGTAGCAAATTTATCGTTGGGATTGTAAGCAATGTTGAAGTCGGCCGGATACGCAATTTCTTTAGCTTCGGTATGATTATAACCCAAATAAAGTTCCAATTCTTCTAATGATAATCGAATGTATGTGTCGGTTCCGATACTCTGAACTTCATGGTCGTTGTTTAACAAATGGATTATTCCGAAATAGTTTTGTTCCGATAGATAAGTTGTATTTTCAATGCCGGTATAATAAAATGCTTGATCTAATTGCATCGAAATTTTATTTCCGATTAATGCATGGTAACTTATATCCATGTTTAATCCGTTCGATAATTCCGATTTTACATTTCGTCCGATAATTGAAATGTATTTTAATTGATCGGGATTAGCATTCACAAAATTGTTTGGTGTTTTGTACCCTCTTCCGTAATGTAGTCGCACCGAAATTTTTTCAGAAGGCTTGTAGAAAATTCCTTCCGAAGGAAGTAAGATATATCCGAACCTGCTATGTTTATCAATGCGAAGGCTCGTCTCTATCGAAAGTTTCTCAGTGATTTTGAAGATGTATTGAGTGTATATTCCTACTGTGTTATAATAGTAATTAGGAAACAGAATGCTATCGCCTTCCGATTTTTCGAATCGATCGTAGTTGTAGTTTATTCCGCTGAGCCATGTGCTCTTTCCTTTTGTTACAAGATAATTCGCTTCTGAATAGGTTAACAGCTGATTCCCGTTGAAGATTGCAAATTGAGATTCATACTTTCGTTGGAATCGCGATGCAGCTCCTTTTACCGATAGCGTTTTGTTTTTTGCAAGTCGGTATTCAAAATGCATATCAGCAGTTATTCTAAAGCTATTTTCTTTTTGTAGAAAATGATGCTTTTCTCTCGAATCTTCTCTGATAGCAAAAATATTTCCTGATCGTTTTTCGTCGCGGTTAAATGTAAACCCTACATCTGTTTTAATTTTTCTATTGTCGTTGTAAAAGAATCTCGGATGTAGTGTGAAGTTTTTGTCTTCCGGCACTTCGGCATAATCATCGTGATTGATGTCCTTCGCTTTTTTCAAGTTAGCTCCCGTGAAAATGGTGAATCCTCTATTGTCGAACATCTTTCCTCCAAACATATTTAAATTGTTTTCATTTAAATCGCTGTGGTTATAGGTCAATGTAATAGTTGGCGAGTCAACAGGTTCTTTCGAGATGAAATTTATTAATCCTCCAATGGCTCCGCCTCCATATAATGTCGACGATGATCCTTTTATTATTTCTACTTGTTTTAAGTCTAACGGCGGAATGGAAAGCGCTCCTAAGCTTCCTGAAAATCCTTCGTACATCGGAATTCCATCTCTTAAAAGTAATGTGTATTTACTGTCGATGCCTTGCATTCTTATCGCATCATTCCCATTTACGGCATTCGTTTTTTGTACGGTTATTACCGATAAATCTCCTAGTATACTTCCGATTCCTCCCGGTACAATCGTGCTTTCTTCATCCATCTCTTCTTGCCCCAATACTTCTACTTTCATTGGCAAGTCTTCTATACGCGCATTGTTTCTTGTTGTACTTACAACTACTTCTCCAAGATTTTTTGTGTCGTCAGTTAATTGAACCTGGATGCTCGTTTTACTGCTGTCTTTTAATTGTACAGTCTTGCTTTTGTATCCCATCATTTGAACAACCAATTCAACAGGGAATGAGTTTATTTCTAACGATGCTTGTCCAATACTATCTGTTGCTGTTCCTGCTTTAGTATCACCAACTGTGATGATTGCCCCCGAAATACCGAATTTCCAAAGGCTGTCGCTTACCGTTATGTTTATTGTGCTTTGCGAATACACGGCATGACTAAAAAGTAGCAGTAGTAGGGTGTAGGCTAACTTATTCATGTTTCATGCTCGTTTTTGAAATGCTGTAGTTTTTTGATCACTATTTCAGCATTTAGTCTTCAAATTTATGACATTGTTGAATGCCGATTGCAATAAGATTCCTTTTGAATTAACAATCGATTTTAATATTCCTCCAAAATTCATTTTGCGTCTGCAATTTAGCTCTATAATTTGAGAGTGGGAAAAGATCGAATATGATTCTTCTCAAAAAATCAAGTCGTTTATTTTAGAAAAACTGATTTTAGTTGGCAACAATTATTGCTTTATGGCAGGTTGTCAATTTTTGAAAAAAAATGCCCTTGTAATTCTCTTACTTTTCGCTCAAAACTTCATTCCCGGTTCTGAAGTAATAGATGAACCATGTAACGATACCAAATAGCTTAATAGCATCTTCTAAAAAGGTGTCTTTGGGAATAGGAAGCGGAAGTACGTCGATTATCGTACTCAATCCTAAAAAGAAAAAGGCTAATCCTAATATCGTAAATTCACTCGCAAGCAATCGCTTTCTAAAGTAGATGAAGTACAACAAAAAGATGTTCATATACGTCAAGTAAACTGCATTGTCGGAAATTGAGAAGTAGTTCGGGAATACAAATTCGTGCAATTGGAATAGATCGTCCAGCGTCATCATTAAAGTAATAAATGCACTGAAGAGGATGAATAGGAAGTTTTCTCTTTCCTTCGGATTGTCTTTTATCTGATACGCCACAAAGAAGTTAATCATTGCCGCTCCCGACCAAATCATAATTCCTATGTTCGAGAAGAATCCTAAATAAAATGGGGCATTCATTAATGCCGTAGGATCTTTGGTGAACGATTCTAAAGGAATGTCTTTTACCGTTGATGCATAAATGCCTAACAACAGACTCAATAGCGTGATCAACCATACTATGAGTAATATGGGTGTTACCGTTTTGAATTGTTGTCCTATACTGCGCATTGGCTTTCTTTATTTCTCTCCGAAAAGTTGTCGCTTCTGTAAGTTGAATTCTTCGTCAGTTAATAGTCCTTTATCACGAAGATTGCCCAACTTTTCGATCATCTCTAACTTTACATCGCTGCTTTCTGTTGCACCGTAATTGTTATTGCTGCTAGATGTAGTCTCTTTCTTTCTCATGAACATCCAAATTAATGCTACGAGTAAAATTACTGCTACAATGATGTTAAAGATGAATAGTATAGAACTGGTATGCGACGATTGTAAATTGTCGCCCATCGATTCTTCTAAATCTGACTTCAATTTAATATTGTCGTCAGTGAGTCGCTTTAATTCTATTTCTTGTGTCCTGATCTTATCTTCCAGCTTGCTGATTTTATCTCCAGCCTTTTGCTTCTCATAAATGAGCGCATCAACTTGGTTCGTTAAGCTGTCAATCAATCGTGCTCTCGAATAGATCATCGCTCGCGCTGCGTCAGGTGCAGCCGATGTTTGCCCCATTACCGGAATTACCGGCGCCGACATCATCAATACGATGATGATGGTGCGAATAATTGTATTGTTCAGAAATCTGTTCATTGCGGCAGATGTCGTGTTTTATTAGGTAAATAGTGGGAATAGTTTGGCAAAGGTAAGTTACTACCTCATGCGAGTCCACTTTTTTCTTATAGATTTTAATTATTTACTAACCGCTGACAGGGCAAAAGCTATGCGTCCACCTAAGGCCGCATTGTTTTTTATCAGCGCAATATTGGCTGCCAGGCTTTCTCCTCCGCTGAGTTCCGCTATGCGCTTCAGCAAAAATGGTGTGACTAATTTTCCCTTTATCCCTTGATTGTCTGCTTCTTTCAGTGCTTCTACGATGGTCTTTTCCATTTTGTCGTGTGGCACTTCCATGGCTTTCGGCACCGGATTGGCTATTAATACTGATCCTTCCAGCGATAGGTCCCATTTGGCTTTTAATAGTCCTGCTATAGACTCCGCATCATCAAGTCTTAACGGTGATGTATATCCGCTTTCTTGTGAATAAAAGCTCGGAAAGGCGTCTTGCCCATAGGTAACTACCGGAATCCCTAATGTTTCTAGATATTCTAATGTGAGTCCTATGTCGAGTATCGATTTCACTCCCGCCGATAACACCGCTACGTTGGTATGCGCCATCTCAGTAAGGTCAGCAGAAATATCCATGCTGTTTTCCGCTCCTCTGTGCACGCCACCGATTCCTCCCGTTACAAAAATGCGTATTCCCGCCATCGACGCGATTCTCATCGTAGCAGCTACGGTCGTCGCACCCGGAATTTTCTGCGATATCACATAGGGCATGTCTCGCAGACTTACCTTCCATACTCCTTGTGTCTGCCCGAGGTAATCCAGTTGTTCGTCATTAAGTCCTACACAGCATTTTCCGTCGAGAATAGCTATTGTAGCAGGTACGGCTCCGTTCTCACGAACTATATTTTCTACTTCTCTTGCAGTAGCTACATTTTGTGGCCAAGGCATTCCGTGTGAGATGATAGTCGATTCTAAAGCAACTACCGCTCGCCCTTCTTTTAATGCCGTTGCTACTTCGGGATGTATCAGCAGATAGTCGTTCTTATGCATTGGGATAGAGACGTTGTTTTTCTTGTTCTAATAGTGCCGGTGTGAGCGAATTAATAATAGCTCCTTTTTGATGTAGTACCAAGGCAGCTAATGTGTGACCATAACTGATACAGTCTAATTGTGTTGCTCCGTTTACATGTCCGTGTACCCAACCCGCTAATGCTGCATCTCCGGCTCCCGTACTGTCAATTACATTTACTTCTGGCGCATGTAATGCAATGGGTTCATTGCCGTCGTGCATCACAGATCCGTTTTCTCCTAATCGTAACCACACTTGTTTTACTCCTCTTTCACGTAATGCTTTTATAGTTGCTTCTTCTCCCGGCTCCGGTGATACACTTTGTATCGATGATAACTCTACTTCGTTCGGAGTAATTAAAAATAATTCCGATAAATCCATCCCCGCTAATTTCGATGCTTTCGGTATCGATACCGGCTCTATTACACAGGGAATATGTTCTTTCGCACAGAAGTTTAAGAGCCACTGAATACACTCCGGTGCCATATTCGTATCGGTGATAATAAGCTTCGCCGATTTTAATATTTCTGTTTTTTGTTCAAGGATTTTGCTGTTCAAAAGCGGCTCTAGTTCGTTCACTACCGTGCCAACAAATAATTCTCCATCCGGACCTAATATCGCCGAAAATCGTCCAGTTATTCCATTCATGCGTACCGTATGCTGCATGTCAATTCCCGCATCAGTGCATTTTTTCATCAGCCATTCTCCTTCAGCATCATTGCCGATGATTGTGATCAATTGTGTATTGTGTCCGAGTAATGCTAAGTGATGTGCGATGTTGCGTACTACTCCTCCTGCACTTTTCTCGATGGTTGCAGGATTGCTGGTGCCGCGGATGGGCGCGTGAACACAATAAAAGGTTTCATCAACCAACGATCCTCCGATACACAATATGGGCTTATTCATAATAATTGTCTGGAATAAGCCCGCAAAGGTACTGCTTAGCGACTGAAGATAAAATTAATTCAGAAATGAAAATTCCCGGCTGTAGGTCAACCGGGAATCTTGCTATTTATCAGTGGCTCAGCTTAGTGCGCCGTTTTTGATGCTTTCTACTACCAAAGGATCCAAAAGCGTTGAGGTGTCGCCCAAGTTTCCGGTTTCTCCTTCAGCTATTTTTCGAAGGATACGTCGCATGATCTTGCCCGAGCGCGTCTTTGGTAATCCCACAACAAATTGAATCTTGTCGGGCTTCGCTATCGGACCAATTTGCTTCGATACTACTTCTAATATCTCTCTCTTACGTTGATCGGCATGATCGGGCATATGATCGCAAATTACATAGGCATAAATTCCTTGGCCTTTAATAGGGTGTGGGAATCCTACTACCGCCGATTCGATTACGTGCGGATGTTCGTTGATAGCGTTCTCTACTTCCGCCGTTCCCATACGATGCCCGCTTACGTTAATTACGTCGTCTACACGGCCTATAATGCGGTAATATCCGTCGTAGTCTCTGCGGCAGCCATCACCGGTGAAGTATAAATTGCTATAGGTAGCGAAATAGTTCATTCTGCAGCGTTCATGGTCGCCGTAAGTGGTGCGGAGCATGCCCGGCCATGGGAATTTAACGCAGAGATTTCCTTCTACATTGTTTCCTTCTAACTCATTGCCATTGGCATCTACCAACATCAGCTGTACACCCGGAAGTGGTAATGTAGCGAACGTAGGCTTGGTAGGAGTGATATGCGCTAATGGCGATATCATAATTCCTCCTGTCTCTGTTTGCCACCAAGTGTCAACAATCCAACATTTCCCTTTTCCGACATTGTCGAAATACCATTGCCATGCTTCTTCGTTGATAGGTTCACCTACCGATCCTAAGGTCTTCAGCGACTCTAACGAATACGGATATACGAACTCGTCGCCTTGTGCCATTAATGAGCGAATGGCCGTTGGTGCAGTATAGAATATATTTACTTTATGCTTGTCGATTACTTGCCAGAATCTTCCTGCGTCAGGATAGGTGGGAACGCCTTCAAACATTAATGTTGTGGCTCCACTTAACAACGGACCATATACGATATAGCTATGTCCCGTAATCCAACCTACATCGGCTGTGCACCAGTAGATATCACCCGGGTCATATTGAAATACGTTGTTGAAGGTATACCATGCCCATACCATATATCCTGCTGTGGTATGCACTACTCCTTTCGGTTTTCCTGTCGATCCCGATGTGTATAGGATGAACAGCATGTCTTCTGCATCCATCACCGTTGCTTCGCATACATCGCTACAAGTAGATACTGCATCATGCCACCATATATCTCTTTCCGCTACCATCGTTACAGGTGTCATCGTATGTTGTAATACAACAACTTTGGTAACAGTAGGTGAGGTGAGTAGGGCTTCGTCAACTATTTCTTTTAGTCCAATGGCTTTCGCTCCTCTGAAAGCTCCGTCTGCCGTAATGATAATCTTGCATTCTGCATCTGTAAGGCGATCTGTTAATGATTGAGCTGAAAATCCTGCGAAAACAATAGAGTGAATAGCACCTATCCTCGCGCATGCTAACATAATCACTGCCGCTTCAGGAACCATTGGTAGATAGATGCAAACACGGTCGCCTTTCTGAACGCCTTGCGCTTTCAGCATATTGGCAGCCTTGCATACTTCTCTATGTAATTCGCGATAGGTAAGTGTTCTTACTGTATGTGTAGGGTCATTCGGTTCCCATATAATGGCTGTTTGATCGCCTCTGGTTTCGAGGTGTCGATCTAAGCAGTTTTCGGTGATATTTAATTGTCCGCCTTCAAACCATTTAACATCAAATTCATTGAAGTTCCAACTGAGTGTTTTGTCCCACTTTTTCTTCCAGGTAAATTCATGCGCCATTGCAGCCCAAAATTGTTCGGGTTGCTCTACACTTTGTTGATAGGCAGCTTCGTATTCTGCCATGCTCTTTATTCTCGGGTTCATTCGGTGGATTCTGTGAGGTTTAGGATTTCAAATATAATCTTTGCCCCACAATAAAAAAAGAATAGGGGACGAATACGTCGAAATTTCTGCTGACCAAACTTTTTTCGGCTTTGTAAGAAAAATACGATTAATGAGTTTTTTCTTTTTCCGGCACGAGTAAATTGCCTTCATGTTCAAGCAAACAGCCATCATCATCGGATTTGTTTCCTGTTCTACAGGGACCTTCGCTCAGATGAATGAGAGCTGGAAAGAAATGGTCATTAAAGTGGCTACGCTCGACGAATGGGGAGTATATAAAATCAATCGTCAGCTGCAATGTCTCGAGGGACTACACTTTAGTGGATATTATAAACCCGCAAGTTGCTTATTACTAAAGTATGATCCACGAAAAATTCTCGATCCCGCCATAGTGCCGATCGTAGTGTACAGACTAAATCAAAAGTTGAAAAATAAAATATTGGAGGACATCACTATCTATGAAGTAATCGACGGAAAAATTGATCCGGCGCCGCCAAGTAAGTCGCCGAAGAGAACAGTTAAGAAGTAAAGGAGGACGATTAAATGAAATAAATAATAATACAGCTAGACAGCTGTTGGTTGGTATTCCTCAAGAGAGGAAAGCTGATGATTCCCGTTTAAAGTTAAGGCTCGATGAAGTAATTTCTTTTCTCCGGTTATGAGACGAAGAAAAGAAAGTTCCTGAAACTATGATTGAAGATACTTGAGCATTTCAGCTCGTACCATTTCCTTTAAACGGGGCACATCTTCTTCTGTCATGCCAATAGTAGATATTGGCTTGCTCCAACTACCATGTAGAGTTCCCGGCGACATGCTTAGCAATTGCTTTGGCGAGTGTAAATGATGCGCGTTCTTTAACGTAAGGACTGCCATCGGTACTTGCGCGGCAATAGCTAAACGGAATGCTCCGTCTTTGAATTCGAGTAATGGTGCACCTGAAGTGTTTCTGGTTCCTTCGGGAGCAAGAAATACCGATAGCCCGCTATCGATGGTGGCTTTCATTTTCTCGATGCTCTTATGACGATCGGCGCGGTCGCTACGATTTACTGTGATATATAAGTTATTTATAACATATCCGAGTAAAGGAACTTTCGCTAATTCAGCTTTCGCTAAGAAGCGAAACGTGTTGCTGCATGATGCTGCGTAAGCAGGTATATCAAGCATCGACAGGTGATTCGCAACAAATACATATTGCGTCTTAGGGTCGATATATGATTTGTTTTCAATTTTGCATCTTACAAAGAAGAGCGCAAAGATTAAGTGTGCCCAAAACTTCGATAGCTTGTGTGCTACATGAGGCGCTTTTTCTTTTGACCAAAGGTTGAAGATGATGAAGTAGCAGGGGATCACAATTAAAAAAGTTGCCAAAAAGGCAATGATGCAGTATACTGCAAAGATGGCACGGAAGATTTTCATAAGGTGTCAGGCACTGTTTTTAAGGGGTACTGAGGGCAACGGGAATGATTTTTCCGTTGAAATAGTTATTTCCGTCCATGGCGAACCGGGATACATAACTACCCATTTCTTGTGCCGTTAGCGGAGCCTTGTAACCGGGGAAAGCATGACTGAGCATGTCGGTTTGTACGGCGCCCAAAGCTAAGCAATTAACTTTAATGTTCGTTTTTGAAAATTCTTCCGCTAAACATTCAGTCAGAATCGATAACGCTCCTTTACTCGATGAGTAGGCCGTGAGTCCTGCAAATTTTACACTTCCTTGCACGCCACCTACGGAGCTGATATGTACAATATGCGCCTTCGGCGATTTTTTTAAGAGCGGAAGTAATGCCTGTGTCAATAAATAAGGGGCAAATACATTTACTGTATAACATCCTTTTAGTTCTTCAGCAGTAATATCTTCGAAAGGCTTGTTTACAATTTTACCTGCGTTGTGTATTAATATGTCGAGGTGGTCAATTGACTTAATCGCTTCCTGTTCCAATATCGATTGATAATTGCCGGCCTCTAAATCGAATACTAAGGGGATGATTTTATCGCCGCTTTGTTGGCGAAGCGATAACAAGGCTTTTTCATTTCGTGCTAATGCAATAACCGTATTTCCGGGCTCGTTAGCCATTAATAACGCCGTTTCATATCCGATGCCGTTGCTGGCTCCCGTGATAAGGATCGTTTTGCCTCCTGATTTATTCATGTTGCAAAGAAAACAATCAAATGGATTCCATTATCTTTGATCTGCAAAATATTATGATGAAAAAATTGCTGTTGTTGGGCATTGCTCTCTTCTCGGGACTATCTATGTCATTGGCTCAGGATACATTAGGTGTTTCACGTCCTCCAAAACAAGGGCCTTCGTTTGCCGACCGATTATTCTATGGCGGCGACTTAAGTCTGAATTTTGGTGATGTTACTTATATCTACCTAGCTCCTACAATAGGGTATAAGGTAACCCCAAAGTTTGGTGTGGGCCTCGGACCTTCTTACAGCTATTTGAACGATAAACGTTATGCCGGTTATCATTATGAGACAAGCACTTACGGGGGACGAGCTTTCGCTCAATATCGTATTATTGAACAAGCTTTGCTATATACCGAATATGAATTGGTAAATGCGGAAGTCTATAATCTTCTTCAAACGAAACTAGTTAGAGCAAATATTGGCAGCTTATTTGTAGGTGGAGGATATATCGCCCCAATAGGCGAGAATTCTAATTTTACTATAATGGGCTTGTGGAATGTAGCTCCAAGCCAATACAGCTATTACGAAAATCCTATCATCAGAGCAGGATTTAATATTGGCTTTTGAGGTGCCGATTTTTGCACTTGAGTAAAATCGAATCGCCTTTCAGAGTACGGATATTTAAATTTGATGTATGAAAAAATTACTAGTCCTATTTACGTTTTTAACGATTGCTTTTAATTCTGCTAAGGCGCAAGATTCTTTGGCTTATGTCGATGGATTCGATAATCCGAAATTAGGCGCTTTGCTTACTCACTTTTTTGTTGGAGGCGATATTAGTGGAAGTGGTGGCGATGTCGATTATTTTTATTTCGCTCCTACCTTGGGATATAAAATAGCAAATGATATGGGCGTAGGCATTGGACCTGTTTATACTTATCTGCATGATGCTCGCTTGCCTAAAAAAGAATATACTACGAATGGCTATGGAGGAAGGATTTTCGCGCAACAGCGCTTATTTAGCTATACTCTTTTGTATGCCGAGTATGAAGTGATTAATGTTGATGTGTGGAATGTTTTTCAAACCAATCTCAGCCGACATACTATCGGTAACGGAATGGCAGGAGTCGGATATACACAACCACTATTCAATCGCTTTAATTTTACGGTGATGGGTCTTTATGTTTTCGCTCCGAGTAAATATTCTTATTACAATGATATTATTATCCGCGCAGGAATAAATCTCGGGTTCTAAAAGCGGTATTGAATCTAAATTTCTTTTAGTTCAATCTTTCGCATGTGTTGCAAAATCCATGCTTTCTTTCTCGAAATATAAGGAGTTGGCTTCGCTGCCGACCATTTAATTGGGTTGGGAAGGATAGCTGCTATTAACGCACTTTGCTCACGAGTAAGTTGCGATGCAGGTTTGTGAAAATAGTATTGTGCTGCTGCCTCCGCACCATATACACCCGGTCCCATCTCAATTACATTTAGGTAAACTTCCATGATGCGTTCTTTACTCCAGCATACTTCAATCACAAATGTGAAATATACTTCAAAGCCTTTTCTGATCCAGCTGCGCGATGGCCATAAAAAAACATTCTTCGCTGTCTGCTGACTAATTGTAGAGGCCCCTTTTACTTTTCCTCCTTTGTGTTTCTGATTGTACTTGGCTGCTTTTTCTATCGCTTCAATATCGAATCCGAAATGGTCTTCGAATTTTTGATCTTCCGATGTTACTACTGCTAATGGTAATGATGAGTTAATCTCACTCAACGGTTTCCATGTCTTGTCGATCTTGCCGTCTTCCATCTCAAAATATCTGATCACCATCAATGGCGTAGCCGGAATAGGTACCCAACGAAAGATCAGGGTCGATATAAAACTTAATGCCACAAAACCTAATATGCAATAGGCAATGGTGCGAACGACTTTTTTTAGCATTCGGCGAATTTAATGCTTTCTTTCAAGATTCACTGATTGTTGCTTCTTTCTAAACCACTACAATCATTGTTTTGTAAGTCCCTAACATAGGTTGACGAAGTTTTTGAAAAAATATTAGGAACGATATATCAAAATTTTATATCGAAGCGGATCGTCCGCCTTAAATTTTTGCGGATAGAACGAAGAGAACGACAACGATAGAAAGAAACGCTGCCCGAGACATGAAGCGTCGACGCAGGAGACGATTCAGGGCGAGTTTGTTTCTTTCCGTTGGAGTTGAAATCGTTCCCGCTAAAAAATTTACAGCGGCGGTCTTTTTGCATACTTTTTCGACTGAAAGAAAAAGTATGAGCCGTCGCGCGGCTACAGCGCGTTGGAAGAGGGAAAATGTTTTTTCCTGTATTTCTATCATTGAATGATTCAAAAAAATAACCCCATAAAGACCAGAAGGCTCCTGTTTGCCCGATAATTTAGGACTAAAAGAGTCAACCAAAATTAGGCTTGTTTATTACCATAAAGACCACAAAGGAATGCCACAGAGGTCACAGAGTTGGGAAGAAGGAAAACCATTGGGTTGGCCTCTGTGTATCTCTGTGCAATCTCTGAGTCCTCTGTGGTTAAAATAACAAGCTTTTAATGAATGAGCATTTTCTTGAAGTAAAAAGGGTAAGCAAAAAAAAATCCGCCTGAATCAAGCGGATTTTTTTATTTGTTCGATGCGATATTATGCATGCATCTTTTCTTTCTTTCCTAAAAGAACCTCTTTAGATTCACGGAAATCAGGATCATCAACGCAGCAGTCAACCGGACATACAGCAGCACATTGTGGTTCATCGTGGAAACCTACGCACTCCGTACATTTGTCTGTTACGATATAGTAAGCATCCATCGACTTCGGCTCCTGTGCGGCACCCGCGTCAACTTCTGTTCCATCAAGTTTCGTGAACATACCTTTTACAGATGTTCCGTCAGAGAAACGCCATTCAGCGCCACCTTCATAAATTGCATTGTTTGGGCACTCAGGCTCGCATGCACCGCAGTTGATGCATTCATCAGTAATCTTAATTGCCATGTTGTTATGGTTTTATAGCGTAATTTTACAACGATTTAATCGCAAAAATACATATTAATGTTTCGCTTCCCGAAAAATGGGAAAATATCATGAAGATAATTTCAAGAATTGAAGCCCTCGCCAAGTGGGGCAGTGCCATCGAAGCTTTGCTCGATGATATGGCAACGAGTCCGAATAACGATCAAAATGCCCTCGCAATTGCGGTCAGAAAAGCTTATTTGCAGAATAATTGGTTCACTCCTGAGTATTCAATAAAAGCTTTAAATGAAATTTGCAGTATGTTGAATAAGATACTGTTAGAAGTTTGGGTGAATAACTACCACGACGATCTTTCGGATAATCCCGAGGTTAAAAAAGTGGGTATCATTATGGCCGGCAATATTCCCGCTGTTGGCTTCCACGATTTGCTTTGTGTGCTCATTTCGGGCCATAAAGCGGTCATAAGAAATTCTTCCGATGACGCCGTTTTGATCCCTTTTTTGGTGGAAGTTTTGCTAAATATCGCTCCCGATTTCGCAAATCAGATCGAATTTACCCAAAGAATTAGCGATATCGACGCCGTAATTGCGACCGGAAGTAATAATTCGGCGCGCTATTTCGACTATTATTTTGCCAAATATCCGAGCATTATTCGCCGAAATAGGAATTCGGTGGCGGTGCTTTCGGGACAAGAAACAGCCGACGATTTCCGCGCTTTGGGCAACGATATCTTCGATTATTTCGGATTAGGTTGTCGTAATGTAGCGAAGTTGTATGTCCCTCGCGGCTATGTTTTCGATCCTTTCTTTGCATTAATTGAAGAACGTGCTTCCCTCATGGAGCATAACAAATACATGAACAATTACGATTACCATAGAGCCTTATTCTTGCTCGATGGTATTCCTTTCCTCACTAATAATTTCTTGATTTTGCGTGAAAATGAACCTTTAGCAACTCCTGTTTCTGTGGTTCATTACGAATTTTACGACGAAATCAATACCCTCGAAGAGCAACTAAAAAGTAAATCCGACGAAATCCAATGCCGTGTAGGCCTCAACGGACTCCCATTCGGTTCTTCCCAACAACCCGGCCTCATGGATTACGCCGATGGGGTTGATGTTTTGCAATGGTTGACGGGGTTGGGTTTTTAAAGTTTACGGTTTAGAGTTTACGGTTTAGGGTTGCGCGAAGCGGGTTTGGGCTAACGCCGTTTAGCTGAAGCTGGTAATGGGTTTAGGGTTTAAGGTTTAGGGTTTAGGGTAGCGCGAAGCGGACCACGAGATTGTTCTTTTGCTTAAGCACTCAAACCCCAGCGGCTTTGCCGAACTTTAAACCTTAAACTTTAAACCTCATAACAGAAAAATAAAACATTTTGCAGAATGCAAAATGTTTTATTTTTCATACGCCCCCAAATCCGGCGCGGCTCCATTAACCCTATTATTCCCTTCTAAATCCTGTAGTAGTCCTCCCGTGAGTGCAGCGTCGCCTTTGTCGATGCAGAATGATCCTGCTTCTAAATGGTAGTCGTTTTCGGTGTAGTCGGTGAAAGAGGGACTGGTATTCGCCCAAACTGAGGTAAAAAAGTTAGGGTCGGTGATGGGCGTGTTTTGATCGACTTTTAAGAGGCAATGATTGAACAGGTGGTTACTTAATGATCCCGATTTGAAATCAAGTTCCAGCTCGTTGTCGTTGTCGCCATAAATAATACAGTTCTTGAAATCTGCTTTGCTTAGATCGGCGGTGATGATCGTGTTATTACTTCCTGTTGTGTAGTTGTTGATGTATAAAACGGGATTACTTCTTTGTCCGTTGCGCCAGTAATTCGCTAAGGTGCAATGCGTGAAATCGTAGCTTCCGCCGATAGTTAGTGCCGCGTTATATTGCCCGCAGTTGGCAATAACGGTATTCGTTGCTTCGATGGTCCAGTTGCGCGCCAGCATCCCTAATCCACTCATGTTTTTGATGATGGTATTGCTCACTTTTAAGGTTTGCAATGGCATCACGGGATCAAATAATACTTCTGTTTGTAATCCGATATATCCGTTTTTAATTACGGCATGATCGATTTCATTTATCGCTCCGTCGTTGATCCAAATACGATCCCATTGTCCGGGTTCGTCTACATACGCTTGCTCTCTTCTTAATCCTTGGAAGACTACTTGATTTTGCGCGGTGCCCGTTACTTTCAGCTTCCCGCCTTTATACACCCAAAGTCCGGCGTTATTGCTAAAATGGATTTGAGTCCCTTGCGTAATTTCGAGGGTAGTGGAGGAGTCGACAACCGCATAACCTCCATAAACTACATAAGGCAATTGATTGTCCCAAATTGTAGTGTGGTTGTCGATAGTGTCGATAATGGCATACTTAATTTGCCCCACCGTCTTACCCTGATCATCTTTCAAATTCAACACCTGATTTGCAACAATAAAATGCGCATTTTGTCCCCATGAAACTAAATCAACATCCTGGCGATTTCCGTTTGTTTCGAACACGATAGAATCTTGAATGATATAAGGGAGTAATTGCGTGTTTGGGTCGACTGTTACTTCGACGAAGATCCACAGACTATCACCCGCTCTCAATTCAATATCATTAAAAGAAGTGCCGGGTAATCCGTTAACGTTCATACGGTAATACGACGTAGAACCTCCTGCGAGACGAATATTCGAAATTTTGATAGGCTGATCATAAGGATTATAAACGCGCAAGTTTTTAGTTGCCGAACCGATGGTCGCGAAAACAGTATCGAACATCACGGTATCGTCGGAAAACTGAAGCGTAGCACTGCTATCGGTCAATAAATCCTCCTTTTTACAAGAAGAAAATGCGAATACTAAATAGGAGCCTATAAGGAAGAAGAAGAATCTTTTTATCATAACGAGAAGTCACGCAAATATAAGGAATGCAATCCTATGAACGGAAAAATGGGGAGGATGGTATGTCAATGAATGAATGAATGAGTGACTGAATGAATGAATGAGTGAATGGCTGAATGAGGTTCAACCGAAATACCGGTAACAATAGAATTTTCAAACCCAAGAGATTCTAATGGGTGCCATTAAAATCGGCTTCGCCGTATCTGCGCATCGTCGTAGACGATGATTAATTTCTCGTCGTAAACGAGTGATCATAATTAACCATAAAAATCATCAAAATCAGCGGCCTATCTAACCGCGTCAGCCGATCCTCGCCGTAGGCGAAAATCCATCTCGCCTTTAGGCGATCCACCTCGCGCCAGCCATCCCAGCAGTAGAGTCGAAGTAGTCATATTCAAAAAATAAATTCCGTGCGACACACTGCAGGGCTAAAAAAATCCTTTTATATCCATTTCAAATCCATTTAGCTCCGACGTGCTTGCACAGTCGGGGCGAATCCGTGTTCTACTTAAGTCTCGTTTGATGAGAAGAATCCAATGGGTGCCTAATTCAAAATTTAAAATCCAAAATCCAAAATCCCATATCACATACCCACCACCTTCTTTTCTCCAACCGCATCTTCTTCCACAGGAATAATCACTTCTGCAGTTTTGGGTCCGGTGCCTGAACTTTTCACAACCATAAATTTCTCTTTGAATTTCAAGAATGGTGTTTCAAAGTATTTGTAGCTTAAGTAAGAAATCAATATAGTTAACGTCACCGAGAGTGTATACAGCGCAATGTCGAATGCTAACGGCATATCGTCGATCATCGTTTTTTGCAATAGGTTAATCAGGATTGCAATGATGATGGTATGGTACATGTAAATTCCGTACGATATATTTCCTAGTGTTGTAAATACCGATTGTCGCAGTTGTATAGGGAATTTATTGTTGGTCGATACGTTGACGATGAATAACAGGAATATTAATCCTTCGAAGAGTGTACTGCCCGCATATTCAAGGTCGGTAACAAATAACGAAACAAACAGTACCAGCGTCGCCACCGTTGTAATTGGGTGATAGAAGAATTGAAGAACTACCGGTTTTTTATGGTACAAGTAAAACGCTCCCAGTGCGCCTACTGCCATTTGCTCGATTTTGAAGAGGTTCCAGTACAATACAAATTTATTGCACACTGTATGCAATGTGCCTGCCGGCAGATGATCGGTAACTGCTGCCATAGTAACAGAGATAAACAACTTTCCCACGATCAAGATAAGCAGCATGCGAACAAATCGTTTGCGGAAAGTACGCACCAGCCAAGGCCATATCAGGTAGAACTGTTCTTCAACGCCAACACTCCATGTCTGACTGCCGCCTACAATCTCAACGCTGTTGTAGCGTGTGAGGTTTGGTAGCATAATGAGTGATAGTCCGAACCAAAGCCAGAATTTATTCTGAAGCAGATGCGCTCCGTTGCCGCCAACATCAAAGAAATGGGGAATAACGAAGAAAGCAATACCGATAACCAAATAGTAAACCGGCCAGATACGAAGAATACGACGAACATAGAATTTCCTCAAATTAACAGTGCCTGTTTTGGCGGTTTCGGCTAATAGGAGGTAGGTGATAAGAAATCCGCTTAGGACAAAGAAAAAGCTTACTGCTTTATGGCCGAGGGCCTGAATAAAGGTGCTGAGTAGTCCGCAGCCTGTAAAAGCGCTGGTATAGAAATGACCATCGTTCGATGCCCATAATTTGTACTGTTCGATATGATGAAAAATAACGGCTGTGGCCGCAAAAAATCGTAACCCGTTTAACCCTCCGAAGAAGATACTATCGCTTTTTTCTGCTTTCATAATGAATGTTGTACGAAAAAAAGGACAATCTGTTGCATCAACGTAATTGTGTAAGTAATTGATTTTCTGTATTTTTGTCCCCAATCTGAAATAAAAATGAAAAAGAGAGGGTATCTGCAATAAAAACATTCACAAATTCTATTGTCAAATTAGGATTTATGATTATCTTTGCAGCCCTATTGAAAAGAATACCATGAAAAAAGATATTCACCCAAAAAGCTATCGTTCAGTTGTATTTAAGGATATTTCCTGCGATTACGCTTTCATGAGTAAATCATGCATCGAAACGAAAGATACTATTAAGTGGGAAGACGGAAATGAGTATCCGTTGGTAAAACTTGAGATTTCTCACGAATCACATCCTTACTATACAGGTAAGATGAAATTGATCGATACAGCCGGCCGTGTTGATAAGTTCCGCAGCCGTTACGAAAAGTCAAAAAAGAGTATTGATTCTAAATAATTAGACATCAGTTGATTGTGTACAAAACCCTCACATTGTGAGGGTTTTTTGTTTTCAGGAAAGTCTTTATCCGATGTTAAATAATTACAAATGCTTATTTGTTCTTTTTTAGAAAAACTTTACTTTCCTTTGTTGTATCAATTTTTAAACGAGTTAACACATCAAACTATTTAATATGGCAACTGAAGCTGCAGACGCAAAAGAAAAATTAAAGGTATTACAGCTGGCGATCGACAAGATTGAGAAAGCGTACGGGAAAGGCACCATCATGCGCATGGGTGACGATGCTGTGGAGGCGATTGAAGCAATTCCTACAGGTTCTATCACTTTAGATGCTGCATTGGGAATTGGCGGATACCCGAAGGGAAGAGTAATTGAGATCTATGGACCTGAGTCTTCAGGTAAAACTACATTAGCAATTCATGCTATTGCTGAAGTTCAAAAGCAAGGTGGTATTGCAGCATTCATCGATGCAGAGCATGCATTCGATCGTTTCTATGCACAAAAACTGGGCGTTGATATCGAGAATTTATTGATTTCACAACCTGATAATGGTGAGCAAGCACTTGAGATTACCGAGAACTTAATTCGTTCAGGTGCTATCGATATTATTGTTATCGACTCTGTAGCGGCATTAACTCCGAAGAGCGAAATTGAAGGTGAAATGGGAGATAGCAAAATGGGTCTTCAGGCTCGTTTGATGTCGCAAGCTTTACGTAAGCTTACGGCAACTATCAGTCGCACCGGCTGTTGCTGTATCTTCATTAATCAGTTGCGTGAAAAAATCGGTGTTATGTTCGGGAATCCTGAAACAACAACGGGTGGTAACGCATTGAAGTTTTATGCTTCGGTACGTCTCGATATTCGTCGTATCGGACAAATTAAAGACGGCGAAAACGTAGCGGGAAATCGTACTAAGGTAAAAGTGGTGAAGAATAAAGTAGCACCTCCTTTCCGTTTAGCTGAATTCGATATTATGTACGGAGAAGGAATCTCTAAGATGGGCGAGATTGTTGACCTTGGTGTCGACACTAACGTAATCAGAAAAGCAGGTTCTTGGTTCAGTTACGGTGATACTAAAATCGGACAAGGCCGTGATGCGGTGAAGCAAATGCTTGCCGACAATCCTGAAATGTGCGATGAAATAGAAGCAAAAATTCGTGAAGCATTGGCAACTAAAAATGCTCAATAATTCACTCGAACGATTGGTTGAAAAGGGTGGGACTTCGGTTCCGCCCTTTTTTAATGGATGAATGAGTGAGGGAATGAATGAATGACTGAATGACTGAATGATTGAGTGAATGACTGAATGAGTGAATGACTGAATGAATGAATGATTAAATGACTTGGGAAATACTCAGTTATATCCTTCATTTTATTTCATCTGTTATAATACCTTTTTCAATAAATTTGCCTTTCAACCATTTCTATGAAATTCTCTTCTCCTCTTCATCGTATTATCCGCACAATCGCTTTGTCGTTTGTTGCTTTCGCATTCCTGATCCTTGCCGGCTGTGGAAGTGATGCTAAAAAAACGGATAAAAAGGCTGTTACCGTAAATGATACTACGGCTATTGGGAAGTTAATTGCTGAGGTGAGTGTGAAAATCGGACAAGAGCCCGGTAATGCTGTTTTGTATCACGAGCGTGCTAAGCTGCATATGCAGCGCATGGATGTCGGCAATGCTTTGCTCGATATGGGTAAGGCTACGGAGCTTGATAGTACCAAAGCCGACTTTTTCGTGACCTTGGGTGATGCTTATTTTGCTTCCGGTAAACCGGGAAAGGCGAAAGCTGCTTTAGAGAAGTGTTTGTCGATCGATGCAAACAATAAAGATGCTTATCAAAAATTAGCCGAGTTGTATTTTTACGCAACTCAATACAAAGAAGCTTTAGGTAATCTCGATAAAGTAATTAAACTCGATATCAACAGCTCTAAAGCTTATTTCATGAAAGGGATGTGCTACCGTGATATGGGCGATACAGCAAAAGCAATCTCGAGTTTCCAGACCGCCATAGAGCAGAAAGCTGATTACTACGATGCATTTCTTCAAATCGCGATGATGCATCATGCGCGCAACAATAAATTGGCTTTGCAATATTACGATGCTGCAATTCGTGTGAATCCGAAGAGTACCGATGCTTTCTACGGCAGGGGATTATATCACCAAGAAGTTGAACACGATTTCGATAAAGCGATTCAAGATTATACCAGCTGTGTGCAGATAAATAAGAATGCTATTAAAGCGCATTTTGCCTTGGGTTATGTACACTACGAATATTTGAAAGTGTATGATCAAGCCATCAAGCATTATACCGATGCCATTAACGTAGATCCTAACTACGCAGAAGCAATTTATAACAGGGGATTATGCTACGAAGCTTTAGGTAATATCGCTGCTGCCGCTCAAGACTACCGCCGCGCTATCGATGTACGCAAAGATTATCCGTTGGCGAAAGATGCGCTGGCACG
This sequence comes from Bacteroidota bacterium, assembly GCA_029547265.1. GTDB lineage: Bacteria > Bacteroidota > Bacteroidia > AKYH767-A > OLB10 > CAINEC01. The sequence goes on from JAKPPP010000132.1 coordinate 33,766, forward strand.
CGTGGAGAAATAATTTGCTAATTTGCTAGTTAGATAATTTGCTAATGTTGTTCCTATATTGTTTTTCGGCAATATAGATATTCAATTTTCAATTTCGATTCAGACGAGCTTCGCTCCATTAGCACATTAGCACATTAGCACATTAGCACATTAGCACATTAGCACATTAGCACATTAGCACATTATTTACAATCTTTCGAATTCTTAATACTCTCAATCGCATCTTTCGCTTGCTTGGTAGTAGGTTCAATGCTAAGAACTTTATTCCATAATTCGATAGAGAGTTTGCAGTCTTTCGCTACGAATGCAGCATAAGCAAGGTAACTGTTAGCTTCAATCAAATTATTTTTTTGCTTAGCGATATTGGTAGTGTCAGCTTCAGCTAATGAAATAAATTTAGCATAGTGTGGATTCGCTAATCCTTGTTTTGCTCCTGTGTCTATCTGTGCGTTTGCACGTCCTCTCCAGAAGTATCCGTTTGGCCAACTAGGATTTAATTCAGTTACTTTAGCGAATGCTGTATCTGCTTTCACATAATCTTTTGCTGAATACCAAGCACGTCCTAAGTTAAAACGATCGGTAGTAGTAATCTTCGCAACATTCGCAATTTTATCTTCATAAGTACGTGCTGCTAAATCAAATTTCTTTGATTTGTTATAAAGGTCGGCAAGGTCGTCGTATAATTCCGATTGCTTCGGATCAATGCTTAATGCTGTCTTGATATATTGTGCTCCTAAGCTGTCGTTGCCCGCTTTAGCAAGGATCTTTCCATAGTATGAATAGTCGCGTGCGTAACGGCGTGAGGTATCGTTTGCAGTGATATCGAAAACTTTCTTAATGGTTTTCATCGCTGTGTCGTTCTTTCCGCCTTCGCAATTTACATACGCCATAATACGCATCATCCCTAAGTTCGTTGAATCAACTCGTGTGATATTTGCTAATTCGTTTAATGAGTTTATGTAGTCAGCACTTTCATATAAGAAGTATGCATAACGTAAACGAGCATTGGTATTGTTTTTCGATAGCTCAAGATATTTTTTGTAGTTCTCTTTTGCTAAGTCGAGTTTACGAAGTTTGAAATTTACTTCACCAAGTTCGCGGTATGCAGGTGCGAAGTTCGGATCGATCTTTAGTGTGTTGTTGAACTCTTCAATAGCACCGTCGTAGTTCGTAGAACGCTTATACAATTGTCCTTTGTGAAGTACGGCTTTGATATTTGATTTATCAAGATCAATAGCTTTGTTGTAGTTTAATGCAGCACTCGATCCGTTATTTTGTTCAGAGTAAATATCGCCCATCAAATTATAAACTTCCGGATTCTTAGGGTCTAACTTCGCTGCTTGATCGAGGTACGATTGAGCTGACATTAAATCTTGCGCTTTCGGATGATGGATATAAGCTTCTGCTGCTTCCATCAATACAATTGCACTTTTGCCTGCAGCATTTTTAACCGCAGCATCAATCATCGGTTTAGCTGTATTCATATCACCTTTCTCAAGTGATAATTCCGCTAACCCGATTTGTACTAATCCGTTGGTAGGGTCTTTTTGTAATCCTGTTTCGAAAATGATTTTTGCTGAATCAGGATTTTCGGCATCCATTAAATTTTCGCCGTAATAGTAATAATAAGTTCCGTTTGTCGGCTCCTTAGAAATAAGTTGCTGATAAATAGATGATGCAGCTTCATGTTGCTCGTTCTCATTAAGTCGGATCGCATCTTTTAATGTCTGTGCTTCTGCGCTGAATGATACAAAAGCAATGGCTGCAATTGGAATTAATTTTTTCATTTTGGTTTTGCAATTTACGCTCGATCTGTGGGTCGATTTCGTCGTCTTGTTCTAATTTGTTTGGATCAGTCGTACCGGCATCGTAGCGGGTAGTAAACCCGACATTCTTACGATCCTTTGTCCTTGATCTCCGGCCACGAAGGAAACAAAGCCTGTGCCAAGTCCTGCGCGCCCTTCACGGTTAATCATGTAAACTTCACGAACCAACGGATATTGTTGAAGCGCGATATAGGCTTGATAAGGCTTATAGTAGTCGTCGGGATAAACCGGATTGGAGGTAGTAGATACATCCAGCACTTTAATTCGCGAGAGGAATTGGTTGGCAGCGGGATCTTTAAAGTCGCTGATCCATGCCACTCCAATTACGCCAATCGCGTTTTTATGTGATTCTACATAACTGATTACATCGGGATTCGATTTCGCAGCGAAGCAATATTCTGGCAAGGCTTTGCCTTTCATCACGCTGTCGCGTAAATAGCGAACATTCGATGATCCGTTGTTGTCGAATACAAATGTGATATCTCCTAAAGGTGACTTAGGATTGAATTGTTTCCAAGTGCTTGTCTTGCCCGATAAAATATCGATGAGCTGACTCATCTGAATCAAACTATCGGGATTGTCTTTGTTTACCACTAATGCAAGCGCATCGATCGCTACTTTAGTCGTTACAGGGAATAAGTTCCTCGATTTGAAATATGCTTCTTCCTGCGCATTTAATTTTCGCGTAGCAAGAATCACTTTCACTGAATCTTTGATGAGATCACTGAAACAATCGGCTTCCGACTGATGCTTCATCGTGATATTTGCATAGCGATACAATCCCATGAAAGTATCTTTTTCTGCATCGGTAAAAGGCTGTAATGTCTCATCAGAAGCCAGAGTAACGTTCCCCGAAGTGGTGGTGTCGCTGTAAGGCTTTTTGAAATCGGTTCCGCAAGCGCTTAACAAGAGGGTAGCAGCAAGTAATAGGAAAGATCCTTTCATCATATTACTAAAACGGCAACAATTTGTATTTAGCATGGCTCAGCGTAAAAAAATAATTCAAATTAATGGGTTAGTCTTGTTGTTGCATTTGCTTGTGAAGTTGCTTGATGCGGTACATGCGGAATCCACCGTAACCGATTAGCAAAATACCCAATACATAGCGCTTATAGCCGGGTAATAAATATTCCACATCTGGAGCCAATAGCACGTAAAATCCCAAAATAGGGTAGAGCGACGACATAAATGCCGTGAGGTAGAATAATACCGGTTTCGACTTATTTGACATGTGAGCTGAAATATTCGCCACGAATTTACTAATTTTTAGAGTAATCACCTCGTAAATCGGGTATGATATTCGACTGTGGTTGAGGATAATGGCTTTACCCCTAAAATCGGGGACAAATCGTCGAATTTATATCGAATTTGGTATCCCATTGGTTTCTTCAAACTAAACGAGATTCAAATTTGAACACGGATGAAAGGATTTGAAAGGATTTGAAAGGATTTGAAATGGATTTGATTTTGGTTCCCATCGATTTCTTCAAACTAAACGAGATTCAAATTTGAACACGGATGAAAGGATTTGAAAGGATTTGAAATGGATTTGATTTTGGTATCCCATCGATTTCTTCAATCAACTATCGACTATCGACTAACATCCAATGTCAGTGCCTGAAATACGTTGACCGTTTAAAAGGGAACAAAACCTTAAAAACGATAAAAAATGGCAACGAAACAACAGTACAAATTAAGTCAAGAAGAACGCCGTCGCCGGGTGTTTAGTGATGAATTTAAGTTGAAA
>JAKPPP010000250.1 GCA_029547265.1 Bacteroidota bacterium
AAACAAACTAATATTGGAAGCATTATCACTTGAGTTATTTGAAAACAAGTAAGCATATTTTCCATTTGCAACAGATGTTTTATTCACAATCAATTCAACTGTATATTCATAGTCAGCATATGCATATTCAAAGATTGGCGGAATTAACATCACATCATCAACCCCATCAAACTTATATCCATTGTTCGAGATTTGAGATTGTGCACTTACATTAAAAAACAATATCGCCGATACAAATACTAGAACTTGAAAACAACGCAAACGGTTAAATAATTTCACACTTCTGAAATTGCCAAAGGACAAAACTTCTGTCATTTTATTCTGAATTCGAAGACTATTGTCCATGGAGCTAAAAATTAATACAATCAAATGTATTAAAAAAAACAATACAAATGGAACACACTACTATTCAATGCGTTATCAAAATCTTCCAAAGAAACAACTTTATCTTATTAAAGACACTTAATAGGAGTCACTGATATAAAATATTACATACCAATAAACGATGACAGATTCAAATTTCATCATTCAAAAAGAACAATTATTGCTACTGAATTTAATATATTCTCTCTCTATGCGAAAAACTATTTACTATTAAACCCTCTCAATCTTAAAGCTGTTAAAACCTGTTTTGTTTCTGCAGGAAAATCGCCCTGCATCATCCAGTCGTAGTATGATGGTTCTTTCCCGAAAACATCACTAACGGTGCGTCCCTTGTGCTTACCGAAATTAAACACCTCTTCATTCTTTTCATTAAACACGATACGGCCTGCTAAATCAACGTTTTTATTCATAGCAGAGAAAGTGCTTAATCCTTCTACATCCTTCGCTAATGAGTCGTAACGCGCTAATTGAGCCATAAAAACTTCGTAGGTTGCTTCGATGTCAGCTTCGGCACTGTGCGCATTCACAATTTCTTTTTCGCAATAGAATTTATAAGCAGCCGCTAACGTGCGTTGCTCCATCTTATGGAAAATATTTTGAACATCAACCATTCGGCGTCCTTTCATTTCGAAGTTCACTCCTACTCTAATAAACTCATCGACTAACATCGGAACGTCAAACTTATTCGAGTTATATCCCGCTAAATCGGCATTGCCAATAAATTGATTTATTTCCGAAGCAAGTTGTTTAAAATTGGGTTCATTTGCGATGTCCTTATCGTAAATACCATGAACTTTTGAAGAGGCTTCAGGAATAGGCATCTCGGGATTTACACGCTTCGTATAAATCACCTTTTCACCATCCGGCATCAACTTTAAAATACTGATCTCAACAATCCTGTCGGTCCCTATGGTAATACCGGTTGTTTCAAGGTCAAAAAAAGCGAGAGGTTTTGTTAAGTTTAGAAGCATTTTTTTTTAAGATTAAAGGTGGAAGATACAGGATACAGGATGCAAGATACAGGATGCAAGATACAGGATGCAAGATACAAGATACAGGATACAAGATTCAGGATACAAGATATAGGTTGATCGTTCCTCATCGATAAACGGCGTCAAGCTAATCCCCTTCGGGACGAGCCGGCTTAGCCGAACTAAGAACCCTAAAGTAGAGCTTAAATAGCACACTTTAGGGCAAGCCTCGAACAATCAACGGCTTCGTTTCGACTCCGCTCAACGACCAGCCGAACTATAAACTATAAACTATAAACTATAAACAATAAACAATAAACTATGAACTATAAACTATGAACTATAAACTATAAACTATGAACCAGTTACTAATTCGGGAACTTCATATCCAATACTTGCTTATACTCGCCTGTGCCTACTGCAATATCAGCATTACACATTCCTAGTTTTGGATGCTTTGCAACAACTTTATATGTTCCCGGAGGTAATGCAACGTCAAATCGTCCGGTAGCATCATTCGTTTCAATATTTGCAAATGATGTTCCTGTTGATGCATCTGTAATCGTTACAAACGCTCCTTTTGCAGCAGATCCGACTAAAGAATATGTTCTTCCTTCAATCCATGTTAATGTTTGATCTACCAAAGGCTTTTGAAGCTTAAATTCATATATATCGTAATCGCCCATTCCGCTGTCGCGCACTTGAGCTAAGTATCCCGATTTACCATCTGCTTTTAAAGCAATACCAAGATCGTCATATAATGTATTAATCGGATATCCTAAGTTCTCAGGCTTATTAAAGCCTTCACGAGGATCTTTCATGGTTACTTTGAACAAATCGTATCCTCCCATACTTCCATGTCCTGTAGACGAGAAAAACAGCGTCTTGCCATCGATCCACATTACAGGAGCATCTTCATCACCTTTTGTATTGATATTATCTCCTAATCGCTCAGGTTTGCTCCATGATGTCGATTCTGTTCTTGTACATACATAAATATCTTTTCCCGTCTTGCTTCCTTCCGCTTCCGCAGCAAAATAAAGTGTTAATCCATCAGGTGTCATTGTTGCTCCTGTTTCTAACGACTTTGTTGTAAAATCTTTTCCTAACACAACCGGTTTATCCCAACTTTTTCCTGCTTGCTTAACAATATGTAAATCGCCATTTGATTCAGGTCCTTCCATATAGGTAATCATTCGATCTCCATTCGGACTTAAATACAAAGCATCCTCATAATACGGAGTATTAATATTGATACCACCATTTTTCGCTTTCGATACACTTGAATCATTTTGCAACCAGAAATAAATATCAGAAGGTATTTCTCCTAAATCATCTACTAATCCACCGGTATTTCCTTTACGCTTCGAATTAAAATAAATGATTGTATCAGCAATTCCCATCAACGGACGATAATCAACTCCATTTGAGTTAATGCCCTTACCCATATTCTTAAAAGTGATATCAACTGGTGTGGCAGTTAATTTCTTTGCACTCACCGCCCAATCAACCCAAGTATCAAATTTTAATTTAGCATCGATTGAATTATGCTTTTCTACCCTATATTTTTCGTAGATATCAAGTGCTTTATCATAAAGTCCTGCATAAAAATATGCTCTACCTAAATCAAACGTAACATCTTTAGGCTTGTCTTTATCATTTGCATTAGCTGCATATTCTAAAAACGGAACAGCTTTCGCTTTATTGATATTCGTAATCATGTAGCATAATCCGAGCTTATAATTGTAATCGGCATTACGTGGATCAGTTACTACCAATCTTTCATAGATTTTTAAGGCATCACCAAAATTCAAAGCTTTGTAAGCAGCTTCAGCAATTCCTTTCTGCTCTTTTACTTCATCTGCCGAAAAAGGCTTAATTGCCGGTTGCTTGGTTTGTGCGTTAAGCAATAACGGGAATACCGCTAATACTAACATCATTAACTTTTTCATGAGTCGTGAATTTCTAATTGTGCAAAATAAACCAAAAAAGAATGGATATCAGATGATCTTTACCCTTGTTTAGAGGGAATTTATTCACAATTTACGGCCTTTCCATTGGGATTTGTTGAAAGGTGCCGAAAGCGTGAGGGAAAGCAGGAAAAAGGGATAAAAAAGCGACATCGCTATTAGTTCGTAAATAGCGTAAGTTTTACCTGTGATTTTCGAGACATTTTTAATAAGTCGGATCTCAGTTACAGCTCTTACTATGATTGATGTTATCAGTATCATTCCGATCTCGGGAACTGCTGATACAAAATAGAGAATGGGCAAGAAAAGTGATGATAACATAACAATTATCCCTACGGTTCTCACATTCTTGTTTTTATAATACCTGCCTTTCGAGGCCCAACGTTGTCGCTGTTGGACAAACTCACTCCATGTTCCACTAGGCTTTGTTTTAACTATAGCTTCAGTATTTCCTATTATTACATCACCAAATCGCTCTTGCATAGCAAACATCAAAAACGTATCGTCGCCACTGCGGATGTTTGAGTGAGCTGAATATCCTCCTAAGTCTTGCCACGACTTTTTCTTGAAGGCTAAATTAGCCCCGCTATTTAACAAAGGTTGATGCATCGAAAGTGCGGCCATTCCCGTAGCTTGCATCATATCAAACTCCATCTCTTGAAAAACGGAAAGTACACTAGATTTTTCTTCACTATTTCTAATTAGCACTATTCCACAAATCATTTCTACTTCAGAGAGATGATCAACAGAAAATAATTTCTTGAGCCACGACGATTCAAAATTCACATCGGCATCTGTCGTAACGATCCATTCTGTCTCAGCTTTTTCTATTCCTGTAGTTAATGCTGCTTTCTTTCCTTCTCCATTGGCAAGAATTACTGCTTTGCGAAATTTTATATCTGCCGATTGTGGAATATGTTCTGATCCATCATCACTATGATCGTTCACGAAAATCAATTTCAATTTATCGACAGGATAATCGAGGTTTTGCAGACATGAAATGATAGTCGGTAAATTTTGTTTTTCATTACGAAACGGAATTATCATTGTAACATCGGGAAGTTCCGATTCCTCTTTTTTTCTCCCGACGCTAATTATATTCCATTGTTTTCGATATCCGTTAAGCAACGATGCATAAAACAGATTCATTAAAAGAACAATGAATGCGATGGTGATCATGCTTCTTTTTTCACTTTAATATACAACATCGACACCGCACCGAACAGTGCAGGTATTGCTAGATTTATTAGCCAAAGCATAAAAGTTGCGGCAAGTATTCCGAAGGTATTATTCACCATCATACCGAACACAGCAATATTAACACCTCCACGAATTCCCAATTCTCCCAATGCTATACTTGGTATAATTGTTATAAGCAAGAAGGAAATTGCCGTCAGTTGAAAGCAAGTAACAAAATCAATAGCCACTCCGAATGCTTGCAAGAGAAGATATTGCTGAAACGAAAATATTATGTAGCGTACTAATGAATAAACATAAATCGTAATTAGTTGCTTCGAGTGAAATTCAGAGAAAACTTCCACTTGTGCTTTCATTTGCGGATTAAGCTTTAACCTCAATAACAACGGACTCAACCAAGATATCCTAAACCAACCAAAGGTCATTAAAACAACCAATAAGGAAAGTAAAACGAGAAAAACATCTCTGTCAATCATCCATGAATTGAACCAAGTGCCCATGTTCAACAAAACAGCAATTAACCCTAATTGTAGTGTTACCAGCAATTGAGATGAACTACCTATAAACGATAACAAACAGCCTTTTGCTCTGTGTTCATGCTCAAGGTGCATCACTTTGCCTGCAAATTCTCCAATGCGGTTGGGAGTATAAAAGCTTACAGTTATTCCTGTAAATACGCTTCGCAACGATTTCACGAAACTAAAATCACATAAAACATTTACTAGGTTTTTCCACTTTAATGCTTCGATAGTCCAGTTCAAAAACATCAATATAACGGCTATGGATATCCGAAACAACGAATCTCTATCTTGAAATCGCTCTAACAACTTTTCACTATCGTCGAGCAGCGAAATACGGCTATTTATATGGTGCCAAATATACCAACAGGAAAGCAAAAACACTGCTACTTTAAGCAGTTGCAAAGCTTTAAACCGGTTCTTTCCTGTCATGTTTCAATAACTAAAAAGGCGCAACTTATTCAGCCACGCCTCTTGAATTTTCTTTTCCGAAAAAATTAAGCTTGGGCTGTTGGTCCGCCGAAATTCATTGGCAGCGACATTCCTTCGCTTTGTTTGATCGTACCATGAACGGCTTCATACTTTTGTACGTTATCGGCAAGCGCAGACAATAAACGTTTAGCATGTTGAGGAGTTAACACGATACGTGACTTTACACGTGCTTTAGGAACGCCGGGCATCACTTTCACAAAATCGACAACAAATTCCGCATTCGAGTGCGTAATGATTGCCAGGTTTGAATAAATACCTTCCGCGATTTCTTCGGTTAACTCAATATTTAATTGATTGTTGTTTTGATTTTCCATTTTTTGAGCGATTAATTCGTAAAGCCTCATGCATTACGATACGAATATACGAAATGAGTTACTAATGGTTCCTTTCTATTTCAGAAAACTGCATAAAAAAAGTCCCGTATTGCTACGGGACTTTTCTATATAGACCGGGAATATTACGCTTCCTGAGCTTCTTTCTTCGAAGCCATCAATAAGTCGTATTCTTCCTGAGAACCAACGATTAATTTTTCGTAATCGCGTAAACCTGTTCCCGCAGGAATTAAGTGTCCTACAATTACGTTTTCTTTCAATCCGTTTAAGTAATCGATGCTTCCGCGGATAGCTGCTTCGTTCAACACTTTCGTAGTTTCCTGGAAAGATGCTGCAGAAATCCAGCTCTTCGTATGTAACGATGACTGAGTGATACCTTGTAACAACGTTGATGATGTTGCAGGAATAGCATCACGAGCCTCCACTAAACGCATGTCTTTACGCTTTAACTGAGAGTTCTCGTCACGTAAGCGACGAAGCGTAATAATTTGACCTGCTTTTAAGTTTGGAGAATCACCCGGATCAAGAACTACCTTTTTATCGATAATTTGATCGTTTTCTTCACTGAAATCAAGTTTATTAACTGATTCTCTTTCAAGGAAACGAGTATCTCCGGCATCGTCGATGATTACTTTACGCATCATCTGACGAACGATTACTTCGAAGTGTTTATCATTGATCTTCACACCTTGCAGACGATATACCTCTTGAACTTCGTTCACAAGATACTCTTGTACTGCTGTAGGTCCTTTGATCGATAAAATATCATTTGGAGTGATAGCACCATCAGAAAGCGGTTGTCCGGCGCGAGTAAAGTCGCTATCCTGAACCAGGATATGCTTACTTAAAGGAACAAGATACTTCTTAACTTCCCCGTCGCGTGCCGTTACTACGATTTCACGATTACCACGTTTAATTCCGCCATAACTTACTACTCCGTCGATTTCAGATACAACCGCAGGGTTACTTGGGTTACGAGCCTCGAATAACTCAGTTACACGAGGAAGACCACCGGTGATATCACCTGTACGTCCTAATTGACGAGGGATCTTAACAAGGATCTCACCCGGCTCGATACGAGCACCTTCATCAACTGTGATGTGAGCTCCTACCGGAATGTTGTATCCTTTTAAGAAATCTTTACCTGACATTACTTTGATCATTGGGATCTTCGTTTTGTCGCGGCTGTCAACTACCACTTTCTCCTGGAATCCGGTTTGTTCATCCGACTCCACTTTGTACGTTACGCCTTCTTCAATATGTTCGAATGCGATTTTACCACCGAATTCAGAAATGATCACGGCATTGAATGGATCCCACTCGCAAATCAATTGGCCTTTTTCAACCATTTGACCTTCTTTAACGAATAAGTGAGAACCGTAAGGTAAGTTGAATGATGCAAGAACCACTTTCGTATTCTCGTCAACAATTCTCATCTCACCAGAACGTCCGATTACTACTTCAAAATCTTTATCAGCGTCTTGCTTTCCGTGTTTGATACTACGTACCTCTTCGAATTCAATAACACCTTTAAATTTCGCTTCGATTTTATTATCCGTTGCACCTTTCGTTGCAACCCCTCCGACGTGGAACGTACGGAGTGTTAACTGTGTTCCCGGCTCACCGATCGACTGTGCTGCAATAACTCCTACTGCTTCACCTCGCTGAACCATACGGCCTGATGCAAGGTTACGTCCATAGCACTTAGAGCAAACTCCTTGTTTCGATTCGCACGTTAATACCGAGCGAATTTCAACCATTTCGATTGGTGATGATTCAATTGCAGATGCACTGTCTTCGTTGATTTCATCTCCCGAGTAAACAAGAACTTCACCTGTTTGCGGGTGAATAACATCATGTACCGACACACGACCTAAAATACGATCGTATAAGCTTTCTACAATTTCCTCTCCATTCTTCAATGCAGTCATTGCAAGTCCACGAAGTGTTCCACAATCTGTTTCATTGATAATTACATCTTGAGCAACGTCAACCAAACGACGTGTTAAGTAACCCGCATCCGCAGTCTTAAGGGCTGTATCGGCAAGACCTTTACGCGCACCGTGGGTTGAGATGAAGTACTCAAGGATTGAAAGACCTTCTTTAAAGTTCGATAAGATCGGATTTTCGATGATCTCCCCGCCTGTTGATCCTGATTTGGATGGCTTCGCCATCAAACCTCTCATACCACCCAACTGACGAATCTGTTCTTTCGATCCACGAGCTCCCGAGTCAAGCATCATATATACCGCGTTGAAACCTTGCTTATCGCTTGATAATTGTTTCATCAGCGTATCAGTGATACGTGAGTTAGTACGTGTCCAAATATCGATGATCTGGTTGTAACGCTCGTTGTTGGTGATGAATCCCATGTTATAGTTACTCATCACTTCTTCTACTTCAACGTTCGCTTTTCCGATTAACTCTTCTTTCTGTGCAGGAATAATTACGTCGTTCAAGTTGAACGATAATCCTCCACGGAAGGCCATGCGGAAACCAAGATCTTTAATGTCATCTAAGAAACGTGCTGTTTCAGCAACTCCGGTTTCTTTCAATACACGTCCGATAATGTCGCGTAATGATTTCTTCGTTAATAGTTCATTGATGAATCCTGCTTTACGCGGAACCACTTCATTCACTAAGATACGACCAACCGTTGTTTCGATGATTTGAGGAACTAATACGCCGTTTTCAAGAACGTTCGTTTTAACTTTCACCCAAGCATGTAATTCAACACGTCCTTCGTTATAAGCGATAGTAACCTCTTCTGAATTATAGAATGTAATTCCTTCACCTTTAACCTTAAGATCGTCGGTCGATTTTTTACCCTTGGTCATGTAATATAGACCAAGAACCATGTCCTGAGATGGTACCGTAATAGGAGCACCATTCGCAGGGTTAAGGATATTATGAGAAGCCAACATTAACAATTGAGCTTCTAATATTGCTGCATTACCTAAAGGAAGGTGAACCGCCATCTGGTCACCGTCGAAATCGGCGTTGAATGCCGAACATACTAACGGGTGTAACTGGATTGCTTTTCCTTCGATTAGTTTAGGCTGGAATGCCTGGATACCCAAACGGTGGAGAGTCGGGGCGCGGTT
>JAKPPP010000255.1 GCA_029547265.1 Bacteroidota bacterium
TTATCTTTCTTCTTTTAAGAAAGGACGTTTCATGATTGCTGCTCCTCTGATGAAATATCCGGGACGTACGCTAGCCGATGAGTTGAATTCGCTAAACCAAAAAGGATTCACTCGTGTGATGGTTGAAAATCAAGTACGCGATATTGATGAGCTGCTCGAGGAATTGTCGAAGAAGAAGTCTGTTGAATCCGCGCCTAAAGCTACCCGTGGACGCAAACCCAAACAAGAACCCGAGATCGTTGAGGCTATCGCTGTTGCAGTTCCTAATTATCATTTGCTGATTGATCGTATTTCTATTAACGGTGAACCCGATGATGATCTTGTCGCTCGTATCGCCGATTCATCTCAAATTGCTTTTAATGAGGGCGCAGGGACTTGTATCGTTTATAAACCTGAGGACGATGGTTCTTTAACAATTCGCGATTTTTCGAATCGTTATGAAATGGATGGCATCTCTTTTGAGGAGCCTTCTGTGCATCTCTTTAGTTTTAATAATCCTTTTGGTGCTTGTAAACGTTGCGAAGGTTTCGGTTCTGTTATCGGTATTGATATCGATCTTGTTATTCCCGATAAAAGTTTGTCGATTTACGAGGGCGCTATCATATGCTGGAAAGGTGATAAGCTCAAGGATTGGAACGATAAACTGGTCATGAATGCTCATAAGTTCGATTTTCCTGTCCATAAACCTTATTACGAGTTAAACACTACCGACAAAAAGGTATTGTGGACCGGTAATAAATATTTTAAAGGTCTTAACGAGTTTTTTAAACATCTCGAAGAGCAAACTTATAAGATACAGTATCGAGTAATGTTATCTCGTTACCGCGGTAAAACATTATGTCCCGAATGTCACGGCACTCGCTTGCGCATGGATGCTAATTATGTGAAAGTAGCAGGTAAATCAATTAGCGAATTAGTGTTGATGCCTGTGAAGGATGCGCTCGTGTTTTTAAATGGTATTCATCTCAACGATTCTGATCAGAAAGTAGGTAAGCGTTTGTTAATCGAAATTACAAATCGATTGAAATTTCTCGATGATGTTGGTCTAGGTTATTTAACATTAAACCGTTTGTCGAATACGCTTTCGGGTGGTGAATCTCAACGTATCAATTTGGCTACTTCGCTTGGTTCTACGCTCGTGGGGTCTATGTATATTCTCGATGAGCCTAGCATAGGACTACATTCTCGCGATACTCAGCGCTTGATTAAAGTATTGAAGTCGTTGAAGGAAGTCGGTAATACTCTTATCGTAGTTGAACATGATGAGGAGATTATGCGTGCCGCTGATCAATTGATCGATATCGGTCCCATGGCAGGTGTGCATGGTGGAAATCTTGTTTTTCAAGGTGATTATAAAGCAATCGCTAAAGAGAAGAATTCACTTACCGCAAAATATTTAACCGGTGAAGAACAAATTCCTATTCCTACTCAACGTCGTAAGTGGAAAAAATACATCGAAATCAGAGGAGCTCGGGAGAATAATCTGAAGCATGTTAATGTGAAGTTTCCGATGGGAATCATGACTGTTGTTACAGGAGTCAGTGGCTCAGGAAAAACTTCTTTGGTGAAGAAAATTCTTTATCCTGCTGTAAAGAAAATTCTTGGAGGATATGGTGAGTCGACAGGTAATTTTGATCGTATCGATGGAAACTATCTCGATATCACAGCTGCCGAAATGGTTGATCAGAATCCTATCGGTAAGTCTACTCGTTCGAATCCTGTAACGTATATCAAAGCTTACGACGAGATTCGTGCCTTATATGCCGATCTTCCATTATCAAGAAATCGTGCGCTCAAACCTTCGCATTTTTCTTTTAATGTTGAAGGTGGTCGTTGTGAATTTTGTCAGGGTGAGGGTATTATTACCGTGGAGATGCAATTCATGGCCGATATTCACTTGAAGTGCGAGAATTGCAAAGGACATCGTTTTAAAGATGAAATATTAGCTGTTGAGTATAGAGGAAAGAATATTTTCAATATTCTCGAGATGACAGTCGATGAAGCTCTCGATTTCTTTAATGAAAATGCAGGCCCAAGTAAATACCAATCGCTGCATCAAAAAATTATCAATAAAATTCAGCCTTTGGCGGATGTTGGGTTGGGATATATCGGCCTCGGACAGGCTTCAAGTACTTTGAGTGGAGGAGAAGCACAACGTATTAAGTTAGCTTCTTTCCTCGGGAAAGGTAATCATGCCACAAATACTTTGTTTGTATTCGATGAGCCTACCACCGGACTACATTTCCATGATATTCGTAAGTTACTCGATGCATTTAATGCATTGGTGAAAAATGGAAATACGCTTATCGTTATCGAGCATAATATGGAGATTATTAAATGCGCCGATTGGGCTATCGATCTTGGTCCAGAAGGTGGCGACTTAGGCGGAGAGATTTTATTTGAAGGTACTCCCGAAGATATGGTGAAAGAAAAACGTTCAATCACCGGACAATATCTAAAAGACAAAATCAAGTAAGATGAATCTGACGATTGTAATTGTTGTGTTGCTGTTGGCTTCTTTTGTTTTTGAAAGAGTGCTCGACCGTTTAAATTCGAAATCGTGGGATTTGAAATTGCCTGAGTCATTGTCGGATTTATATAAAGCTGATGAGTATGAAAAGGCGCAACGTTACGATCAAGAAAAAGATCGTTTATCGATGTGGTCGTCTGCTTTTTCACTCTTGTTGATGATAACGTTGGTGTATAGCCGATCTTTTGCTTGGCTGCTGAATTATGTTTCAGGTATCACCACTGATCTGATGTTTCAAACGATTCTGTTTTTCGGGATCTTTGCTTTGCTATCAGATCTATTGCAATTGCCGTTTTCAATTTATAGTACGTTTGTAATAGAAGAAAAATTCGGATTCAATCGCACTACGCCTAAAACTTTTATACTCGATAAGTTTAAAGGTTATCTGTTAGCCGCAACTTTAGGTGGTAGCGTGATCGCATTATTTGTTTTGTTTTATCAATATGCAGGTAGTTCATTTTGGTGGATTGCTTGGGTTAGTATCAGTGGGTTTTCATTGCTGATTTCGATGTTTTATGCATCTGTTATTCTTCCAATTTTTAACAAACTTTCTCCTTTGCCACAAGGAGAATTGCGTGATGCATTAACTGCATATTGTAAAAAGGTGAACTTCCCTGTTTCCGATTTATTCGTGATGGATGGTAGTAAACGTTCCAGCAAGGCTAATGCTTTTTTCTCCGGATTAGGTCCTAAAAAGAAAATCGTTTTGTTTGATACGCTCATCGAAAAACATTCTGTAAATGAATTGGTGGCGGTGATGGCGCATGAGGTCGGACATTATAAAAAGAAACATACGTTTACGATGATCGGAATATCGATTTTACAAACGGGATTGATGATGTTTATCCTCGGCAAATTCATTAATACACCTGATCTTTCTATCGCACTTGGTGCCGAGAAAGCAGCATTGCCATTAGGATTAATCGCTTTCTTTTTACTTTACAGTCCGGTATCAATGTTCTTAAGCATCGGCATGAATATGCTATCGCGAAAGCACGAGTACGAAGCCGATAATTTTGCTTCTGAAACGGCGAATGCAAGTGATTTGGTGAATGCACTTAAGAAATTATCAAAAGATAGCTTGAGTAATTTAAATCCACACCCGGCATATGTTTTTGTTTATTATTCTCATCCTACCTTGTTGCAAAGGATGAATAATATGCATCATTAAACCT
>JAKPPP010000262.1 GCA_029547265.1 Bacteroidota bacterium
GCTCAAATTAAAATGGTGGATGTAATTCATTACGACTTTAGTTCTCCATCTAATTTCTGGAAGCATTGGCATACACATGGTGATACGATTGATAAAATCGATAAGAACTCGTTAAAGGCGTGCGGACAAACATTATTACAAGTGGTGTTTAATGAACTTGTGAATTAAGATTTAGTTAAATAGTGATGAACGATTAAACTTTTTACCCTTTGATTTATCAATCTTAGGTTTAAAGAAAAGATTATGAAGAAGCAGTGGATATTGTCGTTAATATTTGTGACCGTAGTGACGTTCGGTTTTTGTCAGATGCCTGCAGGTGCTGTTAGAGATTCATCACGCGCTCGAGGAGGTATGAACCGTGATTCTGCATTTAAAAATGCTCCGGCTATAGCTAAAGTAATTGGAGTATTACGCGATTCTGCTTCTAAATCTAGTATTGAATTCGCTTCTGTAGCATTGATTCGAATGCGCGATAGTGTAGCTGTCGGAGGAAGTTTAACTGATTCGAAAGGTCAATTCAGCATTGATGAGTTACCTCCCGGAAGATATATACTTCGAATTAATTCAATCGGATATCGCAAAATGGATTCAAAGCCTTTTATGTTAAGTCCGATGGATCCATTAAAGGATTTCGGAACTGTTTTTGTTGCTTCAACACAAAAGAATTTAAAAGAAGTTGAAGTAGCCGGCGAAAAAGCTGATTATGTAAATTCCCTCGACAAAAAAGTTTTTAATGTAGAGAAAGATATTGTTAGCACTGGTGGTACTGCTGCTGATGTGCTCAAAAATGTTCCTTCTGTAAACGTTGACATCGATGGGAAAGTGAGCTTAAGAGGAAGTGAAAATTTGACGATTCTAATTGATGGCAAACCTTCAGGTTTAGGCGGTGGAGATAAGGCTGCTTTACTTCAACAATTACCTGCAGGATCCATCGAGCAAATTGAAGTTATTACAAATCCTTCTGCTAGATACGATGCTGAAGGTATGGCAGGTATTATCAATATTAAAACGAAGAAAGATAAACGTAATGGTATCAACGGTACTATTACAGCCAGCGTAGGAACTCGAGATAAATACAATGGTGGGTTCTCTTTAAATAATCGCACGAAGAATACTAATCTAAGTTTAAGTTACAATTATCGAGAGGAAGCAAGAACATTTACAGGTGCTTCTGATAGAAGAAATTATTATACGAATCCTGAGACATTCTATGAAACAGCAAATCACGGCCGTCAGTATAATGAAAATCAAAGCGTAAAGGCAGGATTTGATGTAAATCTTTCGAAGTATAGTACTCTTGGCTTATCAGGAGGTTTTAGTACTCGCTACGAACATAGAAATGATGTAACAGATTATTCATTTGAAGATTCTGTAAGAACTATTACGGATGCTTTCTATAGAACTTCTGCAGAGAATAATATCAATAAAAATTTTGATGCAGGAATCGATTTCAGACATACGATTCCGGGAACAAAGCGTGAATTTTCTGCCAGCGGAAATTTTTCATCAAGCGATAGCCGAAACCATGGGGACTATTTAACTGATGACGGTTTCTTTTCTTATACTAAACAAAATGTTGATGGATTATTCACTGTAGGAACTTTCCAATCAGATTATACTCATCCGATCAATGATAAGTCGAAATTCGAAACAGGAATTAAAGCTACTATTCGAAATAATGATACTGATCAGAAAGCATATATCTCAGAAGTTTCGGATCAATATATTGCCGACACCAATAACACCGACAATTTTGTTTATGCCGATCAAATTTATGCAGCATATGCGCAGTATGCTGGAAAAATAAATGTGTTTGAAGTGCAAGGTGGGTTGCGAGCAGAACAGACTAATATCAGCGGAGATTCGAAAACACAGAATAAAGATTTTACAAACGACTACCTTGATTTATTCCCTAGCGCGGCTTTAAAATATGTATTGAAACAAAAGAATGAATTTCAAATCACTTACAGCCGAAGAATTAATCGCCCTAGTACACGTGACTTGAATCCGTTCACCGACCTTTCGGATAGCCTTAACGTTAGGACTGGTAATCCTTATCTAAAACCTGAATATATCAGTAGTTATGAATTCAATTATTTCCGTCGCTTAGGAGAGCATAGTGTTTCAGGAACGTTGTATTATAGAAAGACAAATAATTTGATAGTTCGATATCGCACTATTGATCAGAATACGGGAATATCAACAATGACGTTTACCAACTTTAGCTCTTCTGAAAATACCGGAGTTGAAGTAGTAATTAAAAACCAAATTGGTAAAATTATTAATGCGACGACAACATTCAATTTCTTTACAAATAAAGTCAATGGAGATAACGTGAATGCTGAGTTGCAAAGTTCGAATACTAACTGGACTATGCGCTCTAATATCAGTTTCCGATTAACACCGGTAACTTCATTCCAAGTTAGTGGAATGTATATGTCGCCGGCGAAACAACCACAAGGAAGTTTCAAAGGAATGAGTGGAGTTGATGCAGGATTTCGTCAAGATTTCTTGAAAG
>JAKPPP010000284.1 GCA_029547265.1 Bacteroidota bacterium
ATCGATAAGCAAACCCATGTATCATCCATTCATCAGTATAAAATACCAATGATGCAATGACGGCAAATAGCGGAATGCCGATAAGCGTAAGCCATCTATCGTTTAAGCGCTGCATTATGAATGAAAACCGGTTGACATAACTTTAAATGCAAAGTAACGATATCTTTCTAATTATTGGTATATGCTTCACTGCTGAAGTGTTGATTTTACTGGCTGACCCGTGATGTATTTTAGCAGTTTTAACTATTAAACGTATAAAGTTATGTACTATACAAGGTTTACGCCAACTTTATAATTTCCGTTCCGTAGAAAGCACGTTAATAGTTCTCTCCCCAAATATGAAAAAGGTAATAAGATTTTGCGCAATTTCTTTGGCGATTTTAGGAATTATACTCATAACTGCTCCTGAATCGAAAGCTCAGTGTACAGTTACTTCAACGAATGGATGGACAGCAACTTTCAATATTATTCCAACAACCGTTATTCCAGAATTTACCAATTGTCCCTGGTATTATCATTATGAAATTAGGTATACAATGTCGGTAACTTTTTCGGGTGCTTATACTAATAGAAGCATAAGTTGCAATGTCTACTTCAACTGCACAGGCGGTACCGGTAACCAACCATATAATAGCGGAGGTACCTATACTAGCAACAGTACCGTAACATTGACAACAAATAATAATGCTCGACAGTATTCAGCTGTTTCAATGAATAACTATGGAACTAATCCAAATTGCAATCAAGTAAGTTTAGCAGCAGTAAACTGTAAAACCGTACGAATTGACTATTGGGGATCGGGCATGTCGAGCGGGACTATTATTTGTAACGTTCCTGTTCCTTTGCCAATTACACTCCTTAGTTTCTCAGCAGAAAGAAAAAGCAAATCTGTTCAGCTAAATTGGTCCACCGCAACAGAAATAAACAATAGCTTCTTTACCATCGAAAGGAGTGCTAATGGAAAAGAATTTGAAGAAATAGGTAAGATGCCTGGAGCGGGTAATAGCAACACTATTAAAAACTACGATTTTAATGACGAGAAACTGAAAGATGGAATTTCTTATTACAGAATAAAACAAACTGATTTCGATGGACAATTTTCGTATTCACCAATCGTTGCTGTTAGATATTTTGAAAATGATCACAAACTGATAATCCTTCCAAATCCATTAATCAATAATGGAATTGCAAAGTTAAACTCCTCACAGAGTGGAATATGTAATTTTATGATTATTAATCAATTAGGTGCAATTCTGATGAGCAGAAAAATAGAATTATCGGAAGGCGAGCAAGTAATTGATTTTGATGCAAGTTCTTTGTCCCCGGGAATTTATTCCATCATAACAAGCGATCAAACAGACACTATTCGGAAATCAGAATTTGTTAAACACTAAACTATACGCATCATCTGTCGCGATATCAGTTTTAAATGATTTGACGATTAATAGAGTTATAGTCCTTTTTCGATAATAGTCTCGTATTTAGACATCCCCAGCAATGAAATCTCTTAAACTGAAAAGAACCCAAAGTAAGATGGTTAAGTATTTTATCGAGCGGTTTTGATTTAGTACGCTCTAGAATTTCATTACATTTTTTACAAGAGGGACCTTCAAAATACTTTTTTTGATTGGTCATAATGGCAATTTATCTGGTTGAAATGCTAAGATGAAACTAATTTTCGATTAAGTCAAGTAATTGAATTAAAATAAATTAAGTGTTGAAACATTTAAATGTAATCACTCATGAACTGCTAATTAATTTAGATTTGTTTTTTATAGAAAATCATTCAATTCTGCATCATCATTAATTCTTAAGTAACCTATTCCCAACATTATTGTTCTCTACGGCAGTTGAATGCCTATAGATTGTATTTTTGCAGCTTCATAAACGATTATTCTAGATCATGAATAAATTAATGAATTATGCACTGGGCCAATGGACAGCCGGTGAAGGTGAGGGGCAAGCACTAATAAATGCCGTTAACGGAAGTGTAATTGCTAACGCATCAAGCAAGGGATTAGACTTTGCATTGATGTTAGACTATGCTCGTACAAAAGGTGGTCCTGCATTAAGCAAAATGACATTCCACGAACGCGGTCGAATGTTGAAGGCTTTAGCCATGCATTTACTTTCTAAGAAAGAAGGTTTTTACAAGATTAGCTGGGCGACGGGTGCAACACGTGTTGATAGCTGGATTGACATAGAGGGAGGTATTGGAAATTTATTTGCGTACGCCAGTTTACGTCGTCAATTTCCTGATATGCCATATACGGTAGAAGGTGATGTAGCCCCATTATCTAAAGGTGGGTCTTTCATCGGTCATCATATTTGCGTTCCAAAAGAAGGTGTAGCTATTCATATTAACGCATTCAACTTCCCTGTTTGGGGAATGTTAGAAAAAATTGCTGTTAACTTTTTAGCGGGAGTTCCTGCTGTTGTTAAGCCGGCAACGGTGACATCATTCTTAACAGAAGCGGTAGTTCGTGAGATCATTGCATCCGGAATTTTACCTGATGGGGCATTACAATTGATTTGCGGTTCAGCAAACGGAATCTTAGATCATGTAATGAGTCAGGATGTAGTGACATTTACCGGATCTGCATCTACAGGTAAAATGCTTAAATCGCATCCGCGCATTTTAGAAGAAGCAGTTCATTTTAATATGGAAGCCGATTCACTTAACTGCTGTGTTTTGGGAAAAGATGTAATGCCGGGCTCTGCAGAATTCGATATATTCATTAAAGAAGTTCAGAGGGAAATCACAGTAAAAGCGGGACAAAAATGTACAGCAGTTCGCCGAATCATGGTTCCTGAAAATTTAGTTGAAGATGTACAAATTGCATTGGGCAAACGTCTTGCTTCAACAACCATTGGTGATCCGAATGTTGAAGGCGTAAGAATGGGACCTCTGGCATCGAATGCTCAAGTAACGGAAGTATTGGCGAAGATTGCCGAACTATCAAAAACGCAAGAGATCATTTATGGATCAACGAATGCAATTACTCCAATGGGAGTCGATACAGAGAGAGGAGCTTTTATTTCGCCGGTACTCTTCTTGAATAAAGATCCGTTTAAATACACTGACTGTCACCATATCGAACCATTCGGACCGGTATCGACAATTATGCCATACAAAAACACTGAAGATGCAGTTGCTTTAGCAAAGATGGGCAAAGGGTCGTTGGTATGCAGTATCGTAACCGCTGATGATAAAATCGCGACGGAGTTTGTTGTAGGAGCAGCATCAATGCACGGACGTATTTTAGTGTTGAATAGTGATTGTGCGAAAGAATCAACGGGACATGGATCGCCAATGCCAATGCTAACACATGGTGGTCCGGGACGAGCCGGAGGTGGAGAAGAAATGGGAGGAAAGCGAGGTGTATTCCATTATTTACAACGCACCGCTATCCAAGGATCTCCAACAACACTTAGTAAAATTACAGGAGTATACCAACGTGGTGGAAAGCAAACGGAAACGCCTGTTCATCCGTTCAAAAAACACTTCGAAGAACTTGAAATCGGCGAAACACTAATAACACATAAGCATACGGTTAGTGAAACCGATATTACCAATTTTGCCAATGTGAGTGGTGATAATTTCTATGCACATATGGATGCAACTTCACTCGAAGGAACCATCTTTACACAACGTGTGGCACACGGATACTTTGTACTATCTAAGGCAGCGGGATTATTCGTAGATCCTAAAAAAGGTCCCGTAATGTTAAACTACGGATTAGAAGAATGTCGTTTTACAAAACCTGTTTATCCGGGAATGACAATCGGCGTAAAATTAACGGTAAAAGAAAAAGTAGATACTGAGAAAAAATCGGAAGAAGATATTGCAAAAGGAATCGTTAAATGGTTAGTAGATGTTTACGATGAAACCGGAGAAACGGTAGCAATTGCAACTATCCTCACAATGGTAAAAAAATTAAATCAGCAATAATGGAAATCATAAAAGATCAAGCACGTGTTACGTCGAGTATTCAAAATGGAATCGGTTATGTAACGTTCTTTCATCCTCAGAGTAATTCATTACCGGGACATATACTTCGTGCGTTAGCAGAAGAAATAACCAAAGTGGGTAATGATCCTTTAGCGAAAGTAATTTTATTACAAAGCGAAGGCGACAAAACCTTCTGTGCAGGAGCATCGTTTGATGAGTTAATCTCGATTAATGATATTGAAACTGGGACAACCTTTTTCTCGGGATTCGCAGGAGTTATTAATGCCATGCGCAAAGCACCGAAGTTTGTAATTGCACGTGTACAAGGGAAAGCAGTAGGAGGTGGAGTAGGATTAGCCTCGGCAGCTGATTATACTTTTGCTACTGATGCGGCATCAGTAAAATTAAGTGAGTTAGCTGTAGGAATCGGTCCCTTTGTAGTTGGTCCTGCGGTTGAACGTAAAGTTGGTAAATCGGCTTTCTGTCAATTAACCATCAACGCTACTGAATTCCAGTCGGCAAAATGGGCGAAGCAAAACGGACTTTATGCAGAAGTATTTGATACGATTGGCGAAATGGATCGTGCCATAGCTACTCTTGCCGCTAAGCTATCGGAAAGCAATCCAGAAGCCATGAGCATGCTTAAGAAAATCATGTGGGAAGGAACAGAAAATTGGGATCAGCTTTTACTCGAAAGAGCAGGGATGAGCGGAACACTAGTGCTATCTGACTTCACTCGCAACGCGATCAATAAATTTAAACAAGTGGGAAAATAATTAGCTTTAGTTTATAAAAAATTTGAAAGGGATGTATCGAAAGAGCATCCTTTTTTTTATCCGATAATAAACGCTTAAAATTTGAAGAGCAAAGTACTTTCGGGTAATTTTGAATCCGCTAATTAAAGTGTAATTTCTGTTGCAGTATATACCAAAAGTATATACATTTGTAAAAATCAGGAATATGAAAACACTTTCTTTAAAACTAGATGACGACATCTTCGAGAGCACTGAATCAATATCCTCCAAACTTAATGTTGCCAGGAACAGATATATTAATGATGCCTTAAGAATTTACAATAAGTTCAACGAAA
>JAKPPP010000285.1 GCA_029547265.1 Bacteroidota bacterium
ATCGATAAGCAAACCCATGTATCATCCATTCATCAGTATAAAATACCAATGATGCAATGACGGCAAATAGCGGAATGCCGATAAGCGTAAGCCATCTATCGTTTAAGCGCTGCATTATGAATGAAAACCGGTTGACATAACATTAAATGCAAAGTAACGATATCTTTCTAATTATTGGAACATGCTACACTGCTGAAGCGTTGATTTTACTGGCTGACCCGTGATGAATTTATGCGAATTCGGCATTAATACGTATAAAGTTATGGACATTTCAAGGTTTGCCCCAACTTAATGATTTCCTTTCCGTAGAAAGCACGTTAATAGTTCTCCCCCCAACTATGAAAAGGCTAATAAGATTTTACTCGGCATTCTTTGCGATTCTAGGATTTATGCTCTTAACCACATCTGAGACGAAAGCTCAGTGTACGGTTACTTCGTCGAATGGATGGACAGCTACTTTCAATATTATTCCTACAGCGGTTATACCTGAATTTACGAATTGTCCCTGGTATTATCATTATGAAATCAGGTATACGATGTCGGTTACATTTTCTGGCTCTACAAGTAACAGAAGCGTAAGTTGTAATGTATACTTTAACTGTACAGGTGGTACCGGCAGTCAGCCTTATAATAGCGGAGGAACTTATACAAGCAACAGTTCTGTAACATTGACAACAAATAATAATGCTCGACAATATTCAGCTGTTTCAATGAATAACTATGGAACTAATCCAAATTGCAATCAAGTAAGTTTAGCTGCAGTAAACTGTAAAACAGTACGAATTGACTATTGGGGATCGGGTGTTACGAATGGAACGATTATTTGCAATATTCCTGTTCCTTTGCCCATTACGCTACTAAGTTTTTCTGCAGAAAGAAAAAACAAAACTGTTCAGCTAAATTGGGCTACTGCAACTGAAATCAACAACAACTTCTTCACTATTGAAAGGAGTGCAAATGGTAAAGAATTTGAAGAAATAGGGAAGATGTCGGGAGCGGGTAATAGTAATACCATGAAAAATTACGAATTCACCGACGAGAAACCAAAAGGAGGAATATCATATTACCGCATTAAGCAAACTGATTTTGATGGAGAATTTTCCTATTCTCCAATAGCTGCCGTAAGATATTTTGAAGATGACCACAATCTACTAATTCTTCCAAATCCAATTATCAATAACGGAATTGCAAAGCTATATTCCACACAAAACGGGACTTATAATTTTTTGATTATAAACCAATTAGGCGCAATTTTATTGAGCAAGAAAATAGAATTATCGGAAGGCGAGCAAGTAATTGACTTTGATGCAAGTTCTTTGTCCCCGGGAATTTATTCCATCATAACAAGCGATCAAACAGGCAATATTCGTAAATCAGAATTTGTTAAACACTAAACTATACACATAATTCGTCGCGAAATCAGTTTTAAATGATTTGACGATTAATAGTGTTATAGTCCTTTTTCGATAGCAGACGCGTATCGAGACATCCCCAGCAATGAAATCTTTTAAACTGGAAAGAACCCAAAGTAAGATGGTTAAGTATTTTATCGAGCGGTTTTGATTTTGTACGCTCTAGAATTTCATTACATTTTTTACAAGAGGGACCTACAAAATACTTCTTTTGATTGGTCATGTTGTTGTTTTATGTAATAGAAATGCTAAGATGAAACAATTTTTCGATCAAGTCAAGTGATTGATACAAAATATATTAGATGTTGCAACAATTAAGTGCAAACACTCATGAACTGTTCATTAATCAAATAAATTTTTTATGGAAAATCAACATCTTCTACATCATCATTAATTCTGTTGTAACCCATCCCCAACATTATTGATCTCCACATCTGTCGAATGCCTATAGATTGTATTTTTGCAACTTCATAAACGATTATTCTAGATCATGAATAAATTAATGAATTATGCGCTGGGTCAATGGACAGCAGGTGAAGGTGAGGGGCAAGCTCTTATTAATGCCGTTAACGGAAGTGTAATTGCTAACGCATCAAGTAAGGGATTAGACTTTGCATTGATGTTAGACTATGCTCGTACTAAAGGTGGTCCCGCATTACGCAAAATGACATTCCATGAACGCGGACGCATGCTAAAAGCTTTAGCGATGCATTTGCTTTCTAAGAAAGAAGATTTTTACAAGATTAGCTGGGCTACAGGCGCAACTCGTGTTGACAGTTGGATTGACATAGAAGGAGGTATTGGTAATTTATTTGCATATGCCAGCTTACGTCGTCAATTTCCTGATATGCCTTATACGATTGAAGGAGATGTAGCACCATTATCGAAAGGTGGTTCATTTATCGGACATCATATTTGTGTTCCAAAGGAAGGTGTAGCTATTCATATTAACGCATTCAACTTCCCTGTTTGGGGAATGTTAGAAAAAATTGCTGTTAACTTTTTGGCGGGAGTTCCTGCTGTTGTTAAGCCGGCGACTGTGACATCCTTTTTAACAGAAGCGGTAGTTCGTGAAATCATAGCCTCAGGAATTTTACCTGATGGAGCATTACAATTAATTTGCGGTTCTGCGAATGGAATTTTAGATCATGTAATAAGTCAAGATGTAGTGACATTTACAGGTTCTGCATCAACAGGCAAAATGCTTAAATCGCATCCGCGCATTTTAGAAGAAGCAGTTCATTTTAACATGGAAGCCGATTCACTTAACTGCTGTGTTTTGGGAAAAGATGTAATGCCGGGCTCTGCCGAATTCGATATATTCATTAAAGAAGTTCAGAGAAAAATAACAGTAAAAGCTGGACAAAAATGTACAGCTGTTCGCCGTATCATGGTTCCTGAAAATTTAGTTGAAGATGTACAAATTGCATTGGGTAAACGTCTTGCTTCAACCACCATTGGTGATCCGAATGTTGAAGGCGTAAGAATGGGACCTCTGGCATCGAATGCTCAAGTAACGGAAGTATTGGCGAAGATTGCCGAACTATCAAAAACGCAAGAGATCATTTATGGATCAAC
>JAKPPP010000301.1 GCA_029547265.1 Bacteroidota bacterium
ATAATTCGCAACATGATTCCTGCCGCTATCTGATCAGAATTAATAATTTTGCATCCTGATTATGAAATATAAACGCATCCTACTAAAGCTAAGCGGAGAAGCCCTAATGGGTGAGAAACAGTTTGGCATCGACAATAAACGTATTTCCCAATATGCCGACGATATTAAAACAATCGTTGACATGGGAGCTGAAGTGGCTATCGTAATCGGTGGAGGAAATATCTTCCGCGGACTACAAGCAGCCGAAGGAGGCATGGATCGAGTGCAAGGTGACTATATGGGAATGCTTGCCACTGTGATCAATTCTATGGCCTTACAAAGCGCTTTGGAGACAAAAGGCGTTAGCACCCGACTTCAATCCGCTATTAAGATGGAAGCCATCTGTGAGCCTTTTATCCGCCGTCGCGCAGTTCGCCATCTTGAGAAAGGTCGTGTAGTGATATTTGGTGCAGGTACCGGTAATCCTTACTTTACTACCGATACAGCAGCTTCTTTACGTGCAATCGAAATTGAAGCCAATGTGATTTTAAAAGGAACTCGCGTGGATGGTATTTATACCGCAGACCCAGAGAAAGATAAAACAGCAACTCGTTATAATAAGGTAAGCTTTACTGAAGTGTATGAAAAGAACCTTCAAGTAATGGACATGACAGCGTTTACTCTTTGTCAAGAAAATAAATTACCGATTATTGTGTTTGATATGAATAAGCCCGGCAACCTGAAATCGTTGATGGAAGGTGCTGAGGTAGGTACTTTAGTTGAAGTATAATAAAAATCAATCCGTAAGTTTTGAATTTGCAATTCGCACTTCTTAGCTTCGCATATTAATAGCTGAAAGAATAACCCTATGGAAGAGGTAAAAAAAATAATGGATCTTTTAGAAGATCAAATGTCGAAAGCCATCACTCACTTGGAGGCTGAATTAGTAAAAGTAAGAGCAGGAAAGGCAAACCCTTCTATGCTCGATGGTTTATATGTTGATTATTATGGTGCACAAACACCTTTAAATCAAGTTGCCAGCGTAAATACTCCTGATGCTCGTACTTTGGTAATCCAACCATGGGAAAAAGCAATGATCAAGCCTATCGAGAAGTCAATTATCGATGGTAATTTAGGTTTTGCTCCCCAAAATGATGGTGTAATGATTCGTATCAGCATCCCGCCATTAAGCGAAGATCGTCGTAAGGATCTTGTAAAGAAAGCAAAAGCGGAAGGCGAACATGCAAAAGTGGGTATCCGTACTTTCCGTCGCGATGCAAATGAAAACGTGAAAAAAGCCCAAAAAGCCGGACTTCCTGAAGATTTAGCGAAAGATGCAGAAGATAAAATCCAAAAATTGGTGGATTCTTACATCGTAAAGGTCGATAAACACCTAGAAGCGAAAGAAAAAGAGATCATGACAGTTTAATTAGCTGTTAATCATATTGTTAAAGGCCAATCGAAAGATGGCCTTTTTTCGTTTTTAGAGGTTTAGAAGCACCTTAAAACGACTAAAATAGAGGTATAATTCTATTATTTTTCATAAAATTTGAAACAAAACAGCACTAATTTACATAAAAGGGGGAAGCAAAAACCATCAAAATCTATCCCCCATGAAATCAGTTTTCAGGATTTTAGCTGTGATACTGCTACTTGCAGTTTCAAACGTAGTTAACGCTCAGGACGAATGTTCGAGTGCCACAACCCTTACTCCGGGTTCAACGTGCTCGTATACGACCTTTGACCTCGCTGGAACATTGACAAAATCTGCCAACGCAGCAGCTAATTGTAGTGCTTCTTCTATTGTTGATGATGCCTGGGCAAAGTTTACAGCCACAGGGACAAGTTCAACAGTGAATTATAGCAATACAAACCGCGATGCTGCCATCTGGATTTATTCAGGTAGTTCGTGTTCGGCATTAACTCAATTGACTTGTGTTAATGCAATAACAGGAACAGGTGTAGAAACGGTGACTTTTGCTACAACAGTTTCTTCAACTTATTATATTCGAATCGGCCGAATGTCAGGTAATGCAACGCAAAGCATGTCCGGATCTATCTGCGTTGTTTCGTGTAATGCACCTTCTAATGATGATCCTTGCAGTGCTGCTACTTTAACAGTAGGTAGCTCTGTTTCATTTTCAACATATACTACGGCATGTGCATCTGCATCTTCGGGAGTTACTGCTCCGGGCTGTGCTAATTACAATGGGGGTGATGTTTGGTTTAAAGCAACTATTCCTGCTTCAGGAAACCTAGTTGTTACTTCCGACAATCAAGTAATTACAGATGGTGGGATGGCTTTGTATACAGGAAGTTCTTGCTCATCTCTAAATTTACAAAAATGTAGTGATGACGGTTATGGAGTAACAGGCTTAATGCCACAAATCGTATTCTCATGTCAAACACCGGGTACAGTAGTTTATATTCGCTTCTGGGAATATGGAAATGATAATCCGGGTACTTTTAATATTGCAGCTTATGATCCGGGTGGTACAGCCGGTGCTCCTTCAAATGATGATCCTTGTAACGCTATTGCATTAACGCCTACTGCAAATTGTAGTTATACAACTTATACAAATATGTGTGCAACAACTTCAGGTGGAGGTATTACTGCACCGGGTTGTGGAGGATATAGTGGCGGTGATGTTTGGTTTAAAGTAACTACTCCGGCATCCGGTTCATTTACTGTATCAACTCAGCAAGGGCTAATGATTGATGGTGCAATGGCTATTTATTCAGGATCATGCGGATCATTAACGCTGGTTTCTTGCAATGATAATGGAACTTCCTTAATGCCTACACTATCTGTTAACGCTGCTACACCGGGTACGATATATTATATTCGTATTTGGGAAAATGGAAATGACAATAACGGTTCATTTGGTATTTGTGTAACTGATCCTTGTCCGAGTGGAGCTCCTGCAAACGATGCTTGTGCCGATGCCATTCCTCTTTCATTGTCTGTACCTGCTACAGGAAATAATAGCTGTGCAACTGCTTCAGGTGAACCTGCTGCACCTTCTTGTTGGACAAACGGAACAAATCAATTAAATACTGTTTGGTATTCTGTTGTAGCACCTGCTTCAGGGAAATTAAAAGTTCGTACCGCTTTAGGTACATTAACTAATACTCAAATTCAATTATTCTCGGGGTCTTGTGGTTCGTTAACTTCTCGTGGATGTTCGAATGATACAACGCTTTGTTCTAATACCCAGTTGTGGTCTGAGCTTTCATTCACAGGACTTACTTCCGGTGCTACATATTATATTCGAGTAGACGGGGTAAATGCATTGATGGGTGATTTCACTATCACTGCTATTGATGGAAATAGTTCATGGCCAACAACTCCCGGACAAGATTGCGGTGCCGCATTCCCGGTTTGTAGTTCTTCAATTTCTGTCGGAGATCCGGGCTTTATCGGAAGTGGTAACGTTTGTGATTACCCCGGTAATTCAGGGGGCTGTTCAACAGGATCTTGTATCGTTGTAGGTGAAAGAAATTCAGTATGGTATTCTTTCGCTGCAGCTTCAGCAGGAACACTTAACTTTACAATTACTCCGAATACTCCTGTCGATTATGACTGGGCATTATACGATATAACAGGCGTTTCTAATCCTTGTGCATTAATTGGAACCAATGCTTTAACTCCGATTCGTTGTAGTTATTGGGGAGGAACCAGCGCAACAGGGATGGGCGGTACAGGTACTGAAAATTGTGATGGTACTTCTGGTACACTTGATGGTTGGGCTACAGGTTTAACGATGGCCTCAGGAAACCAATATTTATTATTTATTAGTAATTTTAGTACCACAACTTTTGTTGGATATAATATCAACTTTGGAGCATCGCCACTTAACTATAATGCTAGCAATACTTTAGTATGGACCGGTTCTGCGAATACATCTTGGAATAATACTAATAACTGGGGAGGATGTACAATTCCTGATTGTAGTAAAGATGTATTGATTTACGGAGGTTCTGCTGTACAGCCAATAATTCTGGCAAATGCTACAGTATATTGTAAGAACATGACAATTCAAGGTGGTGCTTCTCTTACATTAGGAGCTAACTCAAAATTAATTTTATGCGGAAGCTTTACAAACTACGGAGTACTTAATGCTAACGCAACTTCTACAATTCAATTCCAAGGTGATACCGTTCAAGTAATTGAAGGAAGTTTAACAGGTACAAACCAATTTGGAAATTTAACAGTCACTAAATCCGCCAACACAATTACCTTGAATGAAGATATTGATATCGTGGGAAACTTTACAGTTAATTCTCCAGGTGCTACTGTTGATTTGAATGGAAAACATATTAACCTTGGAGGGAATTTCACTAATACTTCAAATTCTATTTCTGTTCCGGATCATACTAAATTAGAATTCTTCGGTTCGGCAAATCAAACTTACTACCAAGGGACTTCTACACTTAATTTGAAAGAAGTTGAAATTGATAAATCAGGAGGTACAGTTACTTTATCTACTGATATGCAGTTGGCAGATAACGGTACATTGGAATTGACTTCAGGAGTATTCAATACCGGTGCAAATACATTGCGAGTTCTTAACGAAAGCGTAAGTGCCGTAACAGGAGGAAATACCTCAAGTTATGTACAAGGTAATTTATATCGAGATATTCTAGCAACAAATGGATCTTATTCGTTCCCGGTTGGTAATGCAACTAAAGGGTATGAACTTGGTACTATCGTATATACAAATACAAGTGATGTTACTGGATTAACTGTGCGCTTCGATGATTGGACTACTGTCCCTAACGGACCGGTTTCTCTCGATTGTGGTTCTGCTAATTATAGTTTATTACCAATGTTGAATTCAGGTTATTGGACATTCACTTCTGCGCCGACTTCACCTACCGGAAATTATAATATTACTTTATCAAGTCGAGGTCAT
>JAKPPP010000137.1 GCA_029547265.1 Bacteroidota bacterium
TTTAATTAGCATCGGCTCGTTTTTCTTTGAAGATGCCGTAGTAATTCCCGCTACCCGTCGGCGAATTGATATTGAGGCTAATAATATGCGCCGTCGTAAATATATACCTAAAACTTTCTTTACCAACATTATGTATCAGGATTCACCAAACTGCAACATCGTGATCGGCAATTTTTCGACGAAAGATAATATCGCCCAGAATGTCACCATTCAATACAACGATCAGTTCAGGCTGGTGCGACGCATTGATGCTCGCAAAATGGTCTGGTTGCCCGAACAACAACTCTGGCAATTATTCGACTATAAAGTTCGCTCCTTCGACCAAGATGGTACTGAAACCGTGGTTGCTGCCTCCAGCGATACCTTGATTCAGCTTAATTTACAACCGGAAGATATTGTCAAGAGCGACCTTAATCCGGAAGGTATGCGTTACCGCGAATTAGCCTATTTTATTAAGCGTCTTCAAGAAAGCGGTAACGACGCCCGTAAGTGGGAAGTCAACAAACATTTCAAGTTGGCTTTTCCTTTCACCAATTTTATTGTAATTCTTTTCGGGGTTCCCCTGGCGGCGGCTAAACCGCATAAGGGGATTGCCTTCGGCGCCGGTATGAGTTTATTGGCGATATTCATCTATTATGGATTTATCAAGTTAGGCCAGGTATTGGGTTACAAAGGAATCCTTAGTCCGCTTCTTGCGGTCTGGCTCGGTAATATAGTCTTCCTGATCGCCGGAGGTTACCTACTTTATAAAATCCGACAGTAGCGTAAAAACTTTAATTTTTCCTCAACCGCATAATTTACCGGATAAGAATAGATAATTTTACGAGTGGATGAGTTTTTAAGCACTTTTAAGTGCATTGAAGAAAATTTTTAACCTCAGGCTTTTTAAGTTTAATTGCCCAAGGGTATGATTGAATGGCTGAACGAGTTTGATTTTACAACAAGGTAGCAATTAATTGACAATTGAGTAATTATTATAGTTCTCGATAATTGCGCTAATTATCTATAGGAAGTCTTTGCCCTTTTGGTCGAATAACATAGCATATTGAAATTTAGGCCGGTGGTTGTCGTCGGCCATAATCCATGATTAAAACCCAGCGCCCAATCCAGGTGAATCAATCCCCAATGGAAACCACTTCCGAAGGTCAATTCCCGTGAACTGTGCCCGCCAAAAGACAGCCCTACTCTTAGCGGGAAGCGCTGTGATTTAGTTGACTCTAAACCCAGACACCACTTCCAGGCGCCAAATGAATACAAACGATCCTCAAAACCAACTACTAAATCCGAAGCCAGCGTTATATTTTCTTCCAGTATTTTAGCCACACTGAAACGTACCAAACTGGGATATTTCACCCGAAATGCGGTTGTATCTTTAATTTTATATCCTTCACCCTGAAAGACATCGTCAACACTAGCTTTTCCAAAAAACTTATCGAACCGGGCTTCATCAATACTAAACACATATTTGTAAAAATTACCCTCCCACGGTAAAACTTTTTCCGCTGAAACCGATCGGGATGAGAGAGTGCTTTTATTCCAGGTTATAGA
>JAKPPP010000328.1 GCA_029547265.1 Bacteroidota bacterium
AATGGCAAACGCTATAACAGAGAAATTCTTGATGTGCGTTACAGAGGAAAATCGATAAACGATGTTTTAAACATGAGTATCGAGCAGGCGGTTGAATTCTTCGAGAACATGCCATCTATACTTCATAAAATAAAAACGCTTAAAGAAGTAGGATTAGGATATATTACATTAGGACAACAAAGCACTACACTATCAGGAGGAGAAGCGCAACGTGTAAAACTTGCAACTGAGCTATCAAAAAAAGATACAGGAAACACCTTCTATATACTTGATGAGCCAACAACAGGATTACACTTCGAAGATGTGAGAATACTCTTAGATGTACTTAACAAGTTGGTTGAAAAAGGCAATACAGTATTAGTGATTGAACATAATATGGATGTCATTAAAATGGCTGATCATATTATTGATATAGGTCCGGAAGGAGGTTCTCGAGGAGGCAATGTAATCTGCAAAGGAACACCTGAAGAAGTAATAAAATCAAAAGAATCAATTACTGCGAAATACCTAAAAGAAGAACTTGATCTTTTAAAAAGATAACCTTTCAAGATTTTAAACGTAAAAAGTATTTACAATTATTTACAATGAATACAGAAGAAGCTAAAATTCGCCGGGCATTTACTGAAAAAGACTGGCAAGAAATAAAAGCCCAAGATACTTGGCAAATTTTCAAAATCATGGCAGAGTTCGTTGAAGGTTTTGAAAAGATGAGTAAGATTGGTCCTTGTGTTTCAATCTTCGGATCAGCGCGCACAGCACCCGAAAACAAGTACTATCTATTAGCTGAAGAAATCGCATTCCAACTTACGAAAGAAGGATATGGAGTTATTACCGGTGGTGGCCCTGGAATTATGGAAGCTGCTAACAAAGGAGCACAAAAAGCGAAAGGTAAATCAGTAGGATTAAACATTAAGTTACCCTTCGAACAAACCCCCAATCCATATATTGATTTCGACAAATGCATTACGTTCGATTACTTTTTTGTAAGAAAACTGATGTTTATTAAGTATGCGCAAGGGTTTATTGTGTTGCCGGGAGGATTTGGAACAATGGATGAACTATTCGAATCACTCACACTAATTCAAACTAAAAAGATTGCTCGCTTCCCTATCGTATTGGTTGGAAAAGACTATTGGGGTGGATTAGAAGAGTGGATTAGAAATGTACTTATCACAGAGAAATACATCAATCCTGAAGACACTAAACTATTTACAGTTGTTGACACTGCAGAAGATGCGGTTGCGGTAATAGATTCTTTCTATTCAAAGTATCTATTAAAGCCAAACTTCTAAGAAATAAAAACACATTCATGATAAGAGCTCCGAAATCGGGGCTCTTTTTTTTGTAAGGTTTTGCCGCTTTTTGCACTGTTTTAGCGCTTTAAGGAGTATACACCCTGAAACATAGACCATCCTTTCTAAGTAAAAACAGATATCAAAAAATCAATGGTTCATGAAGATATCTCAGAAAAAATGGTCAGCTAAAAATGGATGGGAATCCATTCGTTTAGACAATTTCGATGAAAGCCAATCGCATTTAGTGATTGTATTTGGCTGCCGAGAAAAATTAAGCGAATCCGAATTATTCGGAGAGATCAGAAGCATTTATCCGAAGGCACAAATAATAATTAATAGCACGTCAGGAGAAATTATCGACATTCAGGTTAATGATAATACTCTTTCAATGACAGCTATTCATTTTGACAAAACTGACATTGAAACACACTGTATAAACATTAACAAATTTGCAAATAGCTTAGAAGCAGGAAAAGCTCTAGCAAGCCTTTTCAATAAAAAAGAGTTAAGCAGTTTATTAGTCATATCCGACGGACAGTTAGTTAATGGTAGCGAACTTGTAGAAGGGTTAGAAGAAGTTATCGGAAACAGAATTCCGATTACCGGAGGACTTGCCGGAGATGGCGATAAATTTGAAAAAACATTAGTTGGCTTAAATGCATCACCTGAAATCGGAAATATTGTTGCATTAGGTTTCTATGGAGACTACATAAGTATTTCACATGGTTGCGTTGGAGGTTGGGACCCATTTGGACCTGAGCGAATGATTACATCATCGAAAGGCAATGTACTATATGAACTAGATGGTCAACCAGCACTTGATATTTACAAAAAATATTTAGGTGACTATGCGAAAGATCTTCCGGGATCAGGATTGCTCTTCCCTTTAAGTGTAAGAATCCGACAAAACGAAGAACCGGTTGTAAGAACAATTTTAGCTGTAAATGAAAACGACAAGAGCGTAACATTTGCAGGAAACGTACCTGAAGGATGCGTAGGGCGCTTGATGAAAGCGAATTTCGATCGCATTATTGAAGGTGCTTCGAGTGCTGCAGAATTCAGCAGCAAAATAAATGAAAATCCCGAATTAGCTATTCTAATCAGTTGTGTTGGAAGAAAGCTTGTATTGAATCAACGTATAGAAGAGGAAATAGAAGCAGTTAGAGACATATTCGGGAAAAATACTGCCATCACCGGCTTTTACTCTTACGGAGAAATATCTCCAATATCTGGCTTTGAAAGATGTGAGTTGCATAACCAAACAATGACAATCACTACTTACTCAGAAAGATCAGATGAAAACGAAACTACTAAGTAATCAGATTAGAAAATATTTGGGTCAAGAAGAACTTAACAACCCGAAAGTGCTTGCATTAATTGACGCAGTCAACAACTCTTACGGTCACTATGAAAAGGACCGTGAACTTTTAGAAAAAGCCATGGATTTAAGCTCAAATGAATTGAATGAAGCGAATACCAAATTGAGATTGGAAAGTGAAGACAACAAAATTGCGATAGAGCGACTAAAAGAATCACTGAAAATACTACAAGACGACGAACCGGAAAATCTAAGATTAAACGTTGAAAGCTTAAGTATAAATGATCTTGCCGAAATTATTCAAGCAGAAACAGCGAGAAGAAAATTAGCAGAGCAAAAATACAAAGCTAATGTAGCGAACTTAGAAAGATCAAACCGCGAGTTAGATCAGTTCGCATATGTAGTGTCGCATGATTTAAAAGCTCCATTAAGAGCAATTGCAAGTTTAGCAGAATGGATTGAAGAAGATCTAGAAGAAAAACTTACCCCTGAATCAAAAAGCAACCTTGAATTATTAAGAGGAAGAGTACTAAGAATGGAATCTTTGATCCATGGTATTCTAGCATATTCAAAAGCAGGAAAAGTTACCGGTGATTTAAAAATGGTTGATGTAAACAAATTGATAAACGACATTAT
>JAKPPP010000141.1 GCA_029547265.1 Bacteroidota bacterium
TACAAATCAGATTATCTCAGTAAAAGAGTTATGAGCACAGAAAAAGGCCCGAATTTCCTAGAGGAAATTATCGAGGAAGATGTAAAGAACGGAAAGCACGGAGGAAGAGTATTAACGCGATTCCCACCGGAGCCGAATGGATATCTCCATATCGGACATGCTAAGTCAATTTGCGTGAACTTCGGACTGGCTCAGCAGTTTAACGGAAAAACAAACCTTCGTTTCGACGATACTAATCCTGAAAAGGAAGAAACAGAATATGTAGATAGCATCAAAGCCGACGTTAAATGGTTGGGCTTTGAGTGGGCGAATGTATTTTATGCGTCTGATTATTTCGATCAGATTTATGATTTTGCTGTTACCCTTATCAACAAAGGTCTTGCCTATGTTGATGATAGCACAGCAGAGCAAATCGCTGCTTTAAAAGGAACGCCTACCGAAGCAGGTAAGCCAAGTCCTTTTAGAGATCGTAGCATTGCAGAGAACCTTGATCTATTCACTCGCATGAAAAACGGTGAGTTTAAAGATGGAGAAAAAGTACTACGCGCTAAAATCGATATGGCATCGCCTAACATGCATATGCGTGATCCTATCATCTATCGTATCAAGCACGCACATCATCACCGTACAGGAGATAAATGGTGCATCTATCCGATGTATGATTTCGCTCACGGACAAAGTGATTCTATCGAGAAAATAACACACTCTATCTGTACTCTTGAGTTCGAAGTACACAAACCATTATACGAATGGTTTATTGAGCAATTGGAAATTTTCCCGAGTAAACAATATGAGTTTGCGCGTCTTAATTTAACCTATACGGTGATGAGTAAGCGTAAGCTTTTGCAGTTAGTAAATGAAAAGCATGTTAGCGGATGGGACGATCCTCGCATGCCAACAATCAGCGCATATCGCAGAAGAGGATTTACTCCTGAGAGTATCCGCAACTTCGCTACGCGCGTAGGTGTTGCACGTAGAGAGAATATCATCGACGTAGGATTCTTAGAATTCTGTGTGCGTGAAGATTTAAACAAACGCGCCAATCGTGTGATGGCCGTTCTTGATCCTGTGAAGTTGATTATTACCAATTATCCCGAAGGACAAACAGAAATCCTAACAGGAGAAAATAATCCGGAGGCAGAAGATCACGGAGGAACGCGCGAATTACCTTTCAGCAGAGAGTTGTGGATAGAACGCGAAGATTTCATGGAAAATGCTCCGAAGAAATTCTTCCGTCTAGGGCCCGGGCTTTCGGTTCGTTTGAAACATGCTTACATCATCAAATGTGAAGATTTCAAGAAAGATGCCGATGGTAATATAACGGAGATCCATTGCAGTTATATTCCTGAAAGTAAAAGCGGAAGCGATACCAGCGGAATCAATGTAAAAGGAACCATTCACTGGGTAAGTGTACCTCACGCTATTACTGTTGAAGTTCGTCTTTATGATCGTTTATTCAAAGTGGAAGACCCTTCGTCAGAAGAAGGAGATTTCAAAGAATACATCAATGCAGACAGTTTGCAAGTAATCAATAATGCATTTGTTGAACCATCGTTGAAATCGGCGAAGCCGGGAGATTTATTCCAGTTTATCCGCAAAGGATATTTCTGTCCTGATACCGATTCAACAACTGATCATCTTGTCTTCAATCGTACAGTTACCTTGAAAGATACTTGGGCGAAGGAGCAGAAGAAAGACTAATTCTCGAGGAAGTGAAGATACTTATCAACGATATTGAATGCCATGCGTATCATGGTTGCATAGAAGAAGAAGGAAAAATCGGACAACGCTTTTCGGTAGATCTCGAATTAGATATGGATTTCACCAAGGCACTAAACAGCGATGAGCTGGGAGATACTGCCGATTACGTGGTATTGCATGATCTCGTAAGAGAAGAAATGGCAATACGAAGTAAACTGATTGAACATGTTGCGGGAAGGATTATGAAGAGAGTAAAAGCGGCATACCCCGAGGTAAAAAAATGTAAGGTGGCCGTCACTAAATACAATCCACCGGTAAACGGTCAGTTAGGAAAAGCAGTAGTAATCATAGAAGAATAATAGTTGGCGGATCTAGTAGGTCCGCCTTCTTTTTTTAGAAACATTTGTTAACATTTAACCGATGATTTCTTTACAAACACATAGAACAAAACGGAGTAAATTACCGTTACATTCGTAGTACACTTTTCAAAAAGTAAAAAACAATTAATAATCAATTTTAACATGGCGAAGAAAAAGCCCTCAGTAACAGATTTCCGCCCTTTAATCAGACAGGCGATGCTTACTGTTTTTAAAGAACACCCGAGTAAGTGGTTTAATTATAAACAAGTACTCAAAAGGGTAGTACAAGACCCTTTTAATGAATCCGCATCACTTTTTATCGACGATATTTCGGAAGATGAATTGAAAGTAATAGTGATGGAAGAGCTGGAAGCGATGTCGTTTTCAGGCGAACTGGAAGATGGTTCACGCGGTAAATATCGACTCTTTCCGGTCGAGAATTTTGTTACCGGAAAAATCGATGTCACTTCTAGCGGTAATGCATATGTGATCAACGAAAATTTTGAAGAAGATATTTTCATTGCAAAAGGAAGCACGCTTAACGCGCTGAAAGGCGACATTGTAAAAGTGAGTCTTTATGCAAAGAAAAAAGGTCAGCGAAACGAAGGTGAAGTTGTGGAGGTGGTTGAAAGAGCAAGAAATGAATTTGCCGGTGTAGTACAAGTGAGCGAACGTTTTGCGTTTTTAAGCAGCGAAAATTATAGAGGCGGAGGAGTGGATATTTTTATTCCATTAGCAAAGCTTAATGGAGCTGTCAACGGACAAAAAGCGGTCGCTAAAATTACCGAGTGGTTACCCGATGCGAAGAATCCTCAAGGAGAAATTGTAAAAGTTCTCGGAAAGCCAGGAGATAACGATACCGAAATGGATGCCATTTTGGTAGAGTATGGATTTCCGCTTCACTTCCCAACAGAAGTAGAAAAAGAAGCAGAAGAAATACCGTTTGAAATTCCCGCCAAGGAAATTAAGAAACGCCGCGACTTTAGAAAGATTACCACATTCACCATCGATCCTGCAGATGCAAAAGATTTTGATGATGCATTATCCATTCAATGGTTGCCGAACGGAAATATGGAAGTTGGTGTTCACATTGCCGATGTTTCATATTATGTTCGTCCGGGTTCACACCTCGATGAAGAAGGATATGATAGAGCTACTTCTATCTACTTAGTAGATCGTGTGATTCCGATGTTGCCTGAAAAACTAAGTAACAATGTTTGCTCACTACGTCCGGGAGAAGATAAACTAACGTACTCTGCCGTTTTCGAAATTAATGATGAAGCGCAGGTGATAAGCGAATGGTTCGGAAGAACAATCATTCACTCACAAAAGAGATTCACCTACGAAGAAGCCCAAGCAGTTATTGAAACAGGAAAGGGTCCGCTACAAAAAGAAATTCTTGCAATGCAAGCCCTCGCTGTGAAAATGCGAAAAGAGCGATTCAAGAACGGAGCTATCACATTCGAAAAAGTAGAAGTGAAATTCCGCCTCGACGAAAAAGGAATGCCTATCGATGTTTACTTGAAAGAAAACAAAGACAGTAATAAATTGATTGAAGAATTTATGCTGTTAGCGAACCGCAAAGTAGCTGAGTTTGTCGGAAAAAAATTACTTGAGAAAACAGGAAAAGAACATCCATTCGTTTATCGTATACATGATACCCCTTCGGGAGAAAAGCTCGATAAGTTTGCGTTGTTTGCCGCACGCTTCGGACATAAAATCAATACCCGTACCGATAGAGAAGTAGCTCATTCATTGAATAAGCTCATGAAAGATATCAAGGGTTCGAGAGAGCAAAATGTATTAGAGCAATTAGCTATTCGCACAATGGCGAAAGCGATTTATACAACTGATAATATTGGTCACTACGGATTAGCATTCGATTACTATACGCACTTTACTTCGCCTATCAGAAGATATCCCGATGTGATGGTGCACCGCTTACTCGATTATTATCTGAAAGATGGAAAGCCTGCTGATGCAGAACAAATCGAAGAGCAATGCAAGCATAGCACCGAGATGGAAATTAAAGCTTCGGAAGCAGAACGCGCATCGATTAAGTTTAAGCAAGCCCAATATTTAATGGGACGAGAAGGAGAAATTTTCGATGGAATGATTTCCGGTGTTACCGAATGGGGAATTTATGTTGAGTTGATCGATAGTAAATGCGAAGGTTTGATTCGAGTAAGAGATCTTAAAGATGATTTTTATGAACTCGACGAAGTAGCGTATTGCCTCGTAGGACATCGTTACAAAAAACGTTATCAACTCGGTGATACCCTTCGAGTGAAATTGAAATCGGCCGACTTACTTAAAAAGCAAATCGATTTTGTATTAGAAGATGATATCGGAATTCGTTTCGATAAAGGCTCTCGTCCGCAAGGCAATCCGAAGAAAAGTAATTCGGAGAAGAAATCGAAGCCA
>JAKPPP010000146.1 GCA_029547265.1 Bacteroidota bacterium
GCTTAACAGGATATGCTGGAGGCATTGGGAAAAAATCATGGTTGCTGAACCATGAAAAGGGCGTATATACACCAACGTTATTCGAAGATAAAAATACATTGCAACAATAATGGATGCGAAATCAATTGCTGAAAAAGTAGTAGGTAAAATGTTCGATAACGATTGGTTTAGCCAATGGTTAGGTATAGAACGTGTATTAGTTGAACCGGGAAAGTGTATTCTTCGAATGAAAATTCGTAAAGAGATGCTCAACGGATTTGCAATCGCTCACGGAGGAATTACTTATTCTCTTGCCGATAGTGCGTTAGCGTTTGCTTCTAATTCACACGGCCGACAAAGCGTTTCAGTAGAGACTTCTATTTCTCATACTGTTGCATTGAAAGAAGGCGATGAGATTACTGCTACTGCGGAAGAACAAAGTTTAACAAACAAAATCGGGATTTATATTATCACAGTTAGAAATACTAGCGGAGCTACTGTTGCTTTATTCAAGGGCGTTGTTTATCGCACTTCTAAAGAATGGTTCTCTCAAGATAAATAGAATATGAAAAACGCATATATTGTAAATGGTGTACGTACACCGATTGGAAATTTTGGAGGCGCATTGTCGCCTGTTCGTGCTGATGATTTAGCCGCACTTGTATTACGTAAATTAATAGAGAAAAACAGCAATGTTGATCCTGCATTAATTACGGATGTTATTTTAGGATGCGCTAATCAAGCCGGAGAAGATAATAGAAATGTTGCGAGGATGGCTGTGCTCTTAGCCGGACTTCCTTACTCTGTTCCGGGGGAAACGGTAAATAGATTATGTGCAAGTGGACTTTCAGCTGCTGCTGCAGCAGGAAGATCTATTATGGTGGGCGATGCTGATCTTATTATTGCAGGTGGAGTAGAGCACATGACACGAGGTCCTTGGATTATTTCAAAAACCAGTACTCCTTATGGTCGCGATGCTCAAATGTTCGATTCCAGTTTCGGATGGCGTTTTGTGAATCCGCTCATGAAAGAAAAATACGGAGTAGATGCAATGGGGGAAACTGCCGAAAATTTAGCATTTCGTGATACTATTTCTCGTGAGGACCAAGATAAATTTGCTTTATGGTCGCAACAAAAAGCAGTAGCTGCGCAAAAAGCCGGCATTTTTGAGAACGAAATTGTTGCTGTTGAAATACCTCAGAAAAAAGGTGATGCTGTTTTATTTACTCAAGATGAATTTTTAAAACCTTCAACTACATTAGAAGGATTAGCAAAGTTGAAAACTAGTTTTCGTA
Organism: Bacteroidota bacterium; assembly: GCA_029547265.1. Taxonomy (GTDB): domain Bacteria; phylum Bacteroidota; class Bacteroidia; order AKYH767-A; family OLB10; genus CAINEC01. The sequence continues at coordinate 1,275 of JAKPPP010000146.1, forward strand.
AAGACGGCACAGTTACTGCAGGAAATGCTTCCGGATTAAACGATGGTGCTGCCGCAATTCTTCTCGCCTCTGATGAGGGATTAAAGAGAAGTAATTTGAAGCCTTTAGCTCGAATTGTCTCTACAGGAATTGCAGGAGTGGAACCTCGTATTATGGGTATTGGTCCGGTAGAGGCTGCTAATATTGCTTTAAAGAAGGCCGGAATTAATTGGGATAAAGTTGATTTACTGGAATTAAATGAAGCATTTGCAGCTCAGAGTTTGGCTTGTATTCGTAGTTGGGGACTCGACGATCATGATGCTCGTATTAATCCAAATGGTGGAGCTATCGCATTAGGACATCCTTTAGGAATGAGCGGAGCAAGAATTCTAATGTCTGCTGCTATGCATTTAAATGAAACTAATAAGCGTTATGCTGTAGTTACAATGTGTATCGGAGTAGGACAGGGCTATGCTATGGTAATAGAAAAAGCTTAATTTAAATTGCATTAAAATAAAAAGGAGGAATTGACTATGTCGTTCCTCCTTTTTTATTTGTAAAGGGATTATTTTATTTTAACATCATTGCCGGTTGATGATTAGACACATTTTCTAATGGTAAGCTAAAGCAGAAAGAGGATCCTTGCCCAACAGTACTTGTCATCCAAATTGATCCACCATGTGCTTCAATAACTTTCTTCGCAATGGTAAGTCCAAGTCCTGTGCTTTTTTCGCCATTTGTACTCTTAACACTCGTTTTGCTGAATGGTAAAAATAAATTAGCTTGTTCGGCAATAGGAATACCTTGGCCTTGATCTTTCACAGTTACGACGATAGAGTCGTGTTGTAAGTCGGCGTTAATCTCAACATGTGTTCCTTTATGCGAATACTTTATTGCATTCGAGATTAAATTGCTTAGCACTTGTTGGATTTGCATCGCATCGAAACTTGATTTCGGAAGCTTATCGGCAATGCTATATTCTAAACTGATTTCTTTTTTATCCGCGGCTAACTTGTTTTCGCTTATACTCTGTTGAATGATATCAGTAATTAAACCATGCTGTAATTGAAGCTCCATTGATCCTGATTCGATTTTAGAGACATCCAAAAGGTTGTTTAATAAATCAAGCATATGTCGACCCGAATTAATAATTACTTCAAGGTAATTTTTATGTTCGGGAGAAAGGTTGTTGTTACTTTCTTGCTCTATGAAGCTTGCCAAAGTGAGAATGTTACCTAATGGATTTCTTAAATCGTGAGAAGCAACACCTAAAAAATAATTTTTCTCGTCGTTTAGCTTAGCTAACTCAATATTTTTAAGTTCTAGCTCTTTTTGTTGAGTATAAAACTTTAATAGCGTATCAACTTTAGCTTTGGTAATATCTATGTCTAAAGGTTTGAATAAGTAATCTATTGCGCCTTCAGATAATCCCTGAAGCATGTATTTCTTTTCTTTGCTGATAGCAGTTACAAAAATGATTGGTGTCTTTTTTGTTCTCTTTGTTGATTTTAACATATGAGCAACTTCAAAACCATCCATATCAGGCATCTGTACATCAAGCATTATTAACGACAAATCTTCGCTAAAAGCAATTTTTAATGCTTCTTCGCCTGAATTAGCTTTAAGGATGATTCTGTCATCTTCGGCTAACATACTCTCTAGAGAGTAGAGGTTTTCCGGTCGATCGTCAACTAGTAAAATCTTGTGCATGTGGCTGTGTTTGTGTAATGATAAAAGTACTATGGGGGAGCATTCTTATTCTTTGATTTTTTGTAATTTCTTACACTATTCTAACTTTTTGTAGATCTTGTTTTTCTTATCAAGAACTTGAAGCTTACTCGTTATTTCTAGATCGTGAATCGATTCTTGTTTGCCAATAGCTAATATTCCGCCGGTATGCAAAGAATCGTATAAGTCCTTCATTATTTTCTCTTTAGCCTTGTCGTTATAATACATGAGCATATTGCGGCAAATAATTACATCGAACTTTGTGAATTTGGAGTCGCTGCCAAGGACATGTCTGGAGAAACGAATTTTATCGTATAATCTTTGTCGGATTACAAACGAATTTGCAGAAGATATTACATGTTCTCTTACCGAACCTTTTCCTCCTGATGCTCTAAATAGAGATTGAACCTCATGTAGATTTTTGCAATTTAATGATCCTGATCGAGCAGTTAATATTGATTCATGGCTTATATCAGTTCCTAGTAATTTGAAATCGATATGATTCATTCTGCTTTCTAACAACATCGCCATCGAATAAACTTCACTTCCGTCAGAACAACCGGGATGCCATATTTTTAATATTCCGGATTTGTTGTATTGATAGGTTATTTGATTGATGAGTGAATTAAAGAAATCATGATCACGGAATAATGAAGTAACATGAACGGGAATTTCTTCTTCTAAATAGTGATTAAATTCCCCACTGTTTATAATAAGATCTTTAAATTGTCGCGCACTGAAAATACCTTTTCGCATCGCAATTAATTTTAACCTTCGGTCAATAAACGATGGTTTATAACCCGACAAATCTATCTTGTAGATTTTCTTCGCTATAGAGATGATCTCGTCGTTTAAATAACTTTGTTTCATTATCCGAAGAATGAACTTAGTATTTTTATTAACTGATTGTTATCTACCGGTTTTGTGATATAATCATTCATTCCTGCTTCGATACATATCTCTCGATCTCCAACCATAGCCTTAGCTGTCAATGCAACTATTGGTAGATTTTTAAGGTTTTCTATTTTCCGAATATTTCTGGTTGCTTCATAACCGTCCATTTCCGGCATCATTACATCCATTAATACTAAATCTACTATGTTTGATTTCAGCTTTTCAATGGCGTCAATTCCATTCTCAGCAGAAATAATTTCAATGTCAAAACCTTCTAACATTGAGGATAATGCATAGATATTCCTAGAGTCATCATCAACAACAAGCACTTTTTTGCCATGAAGACTATCTGTATTCGACAATTCAATAACTTGATTTGATTTTCTGCCGTTTTGTTCTTTAACTGACTTTAAAAATAATTGAGTCTCTTCTAAAAGACTTTCCATTTTTTCGGGATTCTTTTTGATATATGAACTCGCATATTCGCTTAGTGTTTTCTTATCTGAATCATCAAGGTCTTTTGAACTATATACTATCACAGGAAGATGTGAAAGTTTAGCGTCTTCTTTAATTTCTTTTAGTAATGTGATTCCGTCGGAGTCGGGTAGGTTCAAGTCCAAAATAATACAGTCATAAGTTCCTGTTTTTACTTGGTTGATTCCTTCCATTCCGGTTAATGCAATTTGACAAGATATGTTTTGTTTTTGCAAAAGATGTTTGATTAATGCACTTTGTTCTTCACTATCTTCAATTACAAGTACATTGTTGAATGATCTATTTGCACTTGTTGTAAGTGATTCGAATATTTTCTTTAAGGAAGCAGGTTGTACAGGTTTTTCGATCCAAGACTGAATTGGTAACTGTTCTTTTACCGAAGAAGCTTTGGTTGCACTGATAATATGTACAGGTATAGATGCCAGTTCCTTGTTGGCTTTTAAATTTTTCAATACATTATATCCGTCCATTCCAGGGATACTCATGTCGAGTAAAATGCAATCAGGTTTCATTTGAGTTGCGTACATTAACCCAGTATCGCCTCGATGACAAACAACAGTTCTATAGCCTTCTTCTAAAGCATGTTTTTCTAAGATGCCTGCAAAAATTTCATCATCTTCTATAATAAGAAGGTGTTTGTTGCTGTTACTTTCATTTATACTAAGCGTTTCTTCAAATATTTCATCGGCTTCTTCAAACCCTGTCGGAATTATTACAGTGAATTTGCTTCCTTGATTCGGTTCGCTCTCAAGCGTAATGTTTCCTCCTAATAGTAAAGCTAATTCTCGACTAATGCTTAATCCTAATCCCGTTCCGCCATATTTTCTACTAATACTTCCATCCACTTGTTTGAAAGATTCAAAGATTAACTGTTGTTTGTCTTGCGGAATTCCGATTCCATTGTCTAATACAGTAAATGAAATTTTGTTGTCCGGAAGTGATTTAATATTTAAGTTTACTTTGCCTGATTTCTTAGTGAATTTGAATGCATTAGATAGTAAATTCTTTAGTATTTGAGATAGTCGTAGGTTGTCGGTTTTTATTTTTTTGTTCCCTTTTGTGTAGTCATTTACCGTGAAGCAAATATCTTTTTCTTGAGCAATTTGATTGAACATTGTCTCAAGATCTTTAGATATTTCATTTACATTATGTTCTTCAATTTCCAATTCAATTCTTCCGGCTTCAATTTTTGATAAATCAAGAATATCGTTGATTAAGTTTAATAAGTCGCTTCCGGATTTATTTACGACACGTGCAAATTCTGTTTGCTTGTCGTTAAGGTTCTTGTCTTTGTTTTCAGAAAGAAGTCGCGAAAGGATAATTATACTATTTAAAGGGGTTCTCAATTCATGACTCATATTGGCTAAGAACTCCGATTTGAATCTGCTTGATTGTTCAAGTTGTTCTGCCTTCTGTGCTAATATTAATCTTGCTCGCTCTAGTTCTTTGTTCTTTTCTACAATAGCATTGTTTTTTTGCTCTAACAATAATGCCTTCGATGTTAAATCGTGGTTCATATTTTCGAGCTGCAGTTTTTGCTTTTTTAAAATGTCTTGTGATAATTGAATCTCCCAACTTTGTTTGTTAAGTTCCTCAATTGTCTCATGTAGTTCTTTGTCGCGTGTTTGTAATTGGATATTTAACTTTTGAGCATGTTGAAGCAATACTTTCAATTGTTGTTCTGATTGCTTTCTTGGTGTGATGTCAATACCAATTAAAATATACTTCTGTAATTCACCGGCTTCATCTAGAAGAGGAGTGACAGAAAGGTGAATCCAAAATGGCTCTTTTGTTTTTTTGTATTGTATGAACTCAAATTCAAACGACTTTTTTGTTTGAAGTAGCTCGTCGAATTTATTGGAATTGTTGTTTTCTGTTAGGTCGCCCTTTAGATTAATTAAT
>JAKPPP010000416.1 GCA_029547265.1 Bacteroidota bacterium
CCTCTCGGTTGGAAGATCACTGGATTTATCCGGTGAATAACATAGAAAGTGCAATGTCATAAAGAATACGCCTCGCCAGATAGACGAAGCAGATTAAGTCTGCAAAAATAAAGAGCCTCGATTAATTTCGGGGCTTTTTTGTTTTGTAGTAACTTACCTACATTAGCCTTCGTAAAAATGGCTAATGAATCCCGACTACCCTAGATGGCTGCGTGTACTGATTGCGATAGGCAAGAACTGGAAAGAAACATTCGGTTCTTTGGCTATACTTGGCACGTTGGTACTTTGGTATCTCGATAAGATTACACAAGAGAAAGCAGTATTCGGAATTATTCTACTTGTCGCTGGTGGGTTTATCAATAACACATTTGATTTCATAGGACTATTCAAATACATAGGCAACTACAAGAAAGGGGGAACGGATGAACCAGCCTAAAGATACTTTGCTAATCAATGAAGGTGCTTGGAAGCCTGCTGGTCAAGATACGTTTATTCGCAAGCATTTTATTGAAGTTGTTTCGCATGACTTAGTTGCTTTGAAACCAACTATTGACCCTGATGGAAGTGGATTACTTTACTGGTACGTTGGAGTTAATGGTGATACGTTAGCATTGGACAAGGAATTGAGTACCTTTGAATACGAAATGCCTATTCTGATGAAACAACCATTTAGAGCAAGCGATACGATTCAACCAAGCGATTACGTACACGGAACTGCACGCACATTCGAGCCGTATTACCCATTACATATCCATCCGGTTGATACTTCTCTAAACTCCGAATTTGATTGTGCTGCTGGTGTTGCTATCTTCTTAATTGCTTTGGCATACATTGTAAGATGCGATAAGACGAAAGCATGGAATAAACTCTTTAAAGACCTTCGTAATGCGTGGAATCATACTCCTGTTAATAGTTCTATCTAGTTGCAAGGCGCACAAGCCGAAAACAACTTTCACTGATTCATTAACCGTTTCAATCTTACCGCGCGATACTGCTATAATCTTTCCCTCCGATTCGGCTTTTAAAGCTGTTCAGTTGGACGTTATTGATGGAAAGGTTACGATAGGTCGAACCATTGCAGAATATCACGGCAATAAGTCTAAAGTTCCTGAAATATTCGTGAACGATGGTATCTTGACTGTTCGGTCAGGGACGGTGCAAGATACCGTTCACGTAACGGTTTACGATACGAAAGAACGGAAAGCAACTCATTCGACTGAGATTAGATACGAGAATATACTTACCCGTTTTCAATCCTTTCAGATAGTCGCGTTTTGGATATTTGTTGCTATACTTGCTTTGAAAATCGCTTGGAGTTATTACAAGCGGAATTATTTGAATAGGTGAATCTGCAATAGGTCTTGTCCTAAAGTTTGATTCCGTGGGCAGTATTTTTACTGCCTTTTTTGTTTAGGTAGTATCACCCAAAATCATTAGAGACCATATTGATAGTTATTCGCTAAATTGCGAAACAAAACTACCAATGTCAGTGCGCTACATATTAAGCGATTCGCCGGACTTACTTTATTCTGTTACCGACCTTGATGGCTTAATAGTCAGTTCTAACGAACTATTCAACGAATATTGCAGCCACATTAAGCCTAAGAAGCTATCCGATCTAATGAGCGAAGATAGCGACTTGGATGAATATGTTATAAGGGTTAAGAAGGCTAAAGATAAAAGCCCTGAAGCAGTTAGACTATACTCGAAAACTAAGCAGAAGAACGGCTCTAACCATTGGATTTTGTGGAATATCTACTGTATCTTAGGTTCGCTTCATTTCGTAGGTATTCAAATGACTGACGTTACAAGCATTTCAGCGCATGAATACGAAAGGCAAAAGAATCTGTTAGACGATTTCCGCTTCATGCTTTCTCACGAATTATTATCCCCTTTGTCAAGTATTGATGGATTGGTTAAATTAGCCATCCAAGACAATCCCGATTCGACTGAGTTTAAGCTAATGGACGAATGTGTTCAGAAAATAAAAGGTAGCTTTCACCAGCTTGTCAAAAAAGCAGCGAGAGAATTATGAATAAGTTCCCCATAACAGACCGCGAATGTGATGAGTTGCTACTTGTAAAGATTAGATTCTATTTAAAAAAAGATATGCCAAAACAGGCGGCACGGGAAATATTAGAACAGCAAATCAAAGAAAAATCAAACTTAGAAAAACTCTGGAACTCTCTTGTAAGTAGTTCGGCGCAAAATAGCCATTCAGGAACTATCGCATAATATCAAATTTATTTTCAGTCAAATGTAATTCGTATAGTTACATTTATGTATCTTTGTTGAAACGAAAAACAAAGGACATGGATAATTTATATTTTGAATTTAGGCAAAACAATTCAGGCGGTATTGGAAAGAAAACCGTAGATGAGATAATTGATTTGTGCAATCAAGCAGGAGTTGACCTAAAACCTTAATCAATATGCAATCAACAATAGTTAATCTAACGGTAGTGGATTCAATTTCAGACAACGGAATTGACGAGATTAATAAAATAATCGAAAGCCACAAGCAAGTGTACAAACAAACTGACCATGTACTTGCGTGGATGCGTGAGGTGTATAGGATTTGTCGATTTGAATTAGGTGTTAGCCCTACTAAATCGAAAGAAACAGCAACGGTAGACCTTAGACGAATCGTTACTTTCTTGTCCTGCATGAAGTTTAATGTTATAACTGAAGAAACAGGACTTGTAACGCTCAATCGAATCGGTCAGTTAATGGCTCACATCGAAATGAGAGAAGAACCTTACGACCATGCTACTATAATTCATGCAGCACGAAAGCATATAATTCAAATAACCAATCAGAATAAAGGCTTTCAAGAATATGCTGAGAAGTATTTCAAAGTAAAGACCGTCTTAATCGCTAAACGTTTCATTTCACAATCAGAACTAGATGAAAAAATCAAATATACCTACACTAGAGGGTAAAAGTATTCTAGTAGACCCAATCTTCGATGTTGAATATACTCGAACAGATGAACCGGGCATGATTGGTTTTGAAGATACTTTTGAAATCGAGATTGTAAAAGTCAAGATGAATGGTTTCGATGTGCTGCATATCTTATCGGTTGACCAGCTAAACGAGATTCAAACCAACATCGAAGAACAAGAAAGTAAAAATCCAACTAACACAAAAGAACTTTATACACACGAATAACATGGAAACATTTACAAAGATTTACATTGCCTATTTAGGCATATTGGCAGTATTCGTTTGCTTCATTTATTGGATTGCTGCGAAATTAAGAGCCGAAAGGATTAATCGGATAAGGATTGAGAAGGAAAAACAAGCAGCCGAAACTAAGATTCATAACTTGGAATATGAAGTAAAATCATTGAATCGCTCAATCGAATCGCATGAAGGAATTTATCAGACGAATCAACAGATAATTGAATCGAAGGAAGATTACATTAAGCATAAGGAGAATGTAATCAACGAAAAACAAGCATACATTGAAAAGCTGCAAGGGCAAATTCAGAACTTATCAAATTGTATCGAACGAACTGGAATACGAGGAACTGATGGCGTAGTTCGTAAATGCAATCTAGGCGAAATCCAATCTGTTATTTCGGGCAATCATCCGATACTTTTGCCGAAAGTTACAATCAAGGCAAAGGATAAATTTACAGACAGAGTTGAAAAACTTATTGAGGATTTTAATTCAGTCCGCAGCGTTAC
>JAKPPP010000419.1 GCA_029547265.1 Bacteroidota bacterium
CACCGGCAACTATACCAACTTCGTCCAATCCAGAAACTTGTTTAGCAGCAACAACAGCAACAATAATCGGTAAGGCGCCAATCAATATATCAAACAATGGTCCAATTGATGGGTTGAGAGCTGGAATTTTACCTATTGCTAAGATTAAAGCCATAGCAATAAATCCAGGGAGTGAACTCATCATAATACTGCGTAGATTAATTCGCTTCCAGATATTGCTTGTGTCTGCTTCTGTAGTCTTACCGATTACAGGTGAATATTTAGTTTTCCATTCGCTTGCAAAAGCTGAAATGTAACCAACTGCGCGAGACCGATTATTAGTACCTGTTGTTCCTGAGGCTGAAATCACATTTGCTCCCATTGATCGAGCCTCAGCCATACTTGTTCCGCCTGTCCCAACAACTGGGATCTTTCGTTCTGCGGCGGCTTTTATGGCATCGCGATTGATATTCTTCGGATCAGCGCTGATTAATATTAATCCATCAACTTCACCGTTTCGAATTGCAGCTGCAATCTTATTAGATTCCATTTCAGCTAGTTTATTAGCTTCTTCTAACGACATTTCTGGGCTTGGTTTTGGTCCGTCAGCAGTTTGTGTCCACACAGTTGCTGTTGTGGTATCAGTGACATGATCCATCGAAGTTGAAGCTGCAACAAACGCAATATGGTTGATTTCGAATCCAGCTGCCTCAGCCTGACGGACAATTTCCCCTAATAAAGCTTGAGGGTCCTTTCCTCCGAGGACAAATAGATGACCTCCTGAACTACCTAAAACTGCTATTTTTTTCATTGTTCTCTCCTAAATTTTCTAATAATCTTCAAATTTTCTTTATCAACGATCTTTTATATTCTGTACTCCGTATGTGGATACCTCCTTACATTTTGGAATTTAAAAAAGTATAATAATCTCAATAGGCACACGTCAATTGTAAAATTATGTATAGGTATGGGAACTATATGGAACAGTCAAATTCCAATTTTGGAAATAGTAACTTTCTAGATGAAAATAGTGAAAGCGGAGCCATCTTGTATTCATGGCTCAAGAGAAGTGGCGTAGAAAGAAGTGTTATCCTTGAGGAAATTTCGACTTCAAACCCACAGGTTGGAATAATTGGCTTAAAATCGTTTAAGCAATGGACAAGTGAAGGTGAAACAGCTAG
>JAKPPP010000421.1 GCA_029547265.1 Bacteroidota bacterium
AAGGATGCCTGACAACTTCTTGGATTGCGTAATAACAAGCCCTCCCTATTGGCAGCTTAGAGATTACGGCTACGAAGGACAATGGGGATTAGAGCCAACATATCAAGAATATTTGGAGCATCTTTGGTCGCTCATGGATGCTGTCTATCCTAAATTGAAAGACGGTGGTACTGTGTGGATCAATTTGGGAGATTCTTATTCAACTCAAAGCGGAACAAATGTTGCGCTTTCGAAGGGATTAGATGTAAAACATTATACTGCTCGTCTTCAGAACAGAGGAGAAAGCGGCAAATTGATAAAAGACAAGAACCTACCTAACAAATGTCTTCTTTTGATACCTCATCGGTTTGCCATCGGATGCATTGAAAGAGGGTGGGTGCTGAGAAACGATATTGTATGGGCAAAAAGGAACGGAACACCTGAATCGGTAACCGACAGATTCAGCAAGAAGCACGAATATATGTTTTTCTTCGTAAAGAACGAGAAATATCACTTTGATCTTAATGCAGTAAAAGATAGAAACGAACAAGGAGGCAGAAATCCGGGTACAGTTTCTGACTTTTGGGATATACCGACCAAACCAAACAAGTTAAATCACTTTGCGACATATAACGAAAGTCTGATTTCAAAACCAATACTTGCTGGTTGTCCAGAAGGAGGCATAATTTACGATCCGTTTATGGGTACTGGCAGTACCGCAGAGGCAGCATTTAAGGCTGGTCGCAAATATATCGGGAGCGAAATGAGCGAAGAATACTGCAAAATTGCAGAGAAACGATTAAAAGCATTAACTTCACAATTAAATTTATTCTAAAATGAAATCAAATGAAATTACAATCAAAATGGGTAATTACTACGTTATCCAAAGAACCAAAGACGGCATGTTTAATGCCACAGACTTATTGAGACAGTTTAATGAGGATAACAAAGAGAAGCACTTTGAGCACTTTCTTAAAGCACAATCTACCAAAGAGTACATACATATTTTGGAGTTTGCCTCAAACAACGACTGTTGGGAGGAGAAATTTAAGGTAATAGAGATAGAAAAAGGCAGATACGGTCAAGTTTGGATGCACCCATATCTGTTTTTTGAGTTTTTGGCTTGGCTTAATCCTATGTTTAGGTTCGATATGATGAAGCTCATAAACGAACAAATAACCAACGGACAGATATTCGGAGAACACAACGATATCGGAGATGTTTTGCGCATATTGTACGACTACAAGACTTATCTGATTAAAGATCGCAATTCTGGCCTTGTAAAAATTGGCAAATCGCTCGACATTCAACAAACTTTACTATCTTTGTCTTCGGACAACAACCAATTGTCGTTGTTGCTGTCGATAGATATGGATGTTGTGAACGAATTGCATTTAAAATACGCCGATAAGCGAAGATTGGAGGATTGGTTCGAGTTAAGAGGATCGGATTTGCTCGATATTTATACGAAATACAGGTACGGTTCGTTAAGAAGCTATATGTGGCTGCCTGAATAAACGCATCCACGCTTAAATAAATCGCCAGGGTTGAATTATCTTATCAAAGTTGATGTATTTATCAACTCAACAAAAATAATCGCTTAGAAAGCCTTAAAATGGCTAAAAACAATAAAGATTAAAAATAACAATTTAAAACAAAACAAAATGAACGAAAACGCATTTATCAAAATCGGAGAGATTAGAAAGTACATAGTAAAGAAGTACGGATTGGATACCACAATCAGGACGAAGAACAACATCATCTACAAAAATGATGATATAGTGCTGATCGAGAACGTAGTTACAGGTGATCTGAAGATCAAAAGAAACACACGATGAGCACAAAAACGACCATCAGATGATACAGCAGAATTTTAATGTAATTAGTTAAGTATCAACAAATAATTAGCGTTAGTGTTGATATGATGATACAACAGACAGTACAACAGACGGACATCAGAATTTAAGTTAGTAAACAGGTTTCAATATGAAAATTAAAACAAAATGGAATACATAGGATTTAAAAACGAATATCATTCAGGCAAGATTCATCTTTACAACGGAGATTGCATGGATTTGCTTAGGCAAACACCCGATAAGTATTACGATTTAGCTATCTGCGATCCTCCTTACGGAATTAGCGTGGCAAAAATGGCATATACTCAAGATGGAGATAGACCATGCAAACAAAAAAACGGATCATCGCTTACAGTAAAGAAGACAAAATATAAGAAAGGAGAGTGGGACGATGAGCCTCCAAGCGTTGAATGGTTAAATGAACTACTTCGTGTAAGCAAGAATCAAATTATTTTTGGGATAAACTATATGAATTTTCATTTGAGAGGAGGTCGTATAGTTTGGAATAAATTGGTATCAAACGGCATATCTTTCTCTGACTGTGAAATAGCATATTGCTCAATGAATAACAGAGTTGATAATGTTTATTTTAGATGGGCTGGTATGATACAGGGGATTTATTGTGGTAAAGATGTAAAGAAGGCAATGGTTCAGCAGGGTAATAAAAAATTGAACGAAAAACGTATTCAGCCTGCTCAAAAACCCGTAGCATTATATAAGTGGCTGCTTCAGAACTATGCCAAAGAGGGCGACACTATTTTGGACACACACTTCGGTAGCCTTTCGATAGGTATAGCCTGTCATGACATGGGATTTGAGTTAACAGCTATCGAATTGGACGAGGACTATTACGAGGCTGGTAAAAACAGACTTATTAATCATCAACGACAGCTAAATTTATTCAAATGAAAGCAAATAAGTCGATAATCAAAGAACAGAACGAAGGTTGGATTAAACTTCATCGAAAGATTATGGATAACCCTATGTACTTCTCCGAACCATTCACAAGAACACAGGCATGGATAGACCTTATTTTGTTGGCAAATCACACAAACAATTTCTTTTATATCAGGGGTAACAGGGTCGATGTTGCACGTGGTCAGGTGGGGTACTCTAAAGAGATT
>JAKPPP010000046.1 GCA_029547265.1 Bacteroidota bacterium
CATTGAAGCAAATCAGAAAGCACTGAATTTATTTGGTGTTTATCGAAAGCCTCTTCTCGAAAACTTAAAATTTTCGAAACTCTTCAGAGAAGATTTGGCTGATGATGAAGTGGGATTACTACTGAATGCAATTGATAACAACACCTTCTCTCATAAATTACTTGATTGCAGAAGCTTGCAAGGAAGAGTTTTCCCTGTGAATGTTTCTATTTCTCGAGTGGCAGAAGGAAATCTCTTCTGTCGTTTTGCTGAACCAATGGAAGTTGCTGTGCCAATGAATTTTGGTGCTGATGATTCTCCGAAACAAATTCCTACAGACGAAAAATATCAAGAAGAAACAGTATTTGTTGATTCCGAACGTGAGCAAGAAAATAGCATCTATCACACTCCCGAAGTAAGCGATAATCAAATTTCATCAGCTTCGAACGATGATGTATCATTAGCATTGGTACAGATGGAGTCGAGTGCTGTTGCTGTTATTTCCTATGAGCAGCGATTCTTGGAAGTCAATTCTTCCTTCGCTTCATTAACCGGATATTCGGTTGAAGAACTCAAGCAAATATCATTCGACGATTTAATTCATCCTTCAGAATCATCGCATCATGCAAAATGGTTTTTAGCGCTGGTGGAAGGTGATTATAAAATTGCTCGCACAGAGCGAAAAATCCTTCGCAAGGACCGAAAACAAGCTTCCGTAGAAATGATGGCTGCGAATCTTTCGGGTAGAAATGCAGTGGTAATAACGGCTGTAGATAATAGCGAGAATAGAAAATCACAAGAAGTATTGCGATTGAGTCGAGAGAATCTGCTAGCCTTAGTTGAAAATACCGGTGAAGCTGTTTTCTCTGTTAATGCTGTGGGTAAACTAACGGTGGTGAATAACCGCTTCCGACAATTGTTCGTTTCTACTTTCGAAAGAGATATTAATGAAGGCGATGATTTTAGTGAAATATTGCCAGCAGATCAACGTAATATTTGGAAAGAACGTGTGAATGCCGTTCTCAGAGGAGAAACATTGAATTTTTCTGAACATTTCAAGAATGAATCGGGCGACGATCGTACTTATGAAGTACTCTTGTATCCTGTTCGCAATGACGAAGATTTAGTAACCGGTGTAAGCTTTTCAGCGCGTGATATAACCGAGCGACTCCAACAAGAAGAAGAGTTACGAATTGCGAAGGAAAAAGCAGAGTCGGCAACCGAAGCGAAATCGGAATTCTTGGCAGTGATGAGTCATGAAATACGAACTCCGCTCAACGGACTAATCGGGATTTCCGAATTATTGAATAGCACTAAACTCGATAATCAGCAAAAAGAATTTGTAGATATTATTCGCTTAAGCGGCGAAGCACTCTTGCAAGTTATTAGCGACATCCTCGATTTCTCGAAGATTGAAGCCAATAAAATGCAATTAGAAGATGCTCCTTTCCATGTGTCGGAAGCCGTGAATGAAACTATGGTTATCCTTTCGGGAAGAGCTACAGAAAAAGGCTTGAAACTGAATGCCGATATAGGTGTAGATGTTCCTTCGGCGGTGTTAGGTGATAAAGCTCGCTTGCGACAAGTGTTGATGAATTTAGTTGGTAATGCAATTAAGTTTACAGAACGCGGAGCCGTAACTGTCAGCGTAAAGTCAAAGCAAGAAGACAACGAATTTTATTTAGTATTTACTGTATCAGATACAGGTCCGGGGATTTCTGAAGAACAACAAGAAAAATTATTCAATGCCTTTCAACAAGCTGATTCAAGTACATTCAGGAAGTATGGTGGAACGGGACTAGGATTAACCATCTGCAAAACATTAGTAAATCTAATGGGAGGAAAGATCTGGGTAGAGAGTGAACAAGGAAAAGGAAGTAAATTCTTCTTCACAGTTAAAACTGCACCGACAGTAATGCCTGCAATTGCCATTCAAGAATTAAAAGCAGAGCAAGTTGAAGAAGCCGATCCACATAAAGTTTTAGCGGAGCGTATTCCGGCTAAAATTCTTTTAGTAGAAGACAACGATATCAATCGACTATTAGCATCAAAACTTTTTGCACGATTGGGATATGAAATCGAAACCGCAACTGATGGAGTAGAAGCCATTGAAGCTATTAATAAGTCGTTTTATGATATCGTGTTTATGGACGTTCAGATGCCGACAATGGACGGACTCACTGCAACAAGAACAATAAGAACATCGTATACCATTAAAGAACAGCCGATCATTGTAGCAATGACGGCATTTGCCTCACCGGAAGACCGACAAGAGTGTTTAGATGCAGGGATGAATGATTATACCCCTAAGCCAATCACGATGGAAGACCTGGAGCGCATGATCAAAAAGTGGGTAACTAAAAATACGGTGGACATGAAAGATAAAACAGAAGAAGAAGCAATCAAAATGGAAGGGATGTCGGATTTACTCGACCCTGTAACCATTAATCGATTAGTAGATATCGGCAAAGCTACCGACCCTGGTTTCACACTTCAGGTACTTGAAATGTTCTCACGACAAGCACCGGGATGTATCGAAGAGATGCGAACTGCTATTGACAGTGGCGATTATACCACCATGTGGAAATCGGCGCACAAACTTAAAGGTACATGCTTGAATATTGGTGCTAAAAAAGTTGCTGAGATTTGCAAAGAAATAGAGCGCAAAGGAAGGAACTTAGAAGTATCGGGGTTACAAGGATTAATTATGCAATTAGAAGTCGATTATAATACTACATACAATGAACTATCAGGATTATTTCATTACAACTGATTAGTGGAAAAATAAAAGAAAAGCGGTAAAGGAAATATCCTTCACCGCTTTTTCTATTTTAGGAACGCGCCATACATCCACATTAACTTTTCCTGCGCCCTGATATAATCACTCATTAATGAATTCGTTCCTTCGTCGTTACTCTCTGCAGCGATAGAAAGAATATTTCTTTCCTTATCGATTAAAACTTTCAACGAGTGGATAATTGACTTCATCATTTCCTCGTCGCTTATAATTCCTTTTTGCTCCTGAATGGAACTATTGTTTAAATAATCGCTCATTGTATGCATCGGGTCGCCGCCGAGTGTGAGAACACGCTCAGCGACTTCATCAATTTTCAATTGAAGATCATTGTATAACTCCTCAAATTTAAGATGGAGTTCGAAAAACTTTTTACCTCTTACATTCCAATGAAATCCTCTGCTGTTTTGATAGAAGACATGTAAATCGGCCAATAACAAGTTTAATTTTTTAGTAAGCATAGCAGCATTAGCCTGAGCGATTCCTATATGATTCATTTTTCCGTATGATTTGATGTTGCAAAATTATAGCCACCCGAAGCATAAATCAAACTGATATTATTTATGATTAGATAGATGCTGTTTATAGGATAAAATGATTCGGTGAAAATAAGTGGAGGAGCATTCCGGGAGAAAATCGCTGCTTGAACAAAAAACTCAAAGGTTTATAAATGAGGAAGCAGAGTGGGGTATTAGCCAGGAAAAGGTGCGATATCCAATAAAATGGATAATGTAAGTCGTTAATTCACAATCAAAAGCAACTTTTTCTAATAAAAAAGGTAAAACATTTTGAAATTACGGTAATTGTTGTAATTTTGCACTCCCAAAGTAAAAGTCATCATGATCATTGTACCTATCAAGGAAAACGAAACTATCGACAAG
>JAKPPP010000060.1 GCA_029547265.1 Bacteroidota bacterium
GCCTACTTACCACCTCGCTCATATCGTTGATGATATCATGATGGAAATTACACATGCCATCAGAGGGGAAGAATGGTTGCCTTCTGCTCCTGCTCATATTTTGATTTATCAATATCTCGGCTTAGCCGATAAAATGCCTCAGTACGCTCACTTACCATTGTTGCTTAAGCCGGAAGGAAATGGAAAGTTAAGTAAGCGCGACGGAGATCGTTTAGGATTTCCGGTGTTTCCGCTCGAATGGAAAGATCCTGCATCGGGAGAAGTTTCATCAGGATACAGAGAGAAAGGATACTACCATGATGCATTCGTAAACATGTTGGCCTTCCTTGGATGGAATCCGGGTACCGAGCAAGAAGTATTCTCAATGGAGGAACTAATCAAAGCGTTCTCTTTTGAGAGAGTTCATAAAGCAGGCGCTCGCTTCGATCCCGAGAAAGCAAAATGGTTCAACGAACAATATCTTCGTCACCAACCGGAAGAATCACTTGCAGCTCATTTTGTTGATCAACTAAAAGAAAAGTTAGGAGCTAATGATGCTCGTGCAAATATGCAGTTTGCAACAGCAGCAGTTCGTCTCGTAAAAGACCGAATTCATTTTGAACATGAGATGATCGGCATGAGTACATGTTTGTTCGAATCGCCAACAACATACGACGAAAAAGTAGTTGCTAAAAGATGGAACGATAAAGCAAAAACATTCTTTGCCGCTTTACCCGCACAATTGAATACGGTGAGTGATTTCACAGCAGAAAATACAAAGCTTGCATTCGAACAATTAGCGGCGCAGCAAGAACTAAAACCGGGAGATGTATTACAGATGTTCCGCGTATTAGTAAGCGGTCAAGGTAGTGGTCTCGATTTATTCGGGATGGTTGCACTATTAGGAAAAGAAGAAGTAAATAAAAGAATAGAAGCCGGTAGAGCAGCGTTAAATTAAAAACAGATAATAAAAAAATAAAGGCGTCCTTATAGTTTAAGGGCGCCTTTGTTTTTTCCCTAATCAATGTATGGCAAAATTTTTTTGGTGATATCGATTTTTTATCTATATTTTTATGATACCAAAACAAACTTACCTATGAAAAAACTTTTACTGATAGCACTTTTTGTGCTACCAAAAATGCTCCTTGCCCAATGGCAAGAGTGTCCATCTCCTAGTCAAGGATCCATAATTCATCTCGCCACTTTCGACAATTATATTTGGGCAGGAACAACCGATGGAGGGGTATACAGAACTACCAATCTTTTGCCGAATTGGCAACCCCAAAATACGGGACTTTCTACTACGTTTGATAAGCAAATTTTTTCGCTAAAAGTTATAAATGGCGCATTGTACGCCGGTTGCCGTGGAGGACTTTATAAGAAGACAAGCGCAAACGCATCGTGGACACAATTACTCGATATTTATTATCCAGCAACGGAGGTATGTAGTGGAGGAGGAAATGTTCTGCTTACAGGGATGTATGGTGCGATTCGCAGAAGTACTGATGGGGGATTAACATGGCAAGACTCAAATACTGGACTTCCAACGTCAGGCGTGTTCACGGTTGATAATATGGAATTTGATCCATCAACCGGTGAAATATTAGCTAGCCTAAATGGAATCGGATTATATCATTCTACAAACCAAGGACAGTCGTGGTCATTAATAAATTATCCCGGTGGATTTTCTCCTACGTCAGTATTCATTACCATGTTAAAAATGGTGAATAATGTATTATATGCAGGAGTAGAACCACAAGGACTCTTTTCATGGAATACTATTACCGGAAGTTGGCAATTGGTAGCGCAAGCATCAGGAAGAATTACTGATATGATAATCGTAAACAATAAATATCTCACTACCACTTCGTACGGAATACAAATGTTTCCAATGTTAGGAAGTGGAATGTTTACAACTGTTGTTGCGAATGCATCAGGGTTTTTACCTGGATCATTGAGTCTCGAACAAAGTGGAAATCAAATTTATATTGGAGGCATGAATGAATGCGCCCTTATGATAGATACTGCACTTCAAGCCTACAGTTTTAAAAAAGAAGGAATGAAATCGTCTCCGATAAATATTCTTAGCGGAGACGGAACGTATTTGTTAACCCATGCCGATAAACAACATTATGTACACACAAGTAGCGATGAATTTACAAGTACATCAACAGTCCAAGATTTAGATCCGTATTACCTTTATGATAATGTTTGCGATGTTTCGTTAACGCCACAAAAATGGTATATAGTACGAACAGCTCGAGGGGTTGTTGTTTCAAATGATCATGGCCAAACTGCAGTAAAAGCAAACAGCGGACTACCTGCATCTACTTTTCAAACATATAACGTAGCATCCATCTGCAGCTCAAACGCAGGCTATATGATCCTTGGTTCTCGCGACGGAAAATTCTATCGTTCTGTAAACGACACAACGTGGACAATCCTGTCAGATTTATTATCATCTACAGAGAGAATCGATAAAATTGTTCGAGCCGGAAATTACCTCTTTGCCGGGACACAAAATGTAATATTGCCATCAGCAGCTCATGTTTACCGTTCATCCGATAATGGTCAAACTTGGCAAGTAATGCCTGGGCCATTTCAAAATGGGATGTCGGTTTATGGATTAACGTACGACGGGAATAGAGTTATTGCTGCCGGAGGTGGATATGGTGTTTGGGCCAGTTCAGATTTCGGCCAAACATGGCAAACAATTAACAACGGATTACCCCCATCGAGTGTGTTTAGAAGCATAAAGTCGTTTAATGGAATTACCTATGCTGTAGAAAGAATTACAAATAAAATGTATCGCATAAATACATCTGATACCAATTGGACATGCATTACTTGTTCTGCAGGAAGTCCAACAGCATCTGATGTATTCTTTCAAAACGGCACGTTGTTATTAGGAAGCGTAGATAATGGAATTTATAAATGGCCAAATTATATAACAGGGATTGAAGAACAACAAAACATATCTTCAGTTTTATATCCAAATCCATCAAAAAATTGTCAAATCGACCTCACTAACGATTACGCATTACCGCTATCAGTAAAAGTCTACGATTTACAAGGGAAAACCGTTTATTCTGAAACCATAAATGATTACCGAAAAACGATTTATTTGAATGCAGGAGCCTTTAATGCGGGAGTTTATTCGGTTCAATTAACTGATAAAACCGGTAATTTCTGTCAAAAAAAGTGGATAGTGGAATAGGCGAATTTTGCATTGAGCGTTCGACCAAAGAAAGCAATCAAAAGGTCGAAAACAACATTTTGTTCATTAAAGTAAGGCTTTGAGCTGTTTTGAAATCCCGAAACAGACCCGAATTCGCCCACTTTTCGCCTCGATGACCGAAACATGTTGTATTTTTGCATACAAATCAGATTATCTCAGTAAAAGAGTTATGAGCACAGAAAAAGGCCCGAATTTCCTAGAGGAAATTATCGAGGAAGATGTAAAGAACGGAAAGCACGGAGGAAGAGTATTAACGCGATTCCCACCGGAGCCGAATGGA
>JAKPPP010000065.1 GCA_029547265.1 Bacteroidota bacterium
CAGGATAAAAGATAAAAGATACAAGATACAGGATACAGGATACAGGATACAAGATACAGGATACAGGAAACAAGATATAAGATACAGGATACAGGATACAAGATACAAGCAAAACAATCGCGCCAGCCCAACCCGGCTTCGCCGTAACCTCGAACCTCGAACCTCGAACCTCGAACCTCGAACCTCGAACCTCGAACCTCGAACCCCATTACCCCTATTTTTCCCCAACCGAATAACAAATCCCCTGTTTTTTTGTTTTACCTTTGCACTTCAACCTATTCTCCTATGTCGCACGTAATCCAGGCCGGTCCACTTTTAAGCAAAATTGAGACTCCTGCCGACCTTCGCAAACTCAAGCCCGAGCAACTCGAGCAGGTGAGCAAAGAACTTCGTGATTATATCATCGATATCGTGTCGGTAAATGGTGGTCACTTCGGCGCCAGCTTGGGAGTGGTGGAGTTGACAGTAGCCTTGCATTATGTATTCAATACCCCTGTAGATCAATTAGTTTGGGATGTTGGGCATCAGGCTTACGGACATAAAATTTTAACAGGACGCAGAGGCGTTTTTCATACAAATAGGATTTATAACGGTATCAGCGGATTTCCAAAACGGAGTGAAAGTGAATATGATACGTTTGGAGTAGGACACTCTTCAACGTCGATTTCGGCAGCTTTAGGGATGTCGGTAGCTTCTCGTTTGAAAGGCGATAAAACTCGTCAGCATGTGGCCATCATTGGTGATGGTGCCATGACGGCAGGGATGGCTTTCGAAGCACTAAACCACGCCGGTATCGAAGATTCGAACTTACTTGTTGTCCTTAACGATAATTGCATGAGCATCGACCCTAACGTGGGTGCTTTGAAAGAATATTTAACCGATATCACTACTTCTCAAACTTATAACAAAGTTAAAGATGAAGTGTGGAAGATGCTCGGTGCTATCAGCAAATTCGGTCCGAATGCGCAGGCTGTAGCTCAGAAGGTAGAAAATGCCGTGAAGAGCGCTTTGTTGAAGCAAAGTAATTTATTTGAATCGCTTCAGTTTCGTTATTTCGGACCAATCGATGGTCATGATGTGAATCACTTGGCGAAAGTGATGCAGGATTTGAAGAAAATCCCCGGACCAAAAATTTTACATTGCCTAACCGTTAAAGGAAAGGGGTATGAATTGGCCGAGAAAGATCAAACGAAATGGCATGCTCCCGGATTATTCGATAAGATTTCCGGAGAGATCATTAAACCGGTAATTACAACACCTCAGCCTCCGAAATATCAGGATGTCTTCGGACATACAATTGTGGAGTTGGCAGAGATGAATAATAAAATAGTGGGAGTAACACCTGCAATGCCTTCCGGATGTTCGTTGAATATCATGATGAAAGCGCTTCCCGATCGTGCATTCGATGTGGGTATCGCCGAACAACATGCGGTAACCTTCTCGGCAGGGATGGCTACTCAAGGAATGATTCCTTATTGCAATATCTATTCTTCGTTCATGCAACGCGCTTTCGATCAAGTGGTGCATGATGTTGCTTTGCAAAAATTGAATGTGGTATTTTGTCTCGATCGCGGGGGATTAGCCGGCGCCGATGGACCAACTCACCACGGAGCATTCGATTATGCGTTCTTCCGTTGCATCCCGAACATGATTGTTTCGGCACCAATGAATGAACAAGAATTGAGAAACTTAATGTACACTGCTCAACATCCGAATATGGGTGCATTTTCTATCCGCTATCCGAGAGGAAACGGTGTGATGGTCGATTGGAGAAAACCATTCGAAGCCATCCCGGTAGGAAAAGGAAGAAAGCTCAGAGGAGGAGAAGGAGTAGCGATTTTAACTATAGGACATCCCGGCAATTTTGCTGTGGAAGCATGTGATAAATTAGCGAAAGAAGGATTGTATCCTGCGCATTACGATATGCGTTTCGTTAAGCCGTTAGATGAAACATTATTGCACGAAATTTTCCACGAATTCAGTAAAGTAATCACTGTAGAAGACGGTTGTTTACAAGGAGGATTCGGAAGTGCGGTAGTTGAATTTATGGCTGATCATAACTACAAAGCACAAGTAGTTCGCCTAGGAATTCCTGATCGATTCATTGAACATGGTGAGCAAAAAGAACTTTACAGAGAATGTAATTTCGACACACAAGCAATCATGGAATCAGTGCATTCTTTGATGGAGAAAAAAGAATTAGTAAAATAATTCTTAGCCTTTATTCCCTTCTATTAATTCTTCAATTACTCTCGGAAAATTTTCCATTTCTAACGCTGCAATTTTTTTAGCAATCGTTTGAGGTGTATCTGATTTGTCGAGTGAAGTACGTGCCTGAAAAATAACAGCACCTTCATCATAATGTTCATTTACATGATGAATAGTGATACCTGTTTCCGATACTCCCGCAGCAGCTACTGCTTCATGAACATGCATGCCAAACATCCCTTTTCCACCGAAAGAGGGTAGGAGAGCAGGATGGATATTGATAATACAACCTTTAAATGCCTCTGTAAGCTCTTTAGGGATCAATTTAAGATAGCCGGCAAGGATGACATAGTCAATGTTATGTTCCCTAAGCAAATCGACAATCTGAGAAGGATTTTGAATTAGTGATTTAGAAAGATAAATCGATTTTACGTGATGCTTTTCCGCTACATCAAAAACACCGGCTTCTTTTCTGTCGCTGCAAATTAATCCCACTTGAATGGATGAATGATTTTTAAAATACGAACAGATATTATCAGCATTACTTCCTTTCCCGGAAGCAAACAAGGCCAGCGTTTTCATGCTGCAAAACTAAAGCAAATAGAAAACATCGAAGAATTTCCCAATTAATTTAAATGATTTTGAATTTCGAATTGGCTGTCGCATTTAATATTCGAAAACATTAATAGTTACAAGATCCAAACCCGCGTTAGCCCTCAACCCCATCGGGGTACGTCGGCTTTGCCGCATAACGCGCTTCGCGAAACCTCGAAC
>JAKPPP010000069.1 GCA_029547265.1 Bacteroidota bacterium
ACCGCTCCGCCCTTTTTAAATGCTTTCAGTAAAATCGCCTGTGAAATTGGTGAAAAATATCCCAAGTCTATCTTTATCACTGCCGCAATGGCGGAAGGCACAGGATTAGTCGAATTTGCACGACGCTTTCCAATGCGTTACTTCGATGTCGGGATTGCGGAAGGGCATGCGGTAACCTTTGCCGCCGGTTTAGCGGCTTGCGGATTCCGACCGGTGGTGGCAATCTACTCTACCTTTTTACAACGCGCTTACGACAATATTATCCATGATGTGGCTTTGCAAAATTTACCGGTAGTATTTGTCCTGGATCGAGGAGGAATCGTCGGCGAAGACGGTCCAACCCATCATGGCGCATTTGACTTGAGCTATTTATGCACAGTGCCCAATATGATCGTAGCCGCACCACGGAATGGCACTGAATTGCGCAGTTTAATGTTCACCGCACTCGAGCAGAGCGATGCACCCTTTGCCATTCGCTATCCAAAAGATTCTTATATCGAATTTGATGATCAAGCACCAGCCGTGACCTACCAAATTGGAAAGTGGGAGATAATTCAAAATGGTCAAGATGTCGCCATCTTGTCGGTCGGCGTAATGACCAATAACGCGATAGAGGCGGCCTGCTTACTTAAATCAAAAAGTATATTTCCGACTATTGTCCACGCTCGTTTTGTGAAACCACTCGATACTCAAATGTTGTCGGAGATTGCTAGTAAGCATCGCATCATTATCACAATTGAAGAAAACAGCATTGTTGGTGGATTTGGGGAACAGGTTGCCAGATATTTCGCCGAGCAAAACCTACCGCAAAAGATTGACATTTTGGCCATACCAGACCATTTTATTGAACAAGGAGCACGTGAAATTTTACTGAGAGACTTAGACCTGGACGCCGTTGGAATAGCGAATAAAATTGAGCAAATTTATCATAAACTTGAATAGTTATATAACATTGTAAAAAACGAAGAGGTAAGTTGTTTTTTACATCAGGATCATTTAAGTGAGACTTGTGTCACATAATTCTATTATTAATTGCTATAAAATAAATTATTATATTTGAGTTTTAATGAGGGTAATTATGCAAAAGTTAAAAATCATCATCATCGCCGGAGTGGCGGTTCTATTTTCATTTTGCGATCTTAAAATCCCCAGTGAATCGGATTATCCCACCTGGTCGGTAAATCTGAACGTCCCGCTATTAAATGAGACTGTTACTGCCAATGATTTATTAGAAGATTCGCTGATAGTCAAGCTTCCTTATGGTACCGCTGGCGATTCAATTTTTGCCTATGAAGATCAAATCCCAATTGAAGAAGTTCGGGTCGGTAATAAATTAAATATTGATGATATAACCCAATCCATTCAGCAGGGTGTAGATGAAGTCAATATTGCCGCAAGTGATAAAAAATACTCTTCGGGTTTTGATGAAGTCGGAGTTGAGCCGGTTTCTGAACAGAATAGCAACCTAATCGG
>JAKPPP010000084.1 GCA_029547265.1 Bacteroidota bacterium
CAAATGAATAACCATTTCGGGCTGAACAGCAGCGAAAATTTTATCCATTGCAGGCTTATCAAGAATATCTGCCAAGAAGAAGTTAGCATCAGGTATATTGATGAACTCTCTTTTCCCGAATGATAAATTATCAATTACAAAAACTTCATGGCCTTCGCGTTGAAGTTTGTCGATTACTGCGCATCCTATAAAGCCGGCTCCTCCGGTAACTAATGTTTTCATTGTATTGCTGATAAAAGTTTTTTATAATTATTTAGTTGAGCTTCTTTAGTCCAATTGTTTTTTACTAAAGAAATCATTCTCGCTCTTGTTTCAATATCTGTTTTTACTATTTTCGGATATACATCACCGTTAACAACAGTTCCGCAATTATTAATCCTTACAAAATCACTATAGTCTCCTAGATGATCGGAAATAATAACGGTAAGTCCGGCAGATAAATATTCTGCAAATTTTGTTGGAGATGCAACTTGATTTGTTATGCTTTGTTCGCGGATTAATATTCCCGTATCACATGCTGTTAAAATCGCAGTTACTTCTTGATGATTCACCCATTTGCGTTGTACTTGCTGAGGGTATTCGTTAAGTAACTTTGTGATGTTATCTTCTTCTTGTGCTAAGAAAATGACTTTATGTTTATCGCTTTCTTTAAGGAAAGAAGAAAGGAATGTATACAATATTGAAAACGATTGCCATCCTGAGGTTGAGCCTGAGTAGGCTAATACGATATCATCAGCATTAATTCCTATTGATGATCTTACTTTTACAATATCTTCATTTGTTGGAATAGTTGCTTTGAAACTGCTATTCAACGTACATGGAATTACAACATGATTGGATCCATTGTAATGATATCTGCTTTGCCAATGTTGAACTAACTTTTGTGTTACAGCAATACGGAAGTCGCTTTTGTTAACAGCTTTATCTTCCATAGTTCCAATAGATTTTTTCCAGTTATCGGGAACAGTTACTTCATATTCATTCCATTCTGCTTCCATAGCGCCTCGTCCGTCGAAACAAACTTTTCTAACTGAACTCATACCTCTAACGTTGATTCCCATATTTGCGGCAATAACATTTCTTGCAACAATAGTTTTAGGACGATAGATCAAACACAATAACCATAATACGAAATTGCTGAATTTCCAATATGGAGCTTTAGGCAACATCGGAAGAATTATAGCATCCGGTAATTGTTGCTTGATGAGTTTTTTTTTGCCAGAAAAGTCGTGCAGCGAAATAAATGCCACCAATCGCAAATTTGCATTGCATTGAGAACGCAAGAATTTAATTACATCCGTTACTTGACTGTAATAAACTCCTGATGGTGGTTCTGCATAGGTTAAATAAAACATACTGTTAGTACTCCTAATGAATTCGTTTCTGACGTTGATTAAACAATAATGATGCTTTCTGAGCTGAGTTAAATCCGAATAGATTGTATATCAGCATATATTTTGGTGTGGAAGAAGTTGAATCCGATGGCTTGCCTTCTTTTAATATATATTCCTTATGTAAACGAATAGCTTCGTTTTTATCATACAAATACAAAATTCTTAAAGCATCAAAGACACGATTTATAAATGTCTGTCGAATTTCGGGTGTCAACTTATTTGTTTCTTTTAAATAGAAAAAGATCCTGGCGCGAATTGCGATAAATCTTTTCCATTTTTCTCCCGGATTTGTTTTCGTGATAGATCCAAATGGTCGCTCACGATTGACGCTTACAATTTTTTGGTCAATAAGTGCGATAGCATCTTTTTGCATCATCCTAAGCATCAAATCATACTCCTGACTACTTTTAAGTGATTCGGACCACCCATTAATTTCGAGTAGTTTCGATTTCTTAAATAAGTTCGATGTAGTTACACCAAGCATTGCGTCCATTAGTCTTACCCATGGGTCGCCATCCTCATATAAATACATTTTTTCTGAACCGTCGAGGAATAGTTTTTTACAACTTCCAACTAAGATATCAGGCTTTACTTTAGCGTTATTTATGAGTTCAGTTTGATATTCGAATTTGGTGTTAATGAGAATATCATCCGCATCAAAAAATTGAATATACTCACCTCTCGCAACTGCTAGTCCTCGATTTCTAGTGTAAGTTGCTCCGCGATTTCCATCGTTAATGAGCAATTGAATTTTGCCCGGAAATTCTATTTGTAGTTTTTTAACGATATCTACAGTTTCATCTGAAGAACCGTCATCTACACAAATAATTTCCAGAGGAGGTTTCGATTGTGCGAGCACAGATCTTAAGCCTTCTTCAATGTAGTTGGCCACATTATAACATGGCACTACAACTGAGATTGTTGTCATACCTGTTGTTTCAGTGCCGTGTGGGTTGGTAACGTTAGCGGGGAACTGATTTACGACAGATTCTTTTTTGTTTATTGGTAAATACTCGGCAACTATTTGAAGGTAGTCACTAACAACAGTATATTTATTACATACTGCTGTCAAGAATTTGTCGAGTGTACTTAGATTATGACGACTCAACATCTTCGGGTGTGAAACAAAATGCATGAAATCATTTTGTTCTATAAACTTGAGATATAACGGTAATTTTACGATACTCATTAATTCAACAGAAGCTGGCTCTTTTGAATTATCGGAAGTTGAAACTCCCTTTTCAGAAACAGGAAGTACATCCTGTAAT
Organism: Bacteroidota bacterium; assembly: GCA_029547265.1. Classification (GTDB taxonomy): domain Bacteria; phylum Bacteroidota; class Bacteroidia; order AKYH767-A; family OLB10; genus CAINEC01. Next base: position 2,663 of record JAKPPP010000084.1, read on the forward strand.
CTTTTTGATTGTTGACCAATTCCTCTTGTGTAGGTATGATCTTTTAATAGTTTGTAAAGTATTTTACGATGTAATCGATCAGCTTTGTCTAATACTGTATTAACTGACAATACTGAACTGCTGACTTGAACAAAATGCCCGTTTTGATCTTCAATAGAAACTTCGCTGTTGAACGCATAAACAGGTTTGCCTGGAGCATTGCTGAAATCAAAATATTGTGCATTGGAGAATTGGTATAATCCGGCCATTACACTGAAATCGTATTTTATCCCAAAACGTTCGAAAAATGGTTTGAAATCGCTGAAAGGTTGAATCGACCATCCTCCGGCTCTAAATCCATTAATTTGATATTTCGAGTCAACTGAATTGATAATGGTATTTAAAATTCGGAATGATTCTCTGAATACTAATTCACGGTCATGTTCAGTTAAATTATGAAAGCGGTATCTTTTTACATCTGATAAATTAAACTGATGTTGAACAGCATCATATTCTGCATCTAACCAATGCGGATGAATATGTGGAAAGATATAGTGACCATCACTGATCAATTGTTTTATTTGATCAGAAACAATTTTCAAATCCGCAGCACATGCTGGGTGTTGATTTGAAAATTTTTCAAGTGTGATTAGATAAGTTGTATCAACAAAAAATATAGCTTTGATGCCTTTAGGATTAATGACTTTTCGGATTCTCTCCGTAGGTTCAATAATACTTTCAATAGGTTGACCGCTCCTAGGTCCTAGAAAGAGTTCATAATCAAACGTAAGAAGCAGGTTCTTTTTCATATTGTATTCGCTATACAAAGGTAATAATCCCTTTTAATAGTCCTTTTATTTGGTCAAAATACGGGTTGATGTACGTTATCGTCTGGTTTTTGTTACTTCTGGCTTGTGATGGGTCGGATTATTCAATTAATTGGCTTCTTGATCAATAATATCTTTCTGCACATTTTTCCCTTGGCGAATACCTACAAGTATATCATAAAGTTTCATTGGAAGAGGTGAAATGTCGGTTTTCCATAAATACCCTTCTTTCAAAATTCCTCCAAACCCTTTTTTGAACCTGAAAACTCCTTGTAGCGACTCATTCGAGCTGTTTAGTCGAACTCCCACTAAGTCGTAATTTTTCACCCCTTTATCTCTAAGGTATTTCATCATCTCAAAATGCAGATGCTTCATTCCTCCATATAACTTCGATTCTCCTCCTGATCCTGCATGTGTGCATAGTGCAGAATATTTGGAATATATCATGAAAATAGCCCCTATAGGACGATCTTCGTCGTAAACAACTCCTGTTTCTATATGATCCTCTCCGAGTGTTGCATACAATTCATTGAAGTATTCAATTGAATCGCGATGAATCTTTGCTCTTTCAGTGGTGGCGGTGTACATTTTGTAGAAATCATCGAATACCTTTCTTCCAAACTGAATACGTCCCCCATTTTTTATGCTATGTTGTACAGCTTTTTTGTATTTCACATCGTAGCTGTTCAAAATTGTATCGTCGTCAATTCCTTCTAAAGGTGTTATGTAAGTGCCAAATTCACATGATGCAGCATTATCCGGTACTCCAAGCATAATTCCGAATGGGTGTGGTTGGATAAGCCTATGGAAAATTTTCTTCGATTTAATAAATGCAATCAGCTTGTTAAGGAACTCAACTTGACTAGATGAATTTAGTTCTATTGAATTTGAAACCGGAGCATGAAGAATTTGTCCGAAGCGAAATTGTTTTACATGAAAAATTCTAATCGGAATATAGGTAGCGGTTTTCGGATCTTCAACTATTATCACTGAGTTGTGATGGTAGTTTTTGTAGAATTTAGAAAATCCTTCAATAAATTGTACAGGCCACGTATCATCAAACTTTATGTTTGGTGTAGGATATGTAGCATCTGTATAACTGTAAATATTCATAACGGTTGGCGAAAATAGCAAAAAGTGTATTTCGTTGGAGATACACTTTTTGAATCAAATCATTCAGTGAAATTAATGTGAAAGAGCCGGTTGTTCTTTCAGAAGTAGAGTGGTACAAACTTCGAGAATTCTCTCGGTAGAATGTCCGTCCCAATAAGGTGGTATAGCTCCTTTCTTATAGGTGCCTCCAATAATTTCATTGATTTTATTTTGAACAGTAGTAATATCAAACGGAACTAATTCGTTGGTTCCGATCCAAACTGTACTCGGACGTTCTGTATTTGGACGAAGTGTTAAACACGGAACTTTTCTGAACGTAGTTTCTTCTTGAATTCCGCCGCTATCTGTAATTACAAATCGACATTCTGCAGTAAGTTTTTGAAAAGCGAAATAATCAAGAGGGTCAGTTAAAATAATTCGCGAATTTGCTTTTACGCGATCCATTAATCCGAAGTGTTGCAATTTCGCAAGTGTTCTCGGATGAATCGGGAATACTAAGTCGTAGTTTTTATTTACATACTCAATAATATCTAGTAGTTTATTTAATCCGTCTTCGAAATCAACAGTAGCAGGTCGATGCATTGTCATCAAAACAAATCCCTGTGGCTTTAAGTTGTATTGTGATAATACATCGCTTTCTTTGATTTTATTATCAAATCCAACAAGTGTATCGATCATCGTATTTCCGACAAAATAAATCGATTCTTTATTACGACCTTCTTTAATTAAATTATCAAGTCCGCTTTGTTCTGTTACGAAATAATAATCAGAAATTTCATCAGTTAACAAACGATTAATTTCTTCAGGCATTCCTCTGTCAAAGCTTCTCAAGCCACTTTCAAGATGTGCAACTTTACATCCTGTTTTATGTGCTGTGAACGCTGCAGCGAATGTCGAATTTACATCTCCTACAGCCATTACCATTGCAGGCTTGAATTCGTTTATTACGTTTTCGAGTCTAATCATAATCTCTCCCATCTGCGTATTCGCTGATGCTTGAGGAATATTTAAATAGAAATCGGGCTCTAGTTCGAATTGTGTAAAAAACACATCGGCCATTTTAGCATCGTAATGCTGTCCCGTGTGAACGATTTTAATATCAAAAGGATTTCCCATCGCTTCATTTACTTTTTTGAAGCGGGTGATCTTGATAAAATTTGGACGTGTTCCAACAACAATTAAAATGCGGTTATTCATGCTGGGTATTAATTTTTGATGGTATTTGTAAAGATACCATCTTTAGAGAGTTCGTCAATGAGTAAATTATTATACTTTTCTACGCCGTGAATGTGCAAATGGTTCTCGTCGGCAAAGAATTTAAGGTCTGTTAAGCCACTTTTTCCTGTAAAATCATAGAATTTGACCCCGTATTTGGCCAAAATTGGGTTTATATCGTTCAAGAAGGCTTGATGTTCAGGAGGAAAATAAAGGTAGGGGAGAGGGTGTTCAACTACCACAACTTTGAAGCCTGAATTCGATAAGTACGATAATAGCTTGTCAAAATAGCCCAATTGGTATTCATTTGTTTTATATCGCCACTTTATTTCGTCGTGTGGCTTTGTTAATTTATAGTTTAAGGGGATATATCCGTCCTTAATAACTTCTTTATTGATTAATAATGGTGCACTGAACTTATTAAATTGTCGTAAGGTAAACATGTTAATGGCTCTAATATCCTTCGATGCCAAAGCTACATGCGCAGCTGTTTTTTCTTTGTTTATGTTTTGAATAAAATCAGAAATTGATTCTAAATTTTGGAAAGTCATTACACGATCATAAACATCGATGATAACTACTTTGCAATTATTTTTAGTGATGTAATCTTTCGCCAAGTAATAAGAGCACATCAAATTTTGATCGTCGGTGCCGAGGTTATGCATTTTTATTCCCCTCGATCTAAATATATCCGGATCATAGCCATGCAAAGCATGCGAAGAACCTAATACAAATACATCATAAGTATCATTTTCATTGAATGATTTAAACTTACGATAAGTTTTTCCTCCTTCCCAAACTTGTCCTGAAGTTGCACGATACACTAATGGGATTCCGCCTACCTTAATGGCAAATAGTACAGCAAATACAACTAGGTAGATTGTAATCGATGATAAAAGAAATAATGATATTTTCTTAAGTAGCTGCATCATCTTTAGAATTGAAAATAGATAAAGTTAATGTCGCCGAAGAACCCAAACAGAATTATACCTGTCATCACTAAAGAGTAGATAATATACTTTATTGCGTTATTCTTAAAGAGAAATTTGTTTTTTGCAATTTTATCCATCGTAGGATCAGCAAGCATAAAGCCACCGATAAGTGTGAAAAGAAACAATGTTCTTCCTAAATTTTTCTCTCCTACTGAGAATACATCCAATGAATGAATCAAGTGTTGGCTGCCGAATTTTGTATGCGCAATAGATTTTATGATGATAGCTGCATCTGTAAAAGTAGTAGCTCTAAAGAAGATCCAAGCGAATACTACTAAGTGAAATGTAACAAATATATTGATAGTGTTTGTTATCATATTCTCAGGAATCTTTAAAGCTTTTAAGACAATGTCTTTTTGAATTGCTAAGATCAAGTATAAACCGTGAAGGAATCCCCAAATTATAAAATTCCAATTTGCGCCATGCCAAATTCCACTTATTACAAATACGATCATTAAATTGATCATCATGCGCGAAATTTTCACTCTATTTCCACCAATAGGAATATAAAGATAATCTTTGAACCAGGTGCTTAGTGATATATGCCAACGGCTCCAAAATTCTTTAATGTTTTTTGATATATATGGTGTTCTGAAATTTTCCATTAAATCATAACCCATAGTTTTCGCTGCTCCAATTGCTATGTCGGAATATCCTGAGAAATCACAGTAAATCTGAATGGCAAATAGATAGGTCGCTAACAGTAATGTTAATCCTGTTTGTTGTTCAGGATGAGTGTAGGCAAGATCCACCATACCGGAAATATTGTCGGCAACTACTATCTTCTTAAAGAATCCCCAAAGCATTTGAAGTAATCCATCTCTAACATTTTCATACTTGTATTTCTTTTCTTCGTGAAATTGATGAAGAATATTCTGAGGTCTTTCAATCGGTCCCGCTACCAGCTGAGGATAGAACATTACATAAAGCGCATAGTATCCGAATTTTCTTTCGGCTTTTTGTCTTTCGTAGTAAACTTCAAACGTGTAGCTCATCGCTTGGAAAGTGTGAAAAGATAAACCTATAGGAAGAGCTATTCCTAAATAGCGAATGGCAGTTGGATGTCCATTAAGCCAGGTTCCAACTACATTTAAATTGTCGAGAAAGAAATTGTAATATTTGAATACAGCAAGAATTCCAACGTTGGCGATTATGCTGGCGAAGAGAAATAGTTTCTTTCGTTTATGCCTTGTTTCTGATTCAATTAGAATTCCTGCATAATAATCAATGATTATTGTTCCGAATAAAATCAGAATATAAGCCGGAATAAAATACATGTAGAAATAGCAACTCGCAGCTAATAATAATGCCCAACGATATTCATGTTTTAATAAATAAAACAAAATAGTTACGAGTGGAAAAAAGAGAAGAAAGTCAAACGAGTTGAAAACCATATTTCAAGAATTTATGCCAATTACATTACTTTCTCAAGTAGCTCTTTGTAAGTATAAATACCGTCTACACGACCGTCTTTTAATTCATAAATGCGATCACAGTTTCTGAGTGTTGTGATACGGTGAGCTATGATGAATATAGTTTTGTGAGAATCGGAAAGTGAATCGATTGCATCACTTACTTCTTGTTCGGTCTGATTGTCGAGCGCTGATGTAGCTTCATCGAAAATCAAAACTTGAGCATTTCTGTAAAGTGATCTTGCAATACTAATACGTTGACGTTGTCCTCCTGAAAGTTTCGATCCTCGCTCACCAATTATAGTGTCGAGTCCTTCCGGTAACGAATCAATTAAATTGTCGAGTGAAGCTTGAGTTACGGCACGACGAACGCGTTCTTCATCTGCATTCCAATCTCCAAAAGTGATGTTATCACGAATAGAATTATCCATTAGGAAAATATCTTGTTTCACATATCCGATCAGATTTCTCCAGCCACGAATATGTTCTAGCCCAAGTTTCTTTCCATCAATACAAATTTCGCCTTGTTGCTCTTCGTAAAAGCGTAATAGAACATTCATTAAAGTCGTTTTCCCTGAACCTGATGAACCAACGATTCCAATTTTTTCTCCTTTTTTTACTTCCATTGAGATGTTTTTCAATGTAGGTATTTCGTTATCAGGGAATGTAAAAGAAAGGTTGTTTATTTTGATGTCATTTTCAAAAACGACAGGCACTTGAGGTGGTTCACTTTCCCTTGCTTTTTCAATATCGCTATATAGATTTAAATTGTCCATCGCAACCAAGTTCTTTTGAATATAAACCATAGAACTGATAATACGATTTAGTGAAGGCATCAAACGATAAGCTGCAGCTGCAAATAGACTCACCATCACAATAGCTTGATCGCTGTTGTCAGTTAGGAAGATTGCATAAATAAAGATGAGTACAATCCCTGACAATGCAACTAATTCATTTGCACGAATTGGAATTAAATTTTGCAAATACGACTTCATGTTTAAGCTATGATAGCTCTGTTGAAGACGCAAGAATTTGTCACGATAAAAAACCTCTCTATCTGCAAGTTTAATGTCAATATAACCACTGATGGTTTGATTAAGTGTTCCCATTGATTGAGGAAACAACATATTCATTTTAGCACCGATAATTGATGATTTGTTTCTGAGTAAGCGATAGATTAACCATGTAGCGGGTCCGATAATACAAGCAATGAATAAGAATAGCTTTATATCATAAATCGCAATGCCACCTACAATTAATATCACAATAAATCCTTCCGATACTAACATTATCAATGGAAGAATAACCCATGAAATATAAGAGGTAGGATTATTGATAATGCTATGTAGTACATTGCTGCTTTTTAAACCCGTGAATGTGTGGAAATCTAATCCAAAGAATTTGTTGAATTGTCGTTTAGTAATATCATGTGCTATTTGTGTACTAAATTTTGTTTGAAGATAGTTGACGAATAACCCGAATGCACTTTTGAAAACAAAGAACCCGAATACAATTAGAATTACAACCAATAAAAATGTTTTATCACTGGTAAATCCAAAGTAATCGTACAAATAATGCAATTTGTTATTTGCATGAATTGCTTTTGGGTCCGCAGCAAGTTTTACCAATGGCAAAATTGATGCTAACCCAAAAACATCGAATATAGCCGATAAGAAAATCAAGACGGTCATTCCTCCCATTTTCCTCTTTTGAGAGGAGGTAAGGTTTAATCCAAGGCTTTTTATTGCCCTCGACAATGCTCCGTTTCTATCGACGTCGTTTTCTTCTGACATATTTTAATATTGGTTATGCGTAATAACCTCCACCATATCCGGCAGGAATGTTCTTACTGCTAACACTATTTAATACAAACGACATATGTTTAACATCGTTCTTTTCTACAATTTGGTGCGCTATATCAACAAAGTCGCGTTTAGAATATCCCGCTTTCAATACGTAAATATTTATGTCGGCAAATTTCATGAACACTAATGCATCAGACAATAGTCCTACAGGAGGAGTATCAATGATGATGTACTCATAATGTTCTTTAAGGCTATTGATTAATAATTCAAGATTCGGATCAAGAATTAATTCAGAAGCATTCGGAGTACGAGGTCCTGTTAAAATTACTTGTAGGTTATCGATACTTGTGTCTTTGATAATTTCATTCATTGTTGCTTTACCAACTATAAATGAAGTAACACCAACATCATTTTGTAAATTGAATGCATTTGCTTGTTTAGGCTTATGCAAGTCGAGATCCAACAAGATTACTTTTTTCTTCGCTTTAGCTAAGATGGTTGCAGTATTCACTGCAGTAAATGTTTTACCTTCTCCGGCAACCGATGATGTAACCAAAATAACTTTACTCTTCGATTTAGCAGCGAAATAAGATAAATTGGTCCGTATGACTCGGAATGCTTCGGCAATTTGTGATTGAGGATATTTATCTGCAACTAAATATTCAGATTCAGCTTCTTTGCTTTTCCCTACTACTCCAATAATTGGGAGTTCGGTAGCATCTTTAAGGTCATCTTTCGTTTGAATATAGTTGTAATATACTCCCTTGAAGAATATAATCAAGAATGCAAGTGCTAATCCTCCGCCAATACCGGCTGCTAATGTTTTAATAGCAAGAGGACGTAATAATCCTGTTGCATAAGCAGGTTCAAGCACAAATTTATCTGCAACGATAGCTGCTTTCGCGATAATAGTTTGTGCTCTAGTTTCTAATAAGAACTCATAAATCTTAGAGTATATTTCTACATTTCTATTGATGTTTACTAAACCTCTTTGTGTAGTAGGCATCTGACGAATTGTATTTTGATATTCTCCGACTTGAGAGCTCAAGCTGTTAATACGATTAACAAGCGTTTTGCGTATGTTAAGTACAATTCCTAGGATTTTTTGTTTTGAATTTGAAATCAAAACATCATTATCAACTACCGGCTTAGAACTCTCTGTATTACTAAATAATAAATTAGTTCTCTTTTGTTGTAAAGCGTATAACTCGTTGAATGCATTTGAAAGTGCTTCATCGTTTGCATCAGCAAGTACAGAAGGAGAGATTGCAAGGTTATCGCCGCCGCTACTTGTTAAATACTCATACATCATGTCGATCGACTTCAGCTGAATATTCAATCGTGCTTTTTCTGTATCAAAGTCTACTACACGTTGAAATAATACACTCTGCTCTTGACCTAAATTGAATGTAGTACGATCTTTTTGAAATTGCTCGAGATTACCTTCTACACCATTTAATTGTCCTTCAACTTCACGTAATTGACCATCGATAAATGCAAGTGTATTTTCATTTACATTTTTATTAACTGCAATCGAATTCTCGATGTAAATATTTACTAAGGTATTTAAGAAGTCAACTGCTTTTTCTTGAACTTCGTCTTCTATAGATATAGAAATAGTTGTTGCACTATTATCTTTATTGATGATAAGAGCATTTTGATAGGTTTGGACCAATTTCGAATGGTTGCGGAATTTGAAGATATAGGGAATTTCTTGAATTTTAGTATTCCTTTCTATCACTGCTGTATCAGGCGTAATTATAAATGAGAAACGATCAGTAACCAATGGCTCTCCGAAATGAGCTTCTCTTTTAAATTTATAGCTTTCGGTGTTTATCTCAACAACATAGCTGCTTTTGTTTTTAACATGAATCTCAAAGGGTACCTCATACAATGATGGATCAGTAAGTTTTCCTTCAACCGTAAAAGGCGTTCCACGGTAAACTTCTCCTGTTTTGATACGGCCTTCTATATAGTATGAAATGTCGAGATTTAGCTTCGTAATGGTCTCGTCAACTAACTTAGTAGACTGAAGAATTTTGATCTCATTTGCTACATCTTCCTTCTTAGGAGGGGTTGGCAATGATTCACTTAAAGCATCTTTAAATGGATCTTTTGGTGGTTTAACCAAAATTTCGGCAGTTGCTCCATAATATTTTGTGGCTTTGTATAAAAAGGCAACAGAACCGCCTATTCCTAATGCCAGAAATAACACGAACCAATACCAATTTTTACCAATGGTAGTTAAAGTTCGTTTAATGTCTTTTTGGTCGATCAGGTTATTACCGCCCATCAGTTTTTTTTCCATCTGGAATTTCTATTGTATTTAATCGTTGTAAAGTTTACCGAATCGTTGATACGGAGGAATGGCAAAATAGTTTGATTTAACCCCTGCACCTAACCAAAATTTCTAAAATCATACATTTTGCATGCAAACCTGCACAAAAATAGCTAAAGAGGAGTAGGCGAGGCGGGATTTATTGCTTTTCTTTTCGTGTTTTGGTCAAATTTGCGTTAATTATTGTCAATTTCACCGATAGAAACGAGAAATAGTGGTTGAGAAGTATTTTGGCACAACAAATCGACTTTTTATGAGTTTCTCATTGTGAATATGTACTTAACTTATTGAATTCAAGTGCTTATTTTTAAATTAATTTTGCTAATGTAACCTCTGTAAATGGATTTCGTTTACAACTCTTGCAATAACTTTCTATGAAAAAAGCTCTAATTACCGGTATTACCGGACAGGATGGCGCCTACCTAGCTGAACTTTTGTTATCAAAAGGCTATGAAGTGCATGGTATCAAACGTCGTAGTTCTCTCTTTAACACGCAACGTGTAGATCATTTATACAATGATCCTCATGAGACGGGTGTACGTTTCAAACTTCACTATGGTGATCTTACCGACTCTGTTAATATTATTCGAATTATAAGTGAAGTTCAACCCGACGAAATTTATAATCTCGGTGCGATGTCTCACGTACATGTTAGCTTTAGCTCTCCTGAATATACAGCTAACGCCGATGGTATTGGTGCATTGAGAATTCTTGAGGCAGTTCGTATGTTAAACATGACTGATAAATGCAAAATTTATCAAGCTTCAACCTCTGAATTGTATGGTTTGGTACAAGAGATTCCACAGCGCGAAACCACTCCTTTTTATCCTCGTTCTCCATATGCAGTAGCAAAATTATACGCATATTGGATTTTCGTCAATTATCGTGAATCGTATAATATGTTCGCCGTTAACGGTATTCTATTTAACCACGAATCACCTTTACGTGGAGAGACCTTCGTAACTCGTAAAATTACCCGTGCAGTTGCTAGAATTGCACTAGGATTACAAGATAAAGTGTTCATGGGTAATTTGGATGCAAAACGCGACTGGGGACATGCCAAGGATTATGTTGAAGCAATGTATTTAATGTTGCAGCAAGAGAAACCTGAAGATTATGTGATTGCAACCGGTATTACTACTCCTGTGCGTGATTTCATTATAATGTCGTTCGCCGAAGTCGGTATCGAATTAGAATGGAAAGGCAAAGAAGAGAACGAAGTGGCAGTTGTGAAAAAATGCAACAATCCTGAGTACCAGGTAAAAGTGGGGCAAGAAGTGGTAGCAATCGATAAACGATACTATCGCCCTGCAGAAGTTGATTTATTGATCGGAGACCCTTCAAAAGCAAATAAGCAACTTAACTGGAAGCCTAAATACGACCTTCCTGCTATCGTGAAGGAAATGGTAGCGTGTGATCTTGAGGCATTTAAGAAGGATAAATACCTTCGTGAAGGCGGACACCAAGTGCTTAATTACCACGAATAGTTTCGATTTTTGAAAGAAATACAATGAATAAGGATAGTAAGATATATGTTGCCGGGCATCGAGGCATGGTGGGTTCGGCGATAGTTCGAAAACTCAAGGCGGAAGGATTTAGCAATTTGGTGCTTAAAACATCGAAAGAGCTCGACTTGAGAGACCAAAAGGCGGTTGAGGCATTCTTTCAAACAGAAAAACCGGAGTATGTTTTCCTAGCTGCGGCTAAGGTTGGAGGAATCGTTGCCAATAACGTGTACCGAGGGGAATTTATCTATGAGAATTTGATGATCCAAAGTAATGTGATTCATCATGCTCATGTAATAGGAGTAAAAAAGCTTCTGTTTTTAGGATCATCGTGCATTTATCCGAAAATGTGTCCGCAGCCTATTAAGGAGGAGTATTTATTGAGCGGTTACCTAGAGAATACCAACGAACCTTATGCAATTGCGAAAATTGCAGGCTTAAAAACGGCTGAATCTTATCGTAAGCAATACGGAAGTAATTTCATTAGTGCCATGCCAACAAACTTATATGGTCCTAACGACAATTATGACTTGCAAAACTCGCATGTTTTACCGGCACTGATACGTAAATTCCACGATGCTAAAGCGAATAATATTCCCTCAGTAGAAATATGGGGAACAGGTTCGCCAATGAGAGAGTTTTTGCATGTTGATGACTTGGCAGATGCATCGGTATACTTAATGCAAAACTACGAAGGGGATCAGCATGTAAATGTTGGAACCGGAGAAGATATAAGCATCAAGGATCTTGCATTAATGGTTAAAGAATTGGTAGGATATCCCGGAGAATTAAAGTTCAACACTGATAAACCCGATGGAACACCAAGGAAATTGCTTGACGTGACGAAAATTCACGCAATTGGGTGGAAGCATAAAATAAATCTGCGAGAAGGAATTCAAAAAGTGATGGATGAGTTAGCATCGAAAAACTTTGATTTTTCGAGATAAAAAAGCAATATAAAAGTAATAAAAAAGGGCGGATATCCGCCCTTTTTTATTGACTAAATCATTTCTTGAAAGCAAAATAAACTGCCAAAATAAGGCATGCGAAAGAAGCAACATGATTCAACTTAAATTCAGTATTTTTAAAAATTAAGAGCGAAAACAGCACAAATACACTGAGTGAAACCACTTCTTGAATTACCTTTAATTGGATTAAAGAATAAGGGCCACCGTTATCTATGAAGCCAATTCTGTTAGCCGGAACTTGAAGGCAATATTCAAAAAAAGCAAGGCCCCAACTCAATAAAATGACTGCTCCTAATCCCCAATCTTTTGCCCATTCAAACTCCTTTAATTTCAGGTGCCCGTACCATGCAAATGTCATAAAAACGTTAGATCCTAACAGTAAAAATACGGTATTAACAGCTCTCATAGTGTTTTGTTTATTATTTAAGTGATTGATAATCAGGACCGACTTGGTAAAGTACCTGATTTTATTGGCTAAATAAATCCAAATTTCTTGCATTGGAAAGAAATTAGCCTTAAATTGCATCTATAATATTCCAAAGAGGGAAATTGCAGGTTCTAAATATACTCGAAGTATTCGCACTACAAATGGGGTTGAAAGTGGGATCTTAAAGTTGGAATTTATCCTTATCCATTAAGAATTTTAGGTTTTTCAATTAATTAATTTGTTTCATGCTGATTTATGCATGTAACTTAATTATTTGAATTATTTGTATAGTACATAGTTGGTAATTAAAGACAGAAAAGTGAAACTAAATAGTACATTGAATAAGCAAAATTGTCGCGAAACTTCTTCGAAAAGTTTCAGCATGTTTATGCTGTTTTCAATTGTTGTGTGTTGTGTTTCATCGGTTGTTTCATGTTTCGCTAATGTGGGTGAAAATTTTCATCCATTAGAAATTTCATCAAGTTTTTCGAGTGACTATTTAAAGTTTAGAAATTGCGGGTTGTCACAAAGCGGGTTAGATAAACTATTTTCTGATTTAGAAAGTGACTCTAAGTTGACCTTTGCAAGAAGAGCTGGGGAGTATTACACAAAGTGTGTCAATCAATATAACCAGCTCAAGAGAAAATGTTGACTTCAACAATGTTTAATTTGATTATATCGATATTCGAAGTCAACATTTTTGAGTGAGCCGCCGCCGGCAGGGCAAGCCCTGTGTT